>CP134604.1:2952500-3300000 GCA_021555105.2 Thalassospiraceae bacterium LMO-JJ14
TTTCCTCCGTAGAGCGTATGCGGTATTAGCCTTCGTTTCCAAAGGTTGTTCCCCACTCCAGGGCAGGTTCCCACGCGTTACTCACCCGTTCGCCACTAGGCACCCGGAGCAAGCTCCGGACCTCGTTCGACTTGCATGTGTTAGGCATGCCGCCAGCGTTCGTTCTGAGCCAGGATCAAACTCTCAAGTTGATTTGCCGATGCCCTGCAAGCAAGACACCGAAAACCGACAAGAACCTGTCCTCGCACAATCGTGGCTGCTCAATACCGCCATCACTCCAATAAAGAAGCAACAACGCCAAAAAGCAGTTCCGATACGTGAGAAGACAAACTCCATAAGATGTCCTCGATGAACAACAAGCCGCCGCCCACGTATCTCTTCCGTATTCACAATGTATATCAGCGTGCGCCTGGATTTAAGCCCGAAACGCTCACGAGAAAGCCTAGAGCGGCACTCTCGCGTCTCGCGGGGCGTCGGAAGAAGATCCAACGCCCCGCGAGAGACGGGGTTATAGGCCCTCAGCATCGATACTGTCAAATCTTTTTCATATTCCCCAAAATACGCCTTAACTCATTGATAATAAATATTTTAATCCGCATCGAGATGCACTGGAAGCTGAAATAATAAAAGTTTTCCTTAAAAAAAATCAACAAGCGCCCCGCCGTACTCGAAAGAACGCCCCCCGATCTTGCGCAACTGTTTGTTAATCTGAACCCGATATAGTTGATTCCATTGACAGAATCGCCCTGAAACCGCTTGACAGGCAGGACCGGGGCGGGTCAATTTGGTGATAATCAATAAGGCGGGCCCTGGGCAAATACACGCAACAGCAAGATACGGCCTGTAAATAGTACGGCACACCGCTTCGGTGAGGCGGCTGATATGATTCTTGAGGGATTCTTGGGGCAAAAGCATAAGCTATGAAGAATAAAGGCATTTTCATCCTTGCAGCGGCCTCCAGCGTCGCCTTGCTGTTCGCATTGAATGTGCTTCAGCTCGATATCGGCGAAGATCTGACGGAAGCCGACACCATGTCCATGGCGCCGATCTCGCTCGGCAACCCGGCTGCCGCGGCAACACTGCAGACCCGCCGCCCGGTCGCACCGCATCGCGCCAGCATCGTCCCGGCGCAGCCGGCGATCTATAACCAGCGTATTGAAATCGGCCGTGGCGACACTCTTGCGGAATTGCTTGTCGGCGCCGGCGTCGAACGAACCGACGCGCATTACGCGATTAAGGCGCTGTCCGAATATTATAATCCACGCCGCATCCGCCGCGGCCAGGATGTCACTTTGACGTTCGAGAGCGCGCCGCTCTCCGTCGATGCCCGCACACAGACCAAGAACGACACCTTCATCGGCTTCGCCATCGAGCCCGATTACAAAACCGAAGTTCGCGTTGCCCGCACCGCCGACGGCGATTTCCGTGCCGAGCAGCACGCCAAGGAACTTGAACGGACACCGGTACATGCCGAAGGCAAAATCGAAAACAGTCTATATGTCGCCGGTCGCGATGCAGGAGTGCCCGCCGTCATTATTGCCCGCATGATCCGGCTGCTATCCTGGGACGTCGACTTCCAGCGCGATATCCGTACCGGCGACAGCTTCGAAGTTATGTACGAGCGCGTTCTCGATCAATCCGGCAAATCCGTCTACAACGGCGCCGTGACCTATGCCGCCCTGACGTTGAGCGGCAAGCGGATCAATATCTACCGCCATGAACTCAATGACGGCACCGTCGATTATTTCGACGAATCCGGCAAGGCGTCCCGAAAGGCGCTGATGCGTACCCCGATCGACGGCGCGCGCCTGTCGTCGACCTTCGGCAAACGCAAACACCCGATTCTCGGCTATACCCGGATGCATAAGGGCGTCGATTTCGCAGCCCCCACCGGCACACCGATCTACGCTGCCGGTAACGGCACCGTTGCCTTTGCCGGACGCAAGGGCGGTTATGGCAATTACATCCGGATCCGCCACAACGGCACGTTCGAGACCGCCTACGCACACCTCAAGGGGTTCGCGCGTGGCGTCCGCAGCGGCAAACGCGTCGAGCAGGGGCAGATTATCGGTTATGTCGGCACCACCGGGCGCTCGACCGGCCCGCACCTGCATTACGAGGTCCTGAACGGCGGCAAACAGGCCAACCCACTGCGCGTCAAGATGCCGTCCGGGCGCACCCTGGAAGGGAAAGAGCTTGCCAAGTTCCTTGAGCACCGCAAAGTGCAGGATCGTCTTCTGGCATCGCTCAAAGGCACCGAAGTCGCCGCCTCAAACAGCAATTAAGCGATCTCCCTTCTGATGCGCGCCCTTGCACTTTCCACCAGTGACCTTGGCGACGGCACACCTGTCATTATTGTGCACGGTCTGTTTGGTCGCCGCCGCAACTGGCAGGCGATCCAGAAACGTCTGGCCGAAAGCGCGCGCATCGTAACCGCCGACATGCGCAATCACGGCGATAGTCCCTGGGACGATGAAATGACCTACCCGGCCATGGCCGGCGACCTGGCGCGGCTCATCGGCGATCTGGATGCCGGTCCCTGCGTGGTCGTCGGCCACTCCATGGGCGGCAAGGCGGCAATGACGCTGGCGCAGAGCGAGCCCAGCCTTGTGCGCGGCCTGATGGTCGTCGATATCGCCCCGGTTGCTTATGGACATTCGCACCGTCCCTATATCGATGCCATGCGAGGCGTGCCGCTTGATGAACTGGCGCGCCGTTCCGAAGCCGAAAAGTACTTACAGGACGCCATCCCGGACCCCGGTATCCGCGCCTTTCTTCTACAGAATCTGGGGCAGGACGAGACAGGTATGAAATGGCAGGTCAATCTGGATGCCATTGAAAACGGTCTCGCGGACATTCTGGATTATCCGCAAGGGCTGGGAGCCCCCTACGACGGCCCGACGTTGTTTCTGCGCGGCGGCAAATCAGATTTCGTCTCGGAAGCGCACATGCCGATCATCGACAGCCTGTTTCCAATGGCGGTGCACGCTGAAATCGCCGATGCCGGACACTGGGTGCACGCCGAGAAACCGGAAGACGTCATCCGTCACATCCGCGACTTCGTGAAAAGCACCTAGACCCGGTCAGCCGTCGTTCATCACCGTGGTGTCACAGAACTGACGGCGCTTTTTCAACTGCGAGCAAAGCGACTTCGCTTCGGAAACCGACGGCAACGGCCCAGCCTTGAGGCGGTAATACGTGCCCTTGCTGCCGAGCGTCACGCGGCTGACCTCGTGATCGAGGCTCCCCAGCACATTGCCGTGCGCCCGCTTGATCTGCAGCCAGCCGCTCTCCGCCTGCTTGGCCGATCTGTAGGACGCCAGGTGCACCGCGGGTTGCGGCCCCGACGGCTTGGGTGCTGCCTTGGCCGCCATCGGCTGAGCCTCGGGCGCCGGTGCAGCCTTGGCCATTGTCCCCGCGGGCTGTCCCGGACCGGCTGCGGATTGCACGGAAAGTTCGATGGCCTGACGCTCACGGGCATATTCATCCGCCGTGATGTAGCCCGCATCGCGCAGCTTTTCGAGACGGCGGATAGCGTCCGCCCCTTCCATCAGCCCACGCGGCGGCGCCGTCGGCTCGGCAACCATAACCGGCGCCGAGGGCATCATCGCATCAAGGATCATGTTCCGCTCGGCGGAATGCTGCGAAACGCTGATCGCACGCATTTCAAGCGCACGGCCGATGGCCCGCAAGCGTGCAGAAATCTGTTCGGTTGTCGGCACCGGCCGGTCCAGTCCCGCCGCCGGCGGCGGTGATGTCAACGGCAGCAACGCGCCGATGCTCGACTGGCGGCGCTGATTATATTCATCCTGTGTGATAAGCCCCTGATCACGTAGCGCCTTCAGCGTCGCAAATCGGGACATGACGTTCGAATCGCCCCCCTGGAAACCGCCGATCATGCTCGGCGATTCCATCTGCATGCCGCCCTGCGCAGCGGGTGTGTTCATCGACATCGGCGTCGATGCGACTTCGGTGCTGGTACGGCCCAGCATCACGTCACCCTGCGGTGCGGCGCCGATCGGCACGCTGTTCATACCGGACCTCATCGCCGCTTGCGCCGTGCCGCCGGTTTCCAGCAGCGACAAATTGACGCTCGCCACCTGCGACGCAGGGCGCGTTGTCAATTCATTCCAGACCACGAACTGCTCGCTGTCATCGGGGCGGATCGCCAGAACGGCTTCATACATTTCACGCGCCTTCACCAGTTGACCGGTGTTCTGGTAAAGAATGCCCGATCCGAGAAGCGCATGGATATCGCGGGAGTTGGCCTTGAGAGCGCGCTGGAAAAATCCTTCGGCAGTGACGTAATTCCCCTTCGCCATCTCAGCGAGGCCGAGTTCCGCCTGATCGTTTTTCTTGAACGGGCTCGAAGCCCAGAAAGATTCTTCGAACACATTGCCGTCGAACACGGCGCAACCGCTCAGGAGACCGGCAGCCACACACAATGGCACGATCTTCTTGATTAAGCGTCCTGTTCTCTTGGTCATGCCGCCCCCTATTCGTAACCGGTCGTATACCCGGACGTATTTTGGCGGGCCGACGCGCGTTATGCGCAAATAGCTTCAAGCCCACAATACCTAGCGGCCTCCACCAGATATAGCCGTGGAGGCAGTACTAAAATACTAATCTTTGGTTAAAAAATCACAAGAAAAATGTATTAAGCGGTATTTTTCGGTGATTGTTCCGTTAGTGGGACTTTTTCGGTTCTTCCGCCGGCGCGCTGTTCTCAAGCTCCGCACAGCCGAGCAAGCTGGCAAACGGCAGCTTTGACATCGCACCGCCGCCCATTTGGCGGGTTCCTTTGATCACCAGAATATCGGTGATCAATTCATCGCCGAGCGCCTGGTTAATGGCATCGATCAGGCGCTTATCCTCGGCCTGCTGCTCGGTCGTCTTGGAAATCCGGTATATCTTTTCCTTGGTTTTATCGGGGTCGAAAATATAGCTGATGACCATCGGCTTTTCGTACCATGCACGCAGCAACGCATCACTGATGCGCGGCCCCAGAGTGCAAACATAGCCGACCTTGTCCTTGGAGATCACGGTGAGAACCGGTGTCACGGGAATATTGGAGGTGGACCGGCTTTTGGCGCTGCGTTTGACCGGCGCCAGCATGGACCGCATCTGAACATGCGATTCGCCACTGCCCCGAAGTCCGAAAGTGCGCTTCAATTTCAACTGATCGGCAATCGCTGTTGCCGGCTGAGCCGCTATCACAACGGCAACAGCCACAACGGCACAAAGTGCCGATTTCAAAAACCCATGATATTTCATAAATACATCCTTGGAGCACAATACGGCAATTTAATGATGCCGTTTATTCGTATTAGTACGGAGCTTAGAGGATTTTTTCCATGTAAACCACGCCTGGCAGCGGATTATCATAATAAGCTTTGGTTTCCAAAAAGCCCATGCGCAGATACATGTCCCTGGCCGTTTTCAATTGCGACAGGGTATCCAGGACCATGCGCCGGTAGCCGGCATTTTCAGCGAAGCTGAGCGCCAGTTCGGCAAGCGTGCGGCCCAGCCCCTGACCGCGCCATTGATCGCGTACATAAAGGCGCTTCATTTCGCAAAGCTTGTCATCCTGGTTTCCCACCGGCCTGACGGCAACGATGCCGGCAACGTCACTGTTATCCCGTGCGATAAATATATCGCCGCCCGGCGGCGCGTATTTGCCCGGCAGGTTCGCGATTTCATTTTCGAAATCCTGAAAGCACAAATCAACGCCCAGCCATTGCTGGTATTCGACGAACATTTCGCGCGTGTGCGCCATGTCCGCATCGGACCGGGCAGGCCTGATGTCGAACGATGCCTTGGTGCTCACAATCGGAACGTCCCCTCGACCACAAGCCGCGCCTTGCCGCCGATTTCCACCCGCGCGCCGGACATACGGCAGTAAAGATCGCCGGATCGGGCCGAGACCTGCCGGGCATGGATTGTATCCTTGCCCAGAATATCCGCCCAATACGGCACGATGGTGCAGTGCGCCGAGCCGGTCACGGGGTCTTCGTTGATACCGGCGTGGGGTGCGAAATAGCGCGATGCACAGTCAGAACTGTCGCCCGGCGCCGTGATGATCAGACCCATACCATCCATCTGCTTGATGAAATCGAAATCCGGCCGGATGGCCAGCACGTCCGCCTCTTTTTCGAATACAGCCATATTCTTGACCGCACGGAGAAACCGTACCGGGCTCGCGCCAAGCGCCTCTTCCAGGCCATCCGGCACAGGGGCATCGCTGGCCGCAAGGGCCGGGAAGTCCATCACCAGCATGTCGCCGTTTCGCCTAACGCCGAGTGTGCCGCTGCGGGTCTCGAACGCGACCTCTTCACGCGCCGTATCCAGTTTCTCCAGGATCAAGGCGCCGGTCGCCAGCGTCGCGTGACCACACAGATCGACCTCGATCTCCGGGGTGAACCAGCGCAGTCGAAACCCGTTTCCCTCCGGCACATAGAACGCGGTTTCCGACAGGTTGTTTTCAAGTGCGATCGACTGCATGACGTCATCGGGCAGCCACTCGTCGAGCGGACACACCGCCGCCGGATTGCCGCCGAACGGCCGGTCGGTGAAAGCATCGAGCTGATACAACGGGATCGTCGTCATCTTTTAGTTCCCAAGCTCCGCCTCGAGGGCGCGGCACATATCCTCGGTCGAAGCATTGCCACCCATATCCGGGGTTTTCGGCCCGTCACCCTTGAGCAGGTTTTCGATGGCCCGGATCATGTCCGCCGCCGCCTCTCCATGCCCCAGGTGATCCAGCATCATGGATGCGCACCACACCGTACCGATGGGGTTGGCGATCCCCTGTCCGGCAATATCCGGGGCCGAGCCGTGCACCGGCTCGAACATCGACGGATGTTCACGCTCGGGATTGATGTTCCCGCTGGGCGCGATCGCAATCGTACCTGTAATTCCCGGCCCAAGATCGGAAAGAATATCGCCGAACAGGTTCGAGCCGACGACGACGTCAAACCAGTCCGGGCTGGTGACGAACCGTGCCGCCAGAATGTCGATATGGAATTTCGCCGTTTCGATGTCCGGGTACTCCGCCGAGATCGCCTCGAAGCGTTCATCCCAATACGGCATCGAATGGATGATTCCGTTCGATTTCGTCGCCGACGTCACATGCTTGCGGGGCCGTGTGCGGGCCAGTTCAAACGCATAGCGCATGATCCGGTCCGTCCCCTTGCGGGTGAAGATCGACTGCTGCGAGACGAATTCGTCTGCGGTGCCGCGATACATGCGCCCGCCGATTTCCGAATACTCGCCTTCATTGTTTTCACGCACGATGACCATGTCGATATCGCCCGGCTTGCGTCCGGCAAGCGGACACGGCACGCCCTCGAACAGGCGCACGGGACGCAGTGAAACATACTGCTGATATTCGCGGCGGATCGGAATCAACAGCCCCCACAACGACACGTGATCCGGCACGCCGGGATAGCCGACGGCGCCCAACAGGATGCTGTCATGACCGGCGATATCGGCAAGGCCGTCTTCCGGCATCATGGCGCCTTCCTTGTGGTAGCGCTCGCAGCTCCAGTCCTTCTCGTCGAAGCTGAAGGCAATGTCATGCTTACGGCCGACGGCTTCGAGAATCCGGCAGGTCGGCGGAACGACTTCGTTGCCGATGCCGTCACCCGGAACGACTGCGATCTTGTATGCGTTGGTACTCACGTATTTTTCCCCTCAGGTTTTTTTATTCACGGATTGATAAGGTGCACATTGATGCGCCGGTTATGCTTGCCCTTGTTCTCGATCTTGCCGACGCGCAGCGCACCGATCTCTGATGTATTGGCGACGTGCGTCCCGCCGCACGGCTGCAGATCGACACCATCGTCGATTTCCATCAGCCTTACCCGTCCCGCGCCCATCGGCGGTTTGACGGACATGGTGCGGACGAGATCCTCGTTTGCCGCCATTTCATCGTCGGTGATCCAGCGATGGCCCATGGCGTGCGCTTCGTCGACCAGCTTGTTGAGATGCGCCTCAATGCCTTCCTTGTCGATATTGGTATCCGGCAAGTCGAAGTCGAGACGGCTTTTTTCCTCACCGATCTGCCCGCCGGTGACACCGCCGTCGACGACGGCGCACAACAGGTGCAGGGCGGAGTGCATCCGCATCAGACGATAGCGCCGGTCCCAGTCGATTTCGCACGTCACTTTATCGCCGGCAACAAGCGCCGGGGCGCCTTCGTCCGGGATATGCAGATGCCTGCCGCTCTCGCGGTCCTTGACGGTGTTCTGAATCGCCACTTCACGTCCATCGGCTGTTCTGAGCACGCCTGTATCGCCGGGCTGACCGCCCCCCATGGCATAAAAGATCGTGCAGTCGAGTTCGATACCGCTGTCATCTGCTGCTATGACCATGGCGTCACAGGTTCTCAGATAAGAATCTTCGCGGAACAGTTCTTCGGTCATTGAATTCCCTTTGTCGTAAACCCCTACTCGTCATCCTCGCGAAAGCGGGGATCCAAGGCATCCGTAATCCTGGGTTCCCGCGTGCGCGGGAATGACAATATAGAATGGCTGCATGTGCCGTGTCATTCCCCGGCCATCGCCTGCAGAAATTGCTCTTTGTCGGCGTTGCCGCCGCTAAGAATCACGGCGACTTTCTTGCCGGCCATCTTGTCCTTTTCCTGCAGCAAACCGGCAAGCGGTCCGGCCCCGGCACCTTCGGCAATATTGTGAGTGTCGAAGAAATAGGCCCGCATCGCGGCACGGAATTCGTCCTCGGCCAGGCGCACGATCCGCTCCGCACCGCCGTTGATGATCTCGACAGCCTCAGGGTCAGGGCTGCGGCACGCCACACCGTCGGCGAACGTCGCGGCATCGTTGGTTTCGACCGGCGCACCTTTCTCGAACGACAGGGCATAGGCCGGCGCCTTGTCGGCGACGATACCGACGATCCTGGTCTTCAGGCCCAGCCCGTCGCGGACCGAAATCAGGCCGCAGATGCCGGATCCCATCCCGATCGGCACATAGATCGTATCCAGGTCGGGATGCGCGCGCATCAACTCCAGCCCATAGGTGCCGACACCCGCGACCAGATTCGGATGAAACGGCGGGATCATGTGCAGGCCCTCGGCGGCGCCCACACGCCCGGCTTCCTCGCGGCTTTCCTGAAAATCATCGCCGTGTACCATCAACTCGGCACCATAAGCCTGCATCGCCAGATTCTTCTCGGGATTATTACCGTGCGGCACATAGATGACCGAACGCATCCCCATCGCCGTCGCCGCGCGTGACACCGACTGCCCATGATTGCCACGGGTCGCGGTGATCACGCCCGGGCAATCCGGCTCGGCCTGCTTCAGCAGCGTCAGGTAGTTGAGCCCGCCCCTGATCTTGAAAGCCCCGATCGGGGTATGGTTCTCGTGCTTGACGATAACCTCGGCACCGATGCGCGCGTTCAAAAGCGGCCATGATATCTCGGGCGTCGGGCGCATATGCCGGTAAACCACTTCGGCGGCGGCCTCGATGTCTCTTAAAGGTATGACGGGCATTTTAATTCCTCTCTTTAACGGCAGCGGGTACACGCTGCGCCCGGCTGGCCAGCACAATACCGCCGAGGATCAGCGCCGTCGAAAACACAATCGGCAATGTGATCGCCTCGCTCAACAGCAGCACGGCGAAAACCAGACTGACCACCGGCTGTGCAAACTGCACCGGCGCGATACGCACCACCGAGCCGTGATTCAGCGCCCAGTACCACGCCGCATACGCCAGGACGGTCGCGAACATGACCAAATACAGCGTCGATCCCCAACCGACATACGTCAACCCGCCCCAGGCAAAGTCATGCGACAGCCAGATCAGCAACGGCACCTGCGCCAACCCGGCAATCGCAACCCCCCAGAAGGTCGTCGACCAGGTCCCTATCTTGGCCGTCGCACGGCTGCCTGCGACATAGCCGCTGCCGGAAATAACCGCCGCCGCAATGCACAGCAGATCACCGCCGAGAGTCGCAACGCCGGTACTGTCACGCGACGTGATCAGGATCGTCTCGCCGGCCATCGCCAGCGTGGCGCCCGCGAACCAGCCGCGGCGCGGCATGCGTCTGTCGAGCATGGCCGCCATCGCGCCGGACACCACCGGCATACAGGCAAGGATCAGCGCCGCGTGCGATGTTGCCGTCCGCGACACACCCAGCGTAAACAGGATCGGAAATCCGCAAAATGCCGCGAAGCCGGCCAAAAGCAGCCAACTCCATGTCGCTTTGTCGGCCGGCAAGCGGAGCCGCAGGAAAAAGATAAACGCAACGGCCGCCGGCACGGCTAGGACCGAGCGCATCAAGCCCGCCTGCAAGGCCGGAATTTCCGACACTTGAAACGCCGTCAGTGCAGGCGTGATCCCCCACGATAAGACGGCGAAGGCGGCAAGCCCGAAAGCTGCCGCCGACACCTGACCCGGTTGCGTCGTCGTTGTCATGCCGAGATGAGACGCCATCCCGCCACTGCTTTCAATGCCGATCCCGTCACCGGACGCAATTTACGCTTTCCAGAACGGTTTAGCGGCTTCGGCATCGACCTGTTCGCGGTTCAGTCCGACATCATCGAGCATGCGGTCATCAAGCCGGGCCATCCGCGCACGCATTTCTGCGCGTTGCTGCCATTCACACTGGGTCACGAAATGCGCCATTGCGGCTTCGGCAAGTGCCGGTGCAACTCGCCGCATCGCACGCCACCCGCTGTTGTCCAAAGACCATCTGGGGGCCTGCATTGTTCCGTTACAATTTAAGTTCTTCATAGCTTTGTTTCCTTGTCTCAAGCTTATTGTGTCTAATATATTGACAATAAATTTGATACAATATAGGAATTGTTCCCATGACAAATTGGCTTCCAGATATCACCGAACGCAAGGGCGCCAAGTACCTGCGCATCGCAGATGCCATTGACGATGCCATCCAGGAAGGTGAGTTGAAGGCAGACACAAAATTGCCGCCGATGCGTAATCTGGCCTATGACCTCGGCGTGACATTGGGAACAGTGTCACGTGCCTATCAGGAAGCAGAGCGGCGCGGTCTCGTCGGCGGCGAGGTCGGGCGCGGCACCTATATCAAGGGCAATGGCCGCTATCCGCAGCCACAGACTCCCCGCGCCTTCGCATATGGCGGGTCGCGTGAGAACGGCATCAATCTTAGTATGGCCGTCCCGCCTTTGGGCGATGGCGGCACTTACCTTGCCGAGACCATTCGCGAAATATCCAAGGACACGTCCCTGTGCGGCGAACTGATGGATTATCAGGCCCATTCCGGACTGGAACGGCACCGCCAGGGGGGCGTGGACTGGGTCGCGCGCACCGGCGTCGAGACGAACACCGATTGCCTGACGCTGACCAACGGGACGCAGCATGCGATCCTTGTCGCGGCCATGGCGATTGCCCGCCCCGGCGACACCCTCCTCGTCGAAAGCATCACCTACCCCGGCATCATTCATATCGCGTCGCAGTTGGGTCTCAAGCTCGCGCCGGTGGAAATCGATGACGAGGGCGTTTGCCCCGATGCACTGGAAAAAGCCATTCTCGAACACCGCCCACGCTGCGCGTACATGGTCCCGACCGTGCAAAACCCGACGACGGCCGTCATGTCCGATCAGCGCCGACGCGATATCGCCAACGTCATCATGCGCCACAATCTTCTGGTCATCGAAGACGACATATGGGGGTTTCTGCCGACAGACCGCGCAGCGTCGCTTGCGGCTTATGCCCCCGATCAGGTGATTCATGTGACCGGACTTTCCAAGGCTATGTCGCCGGGTCTTCGGATCGGCTACATCGCCACGCCACCGGGGGCGACGGACGCCATCCGCTCGGTCGCACGCATGTCGACATGGATGACGCCACCGCTGATGGCCGAAGTCGCAACCCGTTGGCTTGCCGACGGCACGGGTGACGAAATGATACGGTGGCAACGCGCTGAAGCAGAAGCCCGCATGGAAATCGCCGTCGATGCGCTGGGGGAATTCAGCATTCGCGGGCATAAACACAGCTATCAGATCTGGCTGGAACTGCCCGATCCTTGGCGGGCGGAAGCGGTTCGCGATCAGGCGGCACGCCGGGGCATCTATTTCCTTTCCGGCGACAGCTTCGTGTTCGGACGCCAGCAGGCCCCGCATGCCATCCGGTTATGCGTCGGCAGTTGCCGCACCCGCGACGAGGTCCGTCAGGGCGTCGAAACTGTCCGCGATATTCTTCGTGGCCCGGTTGCGGGCACACCAGTCATCGCCTGACGGGGCCCTTTTATCCCTTGAAGTCCGCAACAGTAACGGCGTGATTAAGCGGCCCATGCCCCGAGCCGAAACCCGGATTGGTGCGGATCGCCGCCAGCACATAGGCTTGCGCACGATTGACGGCATCGGCCATCGGCAGCCCCTGGGCGATGCCACAGGCGATTGCCGACGCCAGCGTACAGCCGGTGCCGTGAGTGTTCGGCGTATGAATCCGTTCTGCCTCGAAAGCCCAGGTGCTGTCACACGTCGCCAGGTGGTCGCAAAGGATATCCGTCCCTTCTAGATGCCCACCCTTGACCAGCACCGCATCCGGTCCCAACACCAGAAGTGCATCCGCGGCACGCGACATATCGTCGACGCTGTTGATCGATATACCGCTCAGCACTTCCGCTTCGGGAATGTTCGGCGTGATCAAGGTGGCGGCCGGCAGCAGCTTTGTTTTCAGCGCATCCTGTGCCGCATCCGCAAGCAAGGACGCGCCCCCCTTGGCAATCATCACCGGATCGGCAACAACCGGCACGCCCGGAACCAGTTCGGCTAAAAGCGATACAACCGTTTCAATGATTTCCGCGCGATGCAGCATACCGATCTTGATGCAGTCGGCGCCGATGTCTTCAAGTACGGCCCGCATCTGCTTGGCGACGAAGTCTTCAGGGATCTCGAAGATGTCGTGAACGCCAAGGGTATTTTGCGCCGTCAGCGCCGTAATCGCCGTCATGGCAAAGCCGCCGAGCGCGGTCACGGTCTTGATGTCCGCCTGAATACCGGCACCGCCGCCACTGTCCGAACCGGCAATTATGAGAACCCGGCCTTTCATTTCGGCCATGCTGTCTTCCTAAGCCTGTTCGGAAATTGCCACGCAAATGCCGTCGACGACGGACTCGACGAGCGTCAAATCCTCCCCTTCCGCCATGACGCGGATCAGGGGTTCGGTGCCGGATTTGCGAATAAGAATACGGCCGGACCCGCTGAGGCTGGCCTCGGCATCTGCAATCGCCTTCTTGACGCTGGCCGCTTCGAGAGGCGAGCCGCCGTTATAGCTGACGTTTTTGAGCAATTGCGGCAGGGCCACGAACTTGTCGCAGATTTCGCTCGCCCGCTTGTTGGATGCAACCAGTACCGCAAGCACCTGGAGTGCTGCGATCAGACCGTCGCCGGTGGTCGCGTAATCGTCAAAGATCAGATGCCCCGACTGTTCGCCGCCAAGATTATAAGCCTCCGCGCGCATGGTTTCCGCGACATAACGATCGCCGACCGGGGTACGCTTGAGATCAAGCCCCATACCGTTCAGGAAATGCTCAAGGCCGAGGTTCGACATCACCGTCGCCACGACACCACCACCCTTGAGCCGCCCCGTCATATGCCAGTCATGGGCAATCAGCGCCATGATCTGGTCGCCGTCGATAACACGGCCGTTTTCGTCACAGACAATCAACCGGTCGGCATCGCCATCAAGGGCCAGTCCGATATCCGCCCCCGCCGCAACCGTCTGCGATTGCAGCGCGTCCAGTTGCGTCGAACCGCAATCCTTGTTGATGTTGGTGCCGTCAGGCGTAACGCCGATCTTGCTGATTTCCGCACCCAGTTCCCAAAGCACCTCGGGAGCGACTTTGTAGGCCGCGCCGTTGGCACAATCGATCGCCACCTTCAGACCGTCGAGCCGCATCCCGCGCGGGAATGTTTGCTTCACATATTCCGTATAGCGGCCGCGCGCATCGTCCAGCCGTCGGGCGCGGCCGAGCATGTCGGCGGGTTCCAGATCAACGGACAGATCGCGGTCCATCTTGGCTTCGATTTCGGCTTCGACCTTATCGGAAAGCTTGTAGCCATCGGGCCCGAACAGCTTGATGCCGTTATCCTCGAAAGGGTTATGCGACGCCGAGATCATGACGCCGAGATCGGCACGCAACGAACGGGTCAGCATCGCCACTGCCGGGGTCGGCATCGGCCCGACCAGCACAACGTCCATTCCCATGGCAACGAAGCCCGACGTCAGCGCCGGCTCGATCATGTAACCTGACAGTCGCGTATCCTTACCGATAACGACGTGATGGCGATGATTGCCACGGCGGAATTGCAGTGCCGCCGCCATGCCAAGCCTGAGAGCCACCTCGGCCGTCATCGGGTGGCGGTTGGCGCGGCCGCGAATACCGTCGGTGCCGAAGTACTTTCGCGTCATTGGTGATCCGTCCATGTAATTCCCTGGCTCCGCATATCCCAAGTCATAATCGATAATTATGCAAAGAAAAGGGTTTCCGAAGCGTTTATGGCCTGTAATCGCACAGATAAAGGCTTTTAAACCGCTAAATCAGGCTCCCTTTACAGGTCTTCGGCTTCCTCGATGGCCTGCCACACGGCAAGTGCCTGACGGGTTTCGGCGACATCGTGCACGCGGAAGATCTGCACGCCCCGGTCCCAGCCGGCAATGGCGGCGGCGATCGATCCTGCTACGCGTTCCTTGGCGGGAACATCCCGGTCGATTTTCGAGATAAAGCTTTTCCGCGACACCCCTAACAGCAACGGGACGCCTAGCGTGTGAAATGCATCTATGCCGGACAGGATACGCAGGTTGTGATGCAGGTTCTTGCCAAAACCGATGCCCGGGTCGATGCTGATTCTTGAGCGCGCCAGGCCGGCTTCTTCCAGCACCTCAAGACGGTCGCGCATGTAATCGAGTATATCCAGTGCCGCGTCTTCATATGTCGGATTGTCCTGCATCGTTTCCGGGGTGCCCTGCATATGCATCAGCACGACATCGACATTGCTCCCCGCACAGACCGCCGCACTTTCCGGATCGCCCGTCAGGGCCGTCACATCGTTGACGATGGAAGCCCCGGCATCGATGGCCCGGCGCATCACATCGGCGTGGCGGGTATCGACGGAAATCAGGACACCGGTATTCGAAATTCCTTCGATGACCGGCAGGATACGTGCACATTCCTCGTCGATGGTGATCGGCCTGGAACCGGGGCGCGTCGACTCACCGCCGATATCGAGGATATCCGCACCGTCGTCGATCAGTTTCAGGGCATGATCAATGGCAACCCGGGAATCGAGAAAATCACCGCCGTCGGAAAAACTGTCAGGGGTCACGTTGACCACCCCCATCAGGCGCGGGCGGTCGAGCGTCAGGCCGGCAAACGTCAAAGGTTCGGGCACCTAGAGACTCCCCTCACCCGGCGCGAAAACGCGCCGCCCCCTCCCAGAGGAGAGGGCAAGCAAACAACACGTGCGAGATCACTGTCCGGGTTGCGGTTCGGGATCGATCCCGCCGGCACTGCCGGGCCCCTTTTTCGGGCGGGTTTTACCACCCGTCGGAATAGAGGTACGGCGCGGCGCATCGGCACCGGCATCGCCATCATGATCGCGGTGGATATCCTCGCCGTTCAGCAGCGCCTTGACCTCGGCACCGCTGAGCGTTTCGTATTCCAGAAGACCTTTGGCGATCGTTTCCAGATCGTCGCGTTTTTCGGTAAGGATCTTGCGGGCATTCTCCTCCGCTTCCTCGATCAGGCGGCGGACTTCTTCGTCGATCATCGTCGCCGTCGCATCCGAGACGTTTTTGTGACGCGCAACCGAATGCCCAAGAAACACTTCTTCTTCATTGTCGGCATAGCGCAGACGGCCCAGTTTGTCTGAGAAACCGAACTCGGTGACCATACGTCTGGCCATGGATGTGGCCTGCTGGATATCGTTCCCGGCACCGGTCGTGACGTTTTCCTTGCCGAACACCAGTTCCTCGGCAATCCGCCCGCCGTACATGACGGCAAGACGCGACAGCAACTGGCGCTCGGATTGGCTGAGTTGATCGCGTTCCGGCAGGCTCATGGTGACACCGAGTGCGCGACCACGCGGAATGATCGTCACTTTGTGCAACGGATCGGTTTTCGGCATTATCAGGCTGACAAGAGCATGCCCGGCCTCGTGATAGGCGGTCAGTTTCTTTTCTTCCTCGGTCATGACCATGGAACGGCGCTCGGCACCCATCATGACCTTGTCCTTGGCTTCCTCGAAATCTTCCATGGTGACGACGCGCTTCGATTTACGGGCCGCAAGCAACGCCGCCTCGTTCACAAGGTTGGCGAGATCGGCACCGGAGAACCCAGGTGTGCCGCGCGCGATGACGTGCGGATCGACGTCGGGCGCCAGCGGCACCTTGCGCATATGCACCTTGAGAATTTTCTCACGGCCCAGGATATCCGGGTTCGGCACCACGATCTGGCGGTCGAAACGGCCGGGTCGCAGAAGTGCCGGATCAAGCACATCGGGACGGTTCGTCGCAGCGATCAGGATCACCCCTTCGTTAGCTTCGAAGCCATCCATCTCGACCAGCAACTGGTTCAGGGTTTGCTCGCGTTCATCGTTGCCGCCGCCGAGACCGGCGCCGCGATGACGTCCGACAGCGTCGATTTCATCGATGAAGATGATGCAAGGGGCATTCTTCTTGCCCTGCTCGAACATGTCGCGGACACGCGACGCACCGACGCCGACAAACATTTCAACGAAGTCGGAGCCGGAAATGGTGAAGAACGGCACATTCGCCTCACCGGCAACAGCACGCGCCGTCAGCGTCTTACCGGTGCCCGGCGGGCCGACAAGCAGACATCCCTTGGGGATGCGTCCGCCAAGGCGCTGGAATTTCTGCGGGTCTTTCAGGAACTCGACGATTTCCTCAAGCTCCTGCTTGGCTTCGTCGATGCCGGCGACATCCTCGAACGTGACGCGGCCCTGCTTTTCGGTCAAAAGCTTGGCCTTCGATTTACCAAAGCCCATGGCCTTGCCGCCGCCGGACTGCATCTGGCGCATGAAGAATATCCAGACACCGATCAGAAGCAGCATCGGGAACCATGAAATCAGCACGCCCCAGAGCGTCGGCGAGCCGTCATCCGCCGGTTCGGCACGGATCGTCACGCCCTTGTCCTTGAGGCGTTGCACGAGCTGCGGATCATCCGGCGCATAGGTCTGGAACGCACCGCCCGACTGATACTGGCCGAAAATCTGATTGCCCTTGATAGTGACACCCTTGACGTCGCCGCTTTCGACACGGCCGAGGAAGTCCGAGAACGCCATTTCATTTATGCCCGGACGCTGCGCCGTTCCCTGGAACAGGTTGAACAACGCTAACACCAGCAGGCCGATAATGATCCAAAGGGCGATATTCTTAGAAAAATTCACAGGGTTACTTCCTTTTCGGCGCCGCCGTAACAAGGCTTTTAGAGGCTTTTTATGTCCGGTCCGGCCATGCGATTCCGATTACGGTCCCAGGCGCACCACATTCCACTCTTAGAAATAGTGCTTTTCAGCGCTTACGCAACGGAAAATCCACCACCCGACAGCGGCATTGTTGGTGCAAATCGCACTGAAACGCCATTATTTTCAATGCAACCGGGCTTCGGCACATGATAACCGTCGTGATTTCGGATCACCGGCACCCCCGGGCGGGCCTTGGCCGGCAATGCGCGATACCATGCCGGACGTGCCGATTTGGGCCAGTCTGCCCCCAACACCGGCGACCAGGGATGCGCAGAGGCCCCCGTCAGGCTTTCCGGCAACTGAATAATGAAACGGCCGTCCCAGAATGTTATTCCCGCCATCAGGGGCCGGGATGCGGGAAGATTTCGCGCCTCGCGGTAAACACTCAAAATCCGCGCCGCCGGCTCGAAGCGCGCGCCACCGAGCGTCCCGCCCTGCCCTGCGCCCATCTTCGCCATCAAACGTTCTACGGCGGCGATTTCCGGCGCATAGGTTTTGCCGCCGATACAATGTGTCATGCGCGCCAGCACACGCAGGCGAATGTCCTCGTCCAGCTCGAATAATGCCGCGCGCTCGCATCGTATGAAACCGGCGGGATCCAGTTCCGCATATTGCGCCAGCCAGCGCGCCGTTTCCGTCTCCAGTGCCCGGCGTGCCCGGGCAAAACGGCGGGTGCCGATAACGATATCGCCGACGTCCGCGCCGCTTGCTGCGAGTTCGTTGCGAATGGCGGTACGGGCGTATTTCGGATTCACATTCGACGGATCTTCGAGCCAATCGATTTTTTCCGCTTCAAGTGTGGCGTTAAGACGTGATTTCGGGAAACCCAGTAACGGCCGCAGGACGCGGCAGGCGCTCAGCATGCGGACCGGCGCCATCGCCGCAAGACCGTCCGGCCCGCTGCCGCGCCGAACCCGCATCATGAATGTTTCCGCCTGATCGTCGGCATGGTGCGCCAACATCAAATGCAATACGCCTTGGCGGCGGCACCAGTCGTCCATAAGGGTGTAGCGAGCCTGGCGCGCGGCAGCCTGAATGCCGGTATCCGGCTTTGCCCCTGTCCATTCGAGAATATGCGCCCGGATCCCGCGTGCGCGCAGGCGTTCCGCCGTCAGTGCGGCTTCACCAGCCGATTCCGGCCGCAGACCGTGATCGACGATCAGGGCGCTGAGGTATCCGCCCAGTTTTTCAGCCCAGGCATGCGCCAGATACACAAGCGCCGTACTGTCGGCGCCGCCCGAAACCGCGACGGCCACATGCGGCGTGCGCTCGAACGGCGCGAACGCCCGCATCGCCTGATCGAATTCATCAGCCGTTACGGGACGGGACCGCGGGGGCGTGGACATTAGGGATACCGGCTGCTCAGACGCAGCCGTTTTTCTGCCATTCGCGCTGCAGGGTATTTTTCAGACCGGCCGGAGCATCCGGATAGTCAGAGCGCAGTTTCTGGAAGGCGGCGCAGGCTTCGCTCTTTTTCTCGAGACTGGACAACGACATGCCAAGCTTGAGCAGCGCATCGGGGGCTTTCGGCCCCTGCGGGTCCGTTTGATAACCTTCCAGGAAGGTTTCCGCCGCTTCGACGAAGGCACCGCGCACGTAATAGGTTTCGCCCAACCAGTAGCGGGCATTGCTGGCCAATTTATCGGTGCCGTGCTGCTCAATAAACTGCCTGAGCGAAGACGCCGCCAGATCGTATTTTCCCTGCCGCAGCAGACCAAAGGCATGCATGTACTGTTCTCGCGGCGTACCTTCCGGCAGCGCCGCTGTTTCCGCAGACGGGACCGCGGAAGGCTGCGTCGCCGCAGTATTCACGCTTGCCGGTGCCGGTGCCGCCAAAGGTGCGGGCGCTGCCGGTGCAGGCGCCTCGCCCGTCAACTGGGCCAACAGGGCATCGGCTTCGCTCTGCGGCGCGGGTGCGGGCGTTGCCGTCGCATTCGTTTGCGGATTGCTGAGGTCGGATGCGCTCAACTGACCCAGCACCTGACTGCCATCGGGCGTACCCGCCGGCATATTCTGTGTGCCATCCGATGGCTGTCCGCCAGGCGGCAACGGATTGGCGGCAATATTAGATGGGCTCGTCTGCATCGGCTGCGGCTGCGCCATGGACGTCGTACTGCCCGTCATCGGCTGGCCCATCGACGTGGCGCCGCCACCATGCTCCAGTTGCTTGAGCCGGAAGTCGACATCGGTGACCAGCTTTTCGAGGTTTTGCGAAATCTGATTGACCTGATAGGTCAGTTCCTCGATCCGGCCGGTCATCCCGCGCAGGTCGTTTTCGACTTGCGACATGCGCACACTCAGACGTGCATAGGCCGGATCACCGTTGCCCGAAACAGGTGCCGTAGAGCCGGCCTGCGCCGTTCCGGAACCGCCCCGGGCAATCTGCACATTGAGCGTTCTGATATCGCGTTCCAGGCGTTCGATGCGGTCCATCAGGGCGCGGGCATCCGTATCCTGCGCATGCGCCGACGGCATCGCCACCATCACAACCACGGCGCACAGTGCAGCGCCGGTCCATGCCCCTTTGAACGTCATCGCTATCTCCGGTCCATCCTTCAAATAACAAAACGTCCGGCACTGAATTAAGCATCGTCCGCTTCAGATCATCTTAAGCCGTAATCTCGCCAACATATTAGGCAAAATTAAGGCGCTTGCCCATCCGGCATAAACCGGCGAGCAAACGCCCTAACTAACTCGTTTCGGCGAGGATCAGCTGCCGGTGCTGTCGACAACCGTCACGCCACGGCGATTTTGCGCCCAGGCGGTTTCGTTGTGACCCAGCGCGGCCGGGCGTTCCTTGCCGTAAGAGATGGTCTTGATGCGGGCCGGGTTGATTCCGAGCGCAACAAGATAATCCTTGGAGGCATTGGCACGGCGCTCGCCAAGAGCAAGGTTGTATTCACGCGTGCCGCGTTCGTCGCAGTGACCTTCGATAACGACACGGACACCGCCGAATTTTTTCATCCAGGCAGCCTGCTTTTCGAGCGAGGCGCGTGCTTCGGCGCTCAGATCAGAGCTGTCGAAAGCGAAGAATACGCGGTCACCGACATTAACGACCAGATCTTCCTGGCTACCGGCCGGGATCTGAACTTTAGCCATCGGGGCACCGCTGCCGCTCGACGTCGACGCTGTGGCGCCGGACGACTGGGCGTTACCACTCGATTCCGGCGCTGTTTCACAGGCTGCAAGCAATGCAACTGCGGCCAGCACACTAAAAAATTTGAAACGCATAGGAAATACTCCTCAACGGGTGATATCTCATTAACCCAATCGCCGAACGCTCGGCACAATAACACGCGCGTTCGCGAAAACGCCGGTTGGGGGTATCTTTAAAGAGTGACGGGCTTGATTCCAAGTCCTTTTTTGGAAAATGCAGACATCCACAATAGTTTTATATTTACCAGATTCCGCACTGCGGCATGCAAAATCAAGGGATCAAAGGCGACCACGCCGGGTCCGATGCACCAACCGGCGTAATAATCTCGCGTTCGTTGTATCCGGTCAGGTCAATGGAATAGAGCCTGGGTTCTGTGACATTTTCACCGTTTTTCGATTGCCGGAAGTAAATCAGCACCCGTCCGTTCGGCGACCACGTCGGTGCTTCGACCAGATAATCCTGTGCCAAAAGACGCTCGCCGGTGCCGTCCGGACGCATCACGCCAATATAGAACGTGCCCCGGGAAATCTTTGTAAAAGCAATCAGATCGCCCCGCGGTGACCATACCGGGGTCGCGTACCTTCCTTTACCGAAGCTGATACGACGCACGTTTTGCCCATCACCGTCCATAACATAAAGCTGCTGCGAGCCGCCACGATCGGAGTTAAAGACGATCTGGCTGCCGTCCGGAGCAAAGCTCGGCGATGTGTCGATGGCACCGGAACGGGTTAGCTGCCGCGACTGGCGGGTGCGCAAGTCCATCACATGGATGTCCGTATTGCCGTTTTGCGACATGCTCATGATGATGCTTTGCCCATCCGGCGAGAAGCGCGGCGCAAAGGTCATGCCTGGGTAATCCCCCAGAAGTTCCTGACGTCCGGTATCGATATTGAAGATATAAACCCGGGGCGTATTGCCGCGATAACTGAGATAGGTGATTTCCTGCAGCGTCGGCGAAAATCTGGGCGTTAAAACCAGTTCCGAGCCATCCGTCAGAAAGCGGTGATTGGCACCGTCCTGATCCATGATCGCCAGCCGCTTGATGCGGCGGCGCTCCGGTCCGCTTTCCGCAATATACACAATACGGGTATCGAAATAGCCGTCTTCACCGGTGATCCGCTTATAGATCGCATCGGCAATGATGTGCGCGACGCGGCGCCAGTTGTCCGGCACAGTGAAATAGGCGAGACCCACCATCTGCTGTTCGGCGAACACATCCCAAAGCCGGAACTCGACCCTGAGCCGGCCGTCGGGCACCAGTTCCGTGCGTCCCTGAACCAGTGCCTGGGCATTGATTATGCGCCAGTCGCCGAATCGCGGCAGCGCGTTTAATGCCCCGTCCGTCTGGATGAAAGCGCGGCTGTCGATCGGCTTGAACAGGCCGGAGCGCTGCAGGTCGGCCGCTATGACGCCTGCCATGTCGCGGCCGATGCTCGCTTCCTCACCCCCGGCACCGAAAAAATCGGTGACGGCAATGGGCAACGGCTCCGCCTTGCCCTGCGTGATATCGACCCGTAGTTCGGCGCGCACCGTGCCAAGCGTGATTGCTGCCATGAATATCGCACACAGCAGGACCGGCATCGCTTTTCGCATCATCGAACGGACAAACATGGAAGCTCCTTACAGTAGCTCTTTCGGATCGAAGTTGATCACGATCTCGCGCCATACCTGATATTTATCAGGCGGCAGTTTGATGGGATTGCAGCGCGGATTCAATACGGCACGCTTCGCCGCATCCGCTGCCGACTGAAAATAGGCGTCGGAAAAATATCTCGCCTGGTCCTCGATCCCCGCCGATTGCACGGTGCCGTCGGGATTCATGCTGAGTCGAACCAGCACGGCAAGGTTCTCGGCATTTTTCGCGCCCGCAGGTACGTTCCAACATCCGGACACCCTTTCGATCACCTGGCGGCGCATGGCATCCAGTTCCGTCATCGTCACCTTCTTGGTCGGATCGGCGTTCTGATCGGGTGCCTTGGTCTTAAGCGCGGCACGCATCTGCGCGGCGAAATCGGGTTTCGGTTTTTCTTCCTTTTCCGGCTCGGCGGCCTTGGTTTTCTTGATTTCCTCAAGCGTCTTCAACAGCGATGCGACCTGGAATTCCTCAGGCGGCTTCGGTTTCTTCATGATCTTGGCCTTGGCCGCCAAGGGTTTCGGCGGCGCCGGCTTCGGCTCGGGCTTGGGTTCCGGCTCCGGCTTGGGTTCCGGCTTGGCCTCAGGCACGGGTTCGGGTTCCGGCTCCGGCTCCTTTTTCGGTTCCGGTTCGGGTTCAGGCTCCGGTTTCGGCGGCAAGGCGGCGACTTCGGGCTCAGGCGCGGGCGGTGGTGGAGGCGGCGGCGCGGGTTCCGGTTCGGGCTTGGCTTCCTCGACCGGTTTCTCCGGCTCCTTCTCGGGTTTCTCTTCCGGTTCGGCTGCGGGCGTCGGGGCGTTCCGAACTTCGTCGATTTCAACCAGCTCGACAAACACCGGCGTTTCCTCAAGCAGTTCCGGCGGATTGATAAACGGCAACCCAAGGAAGCTCATCGCGGCAACCGCCACGTGAAAAGCTATCGAGATGATAAAACCGGTCCGCATAAGTATTGACGTGCCTAAGTCTGTAATTCCGGGTTCAGGACATCCCCATTACGGGGACTTCTTGTTCTTCTTGGCTTCTTTCTTCGGGGACGTATCGCCGCTGCGCGTGATCAGGGCCACGCGGCGGTAACCGGCCTTGTTGATTGTCCCCATGACTTCCATGACGCGGCCGTAATTGATTCCGGCATCGCCGCGCACGAAAATTCTCAGATCGCGGTTTTCGCCGGTGATGGCGCGCAACCGCGGTACCAGAACCTCCAGCGGCACCGACGTGTCCTGCAGGAATATCTCGCCGCTTTCGTTGATCGATATCGCCAGCGGTTCGTCTTCGCCGGCGATGGCGCCAGCCTTGGTTTCCGGCAGATTGACCTCGACACCAACAGTCAGCAGCGGCGCCGTCACCATGAAGATGATCAGCAAGACCAGCATCACGTCGACGAACGGCGTGACGTTGATATCGCTCATCGGGCGGCGGCGCTGACGGCCGAACCTGCCGCCGCCGCTCAGGCGTTGGGTTATGATCGCCATGGGCTGCTCCTAGGTATCCATCTCGCGCGACAGGATCGCTGAAAACTCACCGGCAAAGCTTTCCAGCCGCCCGGCATAACGGTCCAGGTCCCTACTCAGCTTGTTGTAGGCGACAACCGCCGGAATTGCAGCCAGCAGGCCAAGCGCGGTCGCGAACAGGGCTTCGGCGATACCCGGCGCAACCACCGCCAGCGATGTGTTCGATGAAATGGCGATGGACTGGAAGCTGTGCATGATCCCCCAGACAGTCCCGAACAGGCCGACGAAAGGCGCCGTCGCCCCGGTCGTCGCCAGAAATGTCATGTATTTTTCGGCGCGGTCCATTTCCCGGTGCACGGTGATCTGCATGACACGGTCGATGCGTTCGCTCAGGCCCAACTTGATATTTGCCGACGCGCTGTTGGACACCCGGCGCCATTCACGCATGGCCGCAGAGAACACAGCGGCCATCGGATCGCGCGGGTTCGCCGCAACACGATCGAACAGATCGTCCAGCGACTTGCCCGACCAGAAAGCCTGCTCGAACTCGCTTGAGCGCTTGTTGAGCCGACGCACGGTCAGAAGCTTCTCGAAAATGATCGCCCAGCACCAGATCGAAGCCAGCACCAGTATCACCATAACCGACTTCACAACGATATCGGCACGCAGGAACATCGATATGATCGTGAACTGATCCGCACCGACCGATCCGGCCATCATCGCGGCGTCTACTGCTTGATTTTCCATTCCTGTCTCCGCTCGTCCTTCAATCTCGTGTCATCGCCCTTTTCAAAGGACCTCATGTAAGCGCCTGTGTGATCTGCAGGCATTCCCTGACCACTTGGGGCAGGCGTTTCGGCGCGCCGCTGGAAATATCCATACAGGCCAGTCTGATGTGAATTGCGACCAGGACCTCGCCATCGCGGCAGATATCCTGATGCATGCGCACGCTGGCGCCGCCCAATTCGGTAATTCGGGTGCGAACCTCAAGCATGTCGTCGAGCCGCGCCGGCTTAATGTAATCGGCATGGCATTCGCGGACGGCAAAAGCGAGCTTTTGCGTATTCATCATATCGCCGTTTTCTATGCCGTTCTCGCGCAGCAGTTCGGTACGCGCACGTTCGGCAAATTTCAGATAATTGGCGTAATAAACGATGCCGCCGGCGTCCGTGTCCTCGTAATAGACGCGGACCGGAAGAACATGCACCGAGGCATTTCCGGCTTTCGGTCCGGCGTCAGGCATCTTTTGCTTCCTCGGGATCTTCGGCGATCAGCTCAAGCTGGCTCAGGTTCGCCGGCGCTTTCAGCCCCAAGTGTTTGAAACCGTCGCCCGTCAAAGCACGGCCACGCGGTGTGCGCATCAGCAATCCTTGCTGGATCAGGTACGGCTCGATGACTTCCTCGATGGTGTCACGCTGTTCGGACAAGGCGGCCGCCAGTGTCTCCACCCCGACCGGCCCGCCACCATAATTATCGGCGATGCATCCGAGATAACGACGGTCCATGGCATCAAGACCGCGCTTGTCGACATCCAGCCTGTTGAGGGCTGCATCGGCGGCCTCGGCATCGACCGGCGAACGTCCGTCAACGGCGGCGAAGTCGCGAACCCGGCGCAGCAACCGCCCGGCGACGCGCGGTGTGCCGCGGGCGCGCTTGGCGATTTCGCGCGCCCCGTCGACGGTCAGTTCCATGTTAAGCAACCCCGCACCCCGCGAAATGATCTTCTGCAGATCCTCGATACCGTAAAATTCGAGGCGCATCGGAATACCGAAGCGCTCTCGAAGCGGTGTCGTGATCAAGCCGGACCGGGTCGTCGCGCCGACCAGCGTAAAGCGCGGCAGATCAATCCTGACGGAGCGTGCAGCCGGGCCTTCGCCGATAATCAGGTCGAGCTGAAAATCCTCCATCGCCGGATAAAGAATTTCCTCGACCGCCGGGCTGAGACGGTGAATTTCGTCGATAAACAGAACATCGCCCGCTTCAAGGTTCGTCAGGATTGCCGCCAGATCCCCGGCCTTGGCAATGACTGGCCCGGACGTGGCGCGAAAACCGACACCCATTTCCCTGGCCACGATTGAGGCCAGCGTTGTCTTGCCGAGCCCGGGCGGCCCGAAAAACAGCACGTGATCCAGCGCTTCGGCGCGGCTGATGGAGGCCTCGACAAACACCTTGAGATTGGAGCGCACATGCGGCTGGCCGACGAAATCATCGAGCCGCTGCGGCCGCAAAGCCGCGTCCTGGCCATCGCCGGGCAGGTTTGCAGGTTCAAGAATGCGATCACCCTCGGCCATCTAGCGGCGCGCTCCGGCATGTGTATCCGCAGGCGCCAGCTTTGAAAGCCCGGCCTTGATCAGACTGCTGACATCGGCGCCCTCGCCGATGTCATTGGCGGCTTCGGCAACGACGCCCAGGGCCTGAGACGGGCTGTATCCGAGATTGACCAGCGCCGACACCGCGTCGGAAACGGCCCCTTGTGCATGATTTACCGGCGCTGAGGATTTCACCCCGACTTCGGTCTTCAGGGCCTGGCCGAGTGTAATCGTGCCGACCTTGTCCTTGAGTTCGGAAATAATACGCGCCGCCAGCTTCGGCCCGACACCTGGCGCGCGCGTAATCGCCCCCTTGTCGCCGGACAGGATGGCGCGGCTGACTTCGTCGGTGCTGAGCACGCTCTGAATGGCGAGGCCGACTTTGGCGCCGACGCCCTGCACCGTCGTCAAAAGCTTGAACCAGTCACGCTCCAGCGTATCGGCAAAGCCGTAAAGATGGATGTGATCTTCGCGGACATGGGTCTCGATAAAGAAAACCGCCGCCTCGCCGACGACCAGTCTGCCGAGGGTGCGCCCCGATGCGAAGACCAGATAGCCGACGCCGTTGACGTCGATCACCGCCCAGTCGTCACCGATGTCTTCTATGAGGCCTTTCAGGCGTGCGATCATTGTGCCGTCCTCGCAAGCTGGCGGACTTTTTCGGCAGTGCCGCGATGATGCGCATGACAGATCGCGACGGCCAGCGCATCGGCGGCATCCGCGCCGGCGACCTTGGCCCCCGGCAACAGCATCTTGACCATCACCTGCACCTGTTCCTTTTGCGCATGACCGGATCCGACTACGGTCTTCTTGACCAGGTTCGGCAGGTATTCGGCGACATACAATCCGGCCAGCGCCGGGACCAGCAACACGATGCCGCGTGCCTGCCCGAGTTTCAGGGTCGATACCGCGTTCTTGTTGACGAAGGTCTCTTCGACGGCGGCTTCCTCGGGTGCGTATTCGGCGATGACCTCCCTGAGACCGGCATGCAGTTCAACCAGCCGCTCGGAAAGTGCCGCTTTGGGCGACGTGCTGACCAAACCGTCCGCGACATAACTCAGGCGGTTGCCAACGGCTTCGATGACGCCCCATCCCGTTGTCTGCAATCCCGGATCGAAACCGATCAAGCGCACGTAATACTTCCCCTCAGGCGCTCAGCGCCGCCATGATTTCGTCGGAAACGTCAAAGTTCGACGACACCGTCTGTACATCGTCATTGTCTTCCAGCACCTCGATCAGCTTGAACAGCGTGCTTGCCGTATCGGCATCGACCTCGATGGTGTTCTGCGGTTTCCATTCCAGTCCGCCGCTTTCCGGATCGCCGAATTTTTCGGCAAGTGCCTCGCGCACATCGGCGAAGTCGTCCGGGTCGCAGGAAACGGCATGTCCGTCCTCGTCGCTCGCGACGTCCGTCGCGCCGGCTTCAAGCGCCGCTTCGAACATATCCTCGGCGCTCGCGGTGTCGGCCGGATAAACGATGCTGCCGATGCGATCGAACATGAAATTGACGCTGCCGGTTTCGCCGAGATTGCCGCCGTGCTTGGAAAACGCCGAGCGAACTTCGGATGCGGTACGGTTGCGGTTATCGCTGAGCGCCTCGACGATCATGGCGACACCGCCGGGGCCGTAGCCTTCGTAGCGGATTTCCTCATAGTTCTCACCGTCGCCGCCGACGCCGCGGGCAATGGCGCGTTTGATATTGTCGTTCGGCATATTCAGGGATTTTGCGTTGGCGATCGCAAGACGAAGCCGCGGGTTGAAGCCCGGGTCTTCACCCGCACGCGCGGCGATGGAAAGTTCCTTGCCGAGCTTGGCGAATACTTTCGCCCGCTTGGCGTCCTGCGCACCCTTGCGATGCATGATGTTCTTGAATTTTGAATGGCCGGCCATGGTTTTTTATTCCGTCTCTTTCTTCCATCTGCAAAAGCGGCCACGCCGATGCGCACCGCGAATCGCTTCATATTACATTTGAGGCGGGCAAATGAATACCGCGCCGAGCCTTCTGGATCATCATTCAGAGGCAATATGTCAAGAATTGGGCGGACTTATAATTATTCGATGCCCGAATTCCGCTCAGGCTTTGGGAATAGTCTCGGAAAGCCGGGCGCCGACGCGGACCGGCTCGATCCGTTTGGCAAGACCGGTTTTATCGTCCAAGACGACAAAACAGCCGCACAGCGTGCCGTCCTCACCTGCCGGCTCCAGGCGGATTCGCTCTCCCTTGGTTATAAACCGCTGCACCGACAGGCCCTTCTTCATGCCGATAACCGAGTCATAATCGCCGGTCATGCCAAGGTCTGTCTGATACGCCGTGCCGCCCGGCAGCACCCAGGTGTCGGCTGTCGGCACGTGCGTGTGCGTGCCGACGACGACGCTGGCGCGTCCGTCGACATAATGCGCGATGGCTTGTTTTTCGCTGGTTGCCTCGCCGTGCACATCGAAGATGATGGCATCGACATCGCGGCCGATGCGATAGCGCTTTAAAAGATCGTCGAGGGCGCGGAACGGATCGTCGAGCAGTTCCATGAACAGGCGGCACATGACGTTCGCTACAAGAATGCGCTTACCGGCTTGCGTCTTGTATATGCCATGCCCCTTGCCCGGTGTTTCCGGCGGGTAATTGATCGGGCGGAGGATTTTCTCGTCACGCTCCATCTGCGACAGCACATCGCGCTGATCGAAGACGTGATTGCCCGTCGTGATACAGTCGGCACCGGCCTGGTAAAAACTGTCGCAGATATTGCCGGTGATGCCGAAGCCGTGTGCCGCATTTTCGCCGTTGACGATGACGAAGTCGGTTTTCAACCTCTCGCGCAATGCCGGCAGATTACCGTTAAGCACAGCGCGCCCGGAACTGCCGACAACATCCCCGATAATCAGAATTCTCATAACGTTCCTTTACCGTCGAACCGCATCAGTCCCGCTTCCGTCGCGATCCCGTCCAGAGGCTGGTCGTGCGGTCCGCGGGCCACGGTGTCTACCCGTTGGCCGGAAAAAGCAACACCTATGGCAAGCACACCGGCTTTGAGCGCGCGCAATTTCTCGAGCGTGCGGTCATAAAAACCGCCGCCATAACCGAGCCGGTAGCCAAAGCCGTCGAAGGCCAGCAAAGGCACGAACAACACATCCGGCAGAACTTCCTCGTAATCCGCAGACGGCACCGAGGTGCCGAACCCGCCGTCGATGAGGTTGTCTCCGGGGGACCAGACACGGAAAATCAGCGGTGACGCCTTGGCCGCAACCACGGGCAAAGCCGTCCGGTGGCCGGCCGCTTGAAGTGAAGCCAGTAAGGGCCGGGTGTCGATTTCCGTACCCATCGACCAAAACGCCGAAACGGTTCTTGCCGTGCCATCTAGCCCCAGCGCAGCGGCCCCGGCCATGACGTGACGGGCAAGTTCGCTCCCGGCATCGACATGCGCCGCGAACAGGTCTTTGCGGCGTTTTGCAGCGGCTTTGCGCTCTTGGTCTTTCTGGATTGTTGGTTCTGACATAAACGCAGCACTATCAGGCTGACAGGACGAAAACAAATGACGGGCCGCATAAGCCGTTGGCCGTGAGATCCTCCGTGGCCTGCTCTAGCAGGTGGGCGCCGTGAATACCGGCCCCAAAGGGCCGACAGGGACAGCTCCCGTACGGTGGATTTAGGCCCCAGGGATAACGTTGGCCTGACGCACTCCGCAGCCCGCCAAGACCCAAGTTAGGTCTGTTCCAGACTTTCGGCAATGCTTTCGATGCGTGCGGACAATTTTTCCAGACTTTCACCAAGCCGGCCCTCGGCTTCCGCCGCCGCCGCCGCTCCTTTACCACCCGATTTCAGTGTGTCCATTTCGGCATATGCATCGGACAGTTCGTCGGCAATCAGCAGCGACACCATCACCAGAAGCTTGGCATCCCCGATCTGACCGACAGCGGCGACCAGTTCACCGACGCGGCGGTCGATGTAGGCGCCAAGCCTGGAAAGGTGTGCTTCCTGACCATCGTCACAGGCAACATTATAACGCCGGTCGTTAATCGTAACGGTCACTTGCGCCATATCAGGATGCCGGCTTGTCTAGAAGGGTATCAAGGCGCTGGATAGTGCTCGCCAGACGCTCTGCGGCACGCCGGTTGAGGTCTTTCAACTCGGTATTTTCAAGGCGCAGACGATCAAGCACCTCGCTATCCGTACCATTACCCTGCTCACTGTCCACCGTCAGGTTTCTGGAACTTACCGCAACATCGAGACGGTCAACGGCGGCTTCCAATCTTTCGAAAGCACGTTCCACCCGCGACGCCTTGGCGATGGTCGATGTCGACAACGAGTTGCCCCCCAGAATCGAGCACGTTTGTATGATAACAGACGAGACCCTAATCCCGTTCAGTGATTAAGGTCAATTATTACCTGAGAAATTCCGGCTAGAATTATGAGATTGCGCGTATTTTTCCGATTCTCCACCTTCACGTACGGACCGAAGATGTAATCAGACGTTGACGTTTCCGGGGAAACCCGTTTTTTTGCCCGCGAAACATCGTCTTTAACCACTTATGCCGCGCCTGTTTCAGGCTGCGGCCAACTCAGGAGGAAACAATGGCCGTACGCGTTGCCATTAACGGATTTGGTCGGATTGGTCGTCTTGTTCTGCGCGGCATCATGGAAAGCCGTCGTAACGACATCGAAGTTGTTGCAATCAACGATCTCGGCTCGGTGGACATGAACGCGCATCTGTTCCGTTACGATTCAACGCACGGCCCGTTCCCGGGCACCGTCACCACCGACGGCGACAGCATCGACGTCGGTGCCGGCCCCATGAAGGTCACCGCCGAACGCGATCCGGCGAACCTGCCGTGGGGAGATCTCGGGGTTGATATTGCTTTCGAATGCACCGGCTTCTTCACCGATATCGCGTCGGCCGGCAAACACATCGAAGCCGGCGCCAAGAAGGTTCTGATCTCGGCCCCCGGTAAAGACGTGCACAAAACCATCGTCTATGGCGTCAACCACGACACACTGACCGCGGATGACACCATCGTGTCGAACGCATCGTGCACGACCAACTGTCTGGCGCCGGTTGCACATGTGCTGCACCAACTGGTCGGCATCGAAAAGGGTTACATGACGACGATCCACGCTTTCACCGGCGACCAGCGGACGCTCGACACACTGCATTCCGACCCGCGCCGCGCCCGTACGGCATCGGCATCGCTGATCCCGACCTCGACCGGGGCTGCGAAGGCTGTCGGTCTCGTGCTGCCGGAACTGGTCGGTAAGCTCGACGGCACCTCGGTCCGCGTGCCGTCACCGAACGTGTCGCTGATCGATCTGACGTTCGATGCCGGGCGCGACACCACGGCGGAAGAAATCAACGAAGCCATGAAAGCCGCTTCCGAAGGCCCGCTCAAGGGGGTCCTCGGCTACAATACCGAGCCGCTGGTTTCCATCGACTTCAATCACAATCCGAACAGCTCCACGTTCGATGCCACGCAGACCCAGGTCATCGGCGGCAACTTCGTCCGCGTGCTGAGCTGGTATGATAACGAATGGGGCTTCTCGAACCGCATGCCGGACACCGCGAAGGTGATGGCCAGCATTTAATGACCTCCGTCCAATGAACAAGGTCCCCGGGCCTTTCGTCATTGTTCACAATATCGGCGATGTGCATAACGCCGTCGCCGCAGCATCGAAACTCGGCCGCCCGGTAACGCTCATCAGCCCGCCGGGGGCCGGGGCTTCGATGGGCCCCGAGGTTTTCAAACACATGGTCGAAGCCGGTATTGATGCGCGTATCGGCAGTTCCAGCCGGGACAGCATCACAGCCGTTTTCGATTGTGCTTCCGAGCCCGGCCAGGCCATGGCGGCAATCCAAGCAGGTATTCGCCACATCCGTATCGATGCCGGAGATGACGTACGCCGAAAACTGTGCGACATGGTAGGCGAAGACGGCTCAGTCCTGGATGGCACGCCCCTTTCGGCATTCGATCCCGGCTCTGCAAACAAGAATAACGACACCTTGCTGAACTGGCTCAGCTCGCAATCGGAGACCACGACATGACGAAAAATGCGCCGCCCGAGCCCTGCAAGCTTTACCTGCTGAGCCCGCCGGAAATAGAACCGGTTGCTTTTGCTGCCCTGCTTGAGCGCAGTATTGCCGCCAAACCGGAAATCGTCGGCGCCGTTCAACTTCGGCTCAAGAACGTCAGCGATGATGACTTTCTGCGCGCCGCCGAGACGCTGCGTCCGGTCTGCCATGGCTTCGATCTGCCGCTGATCATTAACGACCGCCCGGATATTGCCGCCGCGACCGGTTGCGACGGTGTCCACATTGGCCAGGAAGATGCGAGCTACGACGAGGCGCGCAAGTTATTGGGCGTTGACGGCATCATCGGCGTGACCTGCCACGACAGCCGCGATCTCGCCATCGAAGCCGGAGAAAAAGGCGCTGATTATGTCGCCTTCGGTGCCTTTTTCCCGTCCGACAGCAAGGAAACCAAACATCACGCTGATCCAGAGATCATCGAGGTCTGGTCGCAGATGACCACACTTCCCTGTGTTGCCATCGGCGGCATCACGGCGGACAACTGTGCACCGCTGGTTGCTGCCGGTGCAGATTATCTGGCGGTCATCGGCAGTGTCTGGAACCATCCTGAAGGCCCTGAAGCAGGCGTTGCCGCCTTTGCAGGCATACTTTCCGGCGCCTGAAACACGCCTCGCCATTCCCTGCCGAACGGGTTTGCGTCAAGTTTTCGGTGACATGCCCCCTAACGACCTGATAGAACCCGCGCCGGGCGTGGCCCATACGATATTATTTTCAGGACTAGATCGACATGAAGATTGACGGAAACGCCATCCGTCCCGGGATGGTTATCGAACATCAGGGACGCCTCTGGCGCGCCACGAAAATCCAGCACACCCAGCCCGGCAAAGGTGGGGCGTATCTGCAGGTTGAATTGAAAGACATCCGCGACGGCACCAAGCTGAACGAGCGCTTTCGCTCTTCGGAAAAAGTCGAACGCGCGCGTCTCGAGCAGACCGAATTCCAATACCTGTTCTCCGACGGCGATATGCACACCTTCATGCATGGCGATACCTATGAACAAATCGCGCTCTCCTCGGAAGCGGTCGGAGAGAATGCCGTACCGTTCCTGCAGGATGGCATGAATGTGATGATCGAAACCTTCGAAGGTGAACCGCTTGGCGTCGAACTGCCGCAACACGTCACTCTTGAAGTGACCGAGGCCGATGCGGTTGTCAAAGGGCAGACGGCCTCGTCGTCCTATAAGCCCGCCATGCTCGAAAACGGTGTGAAGGTTCTTGTGCCGCCGCACATCGAGGCAGGCACCCGCATCGTCGTCGACACGCGCGACGTTTCCTACGTCGAACGTGCAAAAGACTGATCGGTATTAAAGCTTTATGTCCAATCGCCTGACCCCGCTCCTGACCATCATGGTGAATGCCGCGCAAAAAGCGGGGCGTGCGTTGAGACGCGACTTCGGTGAAATCGAAAACCTGCAGGTCCTGAAAAAAGGGCCCGCGGATTTCGTCACCAAGGCCGACACCAAGGCCGAAAAGATCCTGATCGAGGAACTTCAGCAGTCGCGTCCGGCATATGGTTTCATCGTCGAAGAAGGCGGCGTCATCGAAGGCTCCGATATTTCCAACAAGTGGATCATCGACCCTCTGGACGGCACCACGAACTTCCTGCACGGCATTCCGCATTTTGCCATTTCCGTGGCGCTGGAGCGCGACAAACGTATCGAAGCCGGCGTGATCTACAATCCGATTACCGACGATCTGTATTATGCGGAACGCGGCAAGGGCGCTTTCCTGCGCGATTCCCGCCTGCGCGTCTCGGGCCGCGCGCATATTCAGGAATCCCTGTTTTCAACCGGCATTCCGTTTCTGGGCCGCGATGGCCACGAACCTTTCATCGCAGAACTGCAAACCGTGATGGGTGCATCGGCGGGCATCCGCCGCTTCGGCGCAGCTTCACTCGATCTGGCGTTCGTTGCCGCCGGGCGCTACGACGGCTTTTGGGAGCGTGGCCTCTCGAGCTGGGACATGGCTGCCGGGGTTTTGCTGGTTCGCGAAGCCGGCGGTATCGTCAGTGATTTCCAGGGCCGCGACCGCATGTTGGAAACCGGCGAGATCATTGCGACGAACGCTTCCCTTGACCGCGATTTCCGGCAATTATTGAAGAACGCGGCAAAAAACGCGTAAAGCGGTTGAGGCCGGGCCTCCGGTTCGGTATTTTCGTTTACGATAATTCAGCGTGCAAAAGCGCGCGGCTCTTTCAGGGCAGTGGAGGCACTATGGATCGCCAACAGGATATTCAACGACCCCGCATTTCCGCCACCGGCTTTTTCGGCAGCGCCGCACTTGCGGTTGTGGTCATGGCCACTATCCCGGCGAGCGCACAGACATCCTCCTATCAGCCGGCAACGGATAACGTTTACATCAACTGGGGCGCCTTGAACGGCGCTGATATATCCCAGGCACCGGCTCGGCAATCCTACGGCTATGCGCCGGCGCCGATGGCAACCGGCGGACTTTTGATGCCGGGGCCGGTCATGCCGCGCTCGACGCTGCATGTCACACCGCCGAAAGGCAGCACCGGCGTGACCCTGCGCAAGCCTGGCACGGGACCGAAGATGGCCGCAAAGCCTGCTGCACCGGCAGCCGCCGCACCTGCGCCTGCACCGAAGATCGCCGCAGCACCGCCGCCGGCACCAGCCCAGGCTGCCCCGCCGCCGGCACCAGCTCAGGCAGCGCCGAAGCAGCTCGCGCAAAAGAAAGCCGCTCCTGCGCCCACACCCGCGCCGCCCCCTGCTCCTGCACCGGCCAAGACGGTGACGGCTTCCGCGCCGCCTCCGCCACCGCCCCCCGTGTCGACCGGCGCACCGCCACCGCCGCCGATGCCGAGCGAAGCAGCGGCCATAGCACCGCCAGCCCCCCCAGCTGCATCGAAACCTGCCGAACAGGCTTCCACCAGCACGGCAACCCCTGCGGATGGCCCTGTAAAAGTCGTCTTCAACAACGACGACACAAAACTATCGGCCGATGGTCAAAGCGCGCTTGAAAGCGTCCTTGAGAAATTGTCCGCCGAGGAAAAAAGCCGCGTTCAATTGATGGCTTATGCCGCCGGTGACGATCTGACATCCAGCAAAGCCCGCCGGATTTCCCTGTCGCGTGCACTTTCCGTGCGCTCATACCTGATCGAAAAAGGCGTCCGCTCGACGCGTATCGATGTCAGGGCACTGGGGGATAAAAGCGAAGGCGAGCCAAAGAACCGCGTCGACGTCAATGTGATTGAGCGTTAAGACCGGATGTCCGGTCTTGCGTTCGCCCTGATCCGCTTGACGGGTCCGGTTCGGCCCGAGGATGGACACGCATGACACGCCCTACCGTTTTCCTGTTCCGTATGATCGCGTTTCTCGGGTGCGTCGCCGCCGCCTGTTTTTTCGTCTTCGATCCGCTGAAGGACGCCTTTCTGGCAAACGCCGCACTGAACGGCCTGATTCTCGGTGTCCTCGTGCTCGGTATCTTTTACAATTTCCGCCAAGTGGCGCTGCTTTATCCTGAAGTGTCATGGCTCGACAGCTTCCGCGACACGATAGCCGAAACCGACGCCGGTCTTCAGATCAGGCTGCCCGAAAGCCGCGACAATCCGAAATTGCTGGCGCCGATGGCAACCATGCTGTCGGACCGCCGCGGCAGCCGTTTCAGCCTGTCGGCGCTCAGCATGCGTTCGATCCTGGACGGCATTGCGGCGCGTCTGGATGAAAGCCGCGATCTGTCGCGCTATAATATCGGCCTGCTGATCTTTCTGGGCCTGCTCGGGACGTTCTGGGGCCTGCTCGAGACCGTCGGCTCCATTGGCGAGGTGATCGGCGGCCTCAATGTCGATGGCGGCGAAACGGCGCTGGTCTTCGAAAAGCTGAAAACCGGCCTTGAAGCCCCGATCGACGGCATGGGTACGGCCTTTTCATCCTCCCTGTTCGGGCTTGCCGGTTCGCTGGTCCTGGGCTTCCTGGATCTGCAGGCAAGCCAGTCCCAGAACCGCTTTTTCAACGAACTGGAAGAATGGCTGTCGAGCGTTACCCGCTTGTCCAGCGGCGCACTCGGCGCTGAAGGTGAACAGGGCGTACCGGCCTATGTGCAGGCGTTGCTTGAACAGACCGCCGAGAGCCTTGAAAACCTGCAGGTCATTATTTCCAGAAGCGAAGAAGGCAAGCACGCCGTCAATCATTCGCTGAGTGAGTTGGCCAACAAGGTCGAAACCCTGACGGATCATATGCGCACGGAACAGGCCGTGATGCGTCACCTGGCCGAAACTCAGGTCGAGATGAAACCGATCCTGGAACGGCTGGCAAACGGCAGTGTCGGTAATAATGCCGATGAGGTCATGTCAGGGCATCTGCGCAATGTCGACAAGAATATGCAGCGCCTGGTCGACGAAAGCGCACTGACCCGCAACGAAATCACCGACGCCCTGCGCCGGGAAATCCGGTTGCTTGCCAGGACCATCGCCGCAACCGGCGACAGCAATTGAGACCCTAGCGCATGGCCTCCCTAAGCCGCCGCGATAACCGCTCCAGTGTCATTTGGCCGGGCTTCGTCGATGCCCTGGCGACGCTGCTGATGGTCATCATATTCCTGTTGCTGATCTTCGTGCTGGCGCAGTTCTTTCTGGGGCAGGCCCTTTCCGGCCGTGACAAGGCATTGCGTGCACTGGAAAACGATCTGAGCGAATTGTCGAAAGTACTGGCGCTGACCAAATCCGAGAACCAGCAATTGCAGCTTGGCGTCGACAGCCTGCGCGATCAGCTTTCGGCTTCGCTGGAAAGTCGCGCCACGCTGGAGCAGCAGCTTTCCGGCCTGCGTGCCGATTATGCAAGTGCACAGGCGGAACTGTCGCAGATGCGCGCCCGCTCGGCTGCCGACAAGGAAGCCATCGACCGCCAGCTTGCCGAAATAGCCGATCTCAGCGGCGATGTCGCCGCTCTTCGTGCGCTCAAGGAGGAACTCGAAAAAGAGGTCTCCACCCTGTCCTTTCGCGCTGCAGAAGCGGAAAAGCAGCGCGACGACCTGGAGCAGTCGCTGGCGAATACGGTTGCGTCCTTGACGAAAACCGAGGCAGAACGGGACGATCTGAAAGTCGGCCTCGCCGAAAAGCAGGAAATCGCCGACAGCGCCCGCGCCCAACTGGCCCTGATGAACAAGCAGATGGCCGCATTACGTCAGCAACTGAATTCCCTGAACGCTGCGCTCGACGCCGCCGAAGCGGAAGCCGAGAAGAAAGACGTGCAGATCAAGTCACTGGGGCAGCGCCTGAATGCCGCGCTGGCCTCGAAGGTTCAGGAGCTGTCGCGTTACCGCTCCGAGTTCTTCGGCCGTCTGCGCCAGGTGATCGGCAACCGCGACGACGTCAGGATCGTCGGTGACCGCTTCGTTCTACAGTCCGAATTGCTGTTCGCCAAAGGCTCTGCCGCCCTTGGGGACCGCGGCCGTGCCGAGCTTGCCAAGCTGGCGACGACATTGCTCGAAATCGCCATCAAAATGCCCGATGACATCGACTGGATTTTGCGGATCGACGGTCATACCGACAGCGATCCGATCGCAACGTCCACGTTTCCGTCGAATTGGGAACTATCGACGGCCCGCGCACTTTCCGTCGTCCACTTCCTGATCAGCGAAGGCATACCGGCCAAACGGCTCGCCGCCACCGGGTTTGGCGAGTACTACCCTATTGAAACCGGGAAAAGCGAACTGGCGAAGGCGAAAAACCGCCGTATCGAACTTAAGTTCACGCAGCGCTGACAGATGCCCGTCCTTTTTCTCATCGTCGTTGTCGACCTGATCGGTTTTGGGATCATCATCCCGCTGCTGCCGTTCTATGCCGAGCATTATCAGGCCTCACCGGCTCAGGTCGGCCTTTTGATGGCCATATACTCGGCGGCACAGTTTATATCGGCGCCGTTCTGGGGCCGGCTCAGCGACAGGATCGGACGCCGCCCGGTGCTGCTGGGGACGATATTCGCCGCCGCGCTGTCCTATATCTGGCTCGCTTTCGCAGACACCCTGATCATGCTGTTCATGGCGCGTGCCGTCGGCGGGCTGATGGCCGGCAACATTTCAACGGCCTTTGCCTATGCCGCGGATAAAACAACCAAAGAAAATCGTGCCATGGGCATGGGCATGATCGGCGCTGCATTTTCCATAGGCTTTATCCTGGGGCCGGCACTTGGCGGCATTCTCGCGGGCGCCGATCCAGCATCCGCCGATTTCAAAACCCCGAGCCTTGCCGCCGCCGGCCTGTCGGCACTGGCCTTCCTGCTGGGCCTGTTCGTGCTCAAGGAAAGCCTGCCCGCCGAAGCCCGCGCCAAGATCGCCGGTCAAACGCGTACCGCCCGGATGAAGGCCCTTATGGATGCCCTCAAGACACCCGGCATCGGCATCCTGCTGATTCTCTCTTTTCTGGCAACTTTCGTTTTCGCCGGACTGGAATCGACATTCGCCATGTGGTCGCGCCGCCAGTTCGGGTGGGGTCCCGAACAAAATGGCTATCTTTTTGCCTTTATCGGGTTTTTTGCGGCCCTCATCCAGGGCGGTCTGATCGGCCGTCTGGCGGCCAGGTTCGGCGTTGAACGGCTGATCTTCTTCGGGGCGCTGGCCTTGAGTCTTGGTATGGCGTGCGTCCCGTTCGTCACCACGGTGCCACAACTTGTCGGCGCCATGACCATTGCCGCGATCGGCTTCAGCATTACCACCCCGGCCCTGAACACGGCGATCTCCGTCAAAGGCGAAGCCGATATCCAGGGCGGATTGATGGGCGTCACCCGATCCGCCACGACCCTGTCGCGCATGACCGGACCTGCCGTGGCAGGGGCCGCGTTCGGTTTTATCGGCCTGAATTCGCCGTATTTCTCCGGGGCCGTCATCATGTTGGGCGTGGCCCTGATCGCATATCTCGCGCTGCTGAAGGGCACGCGAAACAACTGATTTCAATTGCATGCAACAGCGGGCTTGAAACACAGCCAGCGACTGGGTATAAGGCCCGCCTGTTTCAAGCGGAGCGAAAGCCATGAAAAAAGATACGCACCCGGAATATCACGAGATTACGGTCCAGATGACCGACGGGACGACCTTCACGACGCGTTCAACCTGGGGGAACCCGGGCGACACGCTCAAACTCGACGTCGATCCGACGTCACACCCGGCGTGGACCGGCGTGCACCGCCTTCTCGACAGTGGCGGCCAGCTCGCGAAATTCAACAAACGTTTCTCGGGTATCGGCCTGAAAAACTAATACCACGTCCGGTAACGAACAATAACGCTCCTTCATCTTGAAGGGGCGTTTTTTGTTGCCTGACGTATACGCCGCAATGGGAATATTGCATTGCAAAATCAAATTGTTATCGGATTCCTATTTTGTTATTCTGATTTTTGGAAGCAACCGAATGGCCCACAGTGGCGATCCGGTTGTTAGGCGGTGAGCGAATACGACACATGTCGTATTCGTGAGGAGGTTTAGCGTGCCCGGGATTACTCAGTTCGAGGTCCAGGTCCAGCAGGGACAGCGGTGGAGCATTCACGCGCAGTTCGGTTCCTTTCAAAAGGAAGCCGCTGTCGAGGAAGCCCGCGGACTCGAACGCATGCCGGGCATCAGTGCCGTCAAGGTGGTCCGCGAGGTCTATGACCCGGATCGCGGTACATCCCAGGAATTCGTGATCTACAAAAGCGCCGGGGTATCGACGCTTGATCCGCATGAAACCGATGCCACCGATACATCCAAAAGCAAATCTGGCTGGGCCAGGGCAGAGGATGAGGATGCCGACGACGAAGAACTGTCCAACACCTTTTCTTCTCTGACCGATGACGACGCGCACAAGCGCCGCAAGAAAAGCAAAGGCAAGCCCAAGGAAAGCACGCTGACGCTTGTCGTCGTTAAGCTGTTGATGGTCGCTTTGATCAGCCTGACAATCGCCGGCTTTTTCACATTCATGGCGTCCAGCTTGATCAGCGGCAAGGTGCTGTTCGGCACGACCATGAAAGGCAATGCGGAATCCAATGTTCTGTTCGTCGTCTTCGTCGGCACGTTCCTGCTGTCGGCCCTGATGATGGCATCGAGCCTGCTGAAGAAAACCCAGATCAAGGACAACAAACCTCTGTTCAAGCCCAAGGCCGCAGCCGCACCACCGCGCAAGGTCAAGAAGGTCAAGAAAAAGCGGCGGAAAAAGGCTCCTGCGCCCGGACGCGACCTTGAAGGCGCCGACAGCAGCGGTGGCTCGGGAGACGATGCTGCTTCGAACGAGCGCCTGCGTGGTGAAATGGGCGGCGAGAAAGAAGGCGATGGCGGCGGGTCCACACCTCCCGGGGCGGACGCCAAGGGGACCCCGGGTTTGTCGCCTAAGGAAGAAAAGCAAAAGGCATTTATGATGAAGGCGCTCGGCGCCGCTCTTGAAGGGTCCAACTTCAACAAGGAGAAGCTGGATAACTTCAACAAGTTCGGCGTCAATCTGTGGGTTGCCGGCGCCACTGAGGCATTGATGCAAAGCCGCGGTATCGACCAGAAGGCCGCCAACAAGATCCTCGGCGACAGTGTCCAGGTGCTGGGCTACAAAAAATCCCACGCTGAAAATTTCGCCGGCAAATACGAAGAATACCTTCTCCAGGACAGCCGCTATATGCAGATGTTCCAGGCAGGCAGAAACGCCATGAACACCTTTATGACCGACGAGACGCATATCGCGCGGCACATGGACAGCGCGCTCGAAGAATGGAACAAGCCGAAGCAGAAGGAAGAACAGCCACGCGTTATCACCGTTCTGTTCACCGACATCGCCGGCTCAACGGCGATGACACAGGCGCTGGGCGATGCCGGGGCCCAGGAGGTCGTCAGAGCGCACAACCGCGTTGTACGGGAAGCCCTGACGCAATTCCGGGGCCGCGAAGTCAAGCACACCGGCGACGGTATCATGGCGTCGTTCGAACAGGCTTCCGACAGTGTCGAAGCGGCAATCATGATGCAGCGTGGTGCCAATGAGCATACCCAGGGCAATCCGAACCTGCCGCTATATCTGAAGATCGGCATTAACGCCGGTGAGCCGATCCAGGAAGACAACGACCTGTTCGGATCGACCGTGCAGATGTCGGCGCGTGTTGTCGACAAGGCACAAAAGAACGAGATTTTCGTGACCGACGTGGTCAAGGGGATCTGCTCGGGCAAGTCATATCGCTTCGTCAATCGGGGCGGCTTCGAAATGAAGGGCTTTGATGGTCCGGTGACGCTTTGGGAAGTCGATTGGCGTCGAGCGCAAGCCGCGGAATAACAAGAGCGCAAGCCGCGGAATAACAAGAGCGCAAGCTGTGAAATAGCGGCCCAGCCCCGGTTTCAGGCAGTCGTGCTGCCCCAGAATATCCGAAAAAAATCAATCTCGAACCCTTGCAGTACACCTCAGCAGGATTATCTGATTCATGGAAAGAGCGGATGCCGTTTGGGTTCGCTCTGCTTAACGGAGCCCGACATGGGGGCCGTATTGGCTGCTCACCTGAATATTCAGGGTGCGGGCTCATGATCAAATCGCTCAAAGGAGGATTTGCTATGCGTACGATCGACTTTTCACCCCTTTTCCGCCATTCCGTCGGTTTTGACCGCATGCAGCGTCTACTCGACGCCGCCGCCCAGACCGAACAGAACAACGCCTACCCGCCCTATAACATCGAACAGCTTGGCGAGAACGGTTACCAGATTACCCTGGCCATTGCCGGTTTCTCCGATAACGATATCGATATCACACTGACCGACCGCACCCTTGTCGTTTCCGGGAAGATGAACGACGGTGAGGAAGAGCGTACTTTCCTGCACCGTGGTATTGCCGGACGTGCATTTGAACGCCGCTTCGAGCTTGCCGACCACATTAAGGTCAAAGGTGCGAACCTTGAAAACGGTCTTCTGCACATCGCGCTTGAGCGTTCGGTTCCGGAAAGCGAAAAACCGCGCAAGATTGAAATTGCAGGCGCATCAGGCAACAAGGCAATCGAACAGAAAGCCGCCTGATACCCGCTTATCAGATTGAAAAAGGGCGCGCCCGCCATGCGGGCGCGCCTTTCGTTTTCTGGGCTTATTTGCCGTGGATACCGTGCATCTCGATACGTTCACGGATGGCTTCGGGGATTTGCACCGAGCGATGCGTATCCCGGTCGATGAAGACATGTACGAAATGACCGGTCGACGCCGGAATATCGTGTCCCTCGCCGAACAGGGCGATTTCATAAGTTACACTGGTGCCGCCGAGCCGGCCTGCTCTCAGCCCCGCCGTAACGGTTTCCGGAAAGGACAGTGGCCGATGAAAGCGGCAGAGCGATTCCACCACCAGCGGATAGCTGGGCGCATTTTGCCAATCGATTTCGAGCGGTCCCATGGTAAAGCGGACGACGACAGTTTCGATCATCCGGTTATATACGACGTTGTTCAGATGCCCGAGCATGTCGTTGTCCCCCCAACGGGTCGGGATATCCGTTCGGAACGGAAACTCGGAGATTCGCCAATCGAGATAATCGCTCATGCCCCGCCTCCCGTAACAATGCCTTCAAAGGCGCTGCGGATTTGTGGCGGGATCGGCACCGGTTTGTTGCTTTCTCGTTCGACGAAAACATGAATGAAATGTCCGGCCGCGCAGGCCTCGTTCTCGCCGTTGCGGAAGATTCCGACTTCGTAGCGTACCGACGAATTGCCAAGATGACCGAGCCGGAGACCGCAATCGATAAGGTCCGGATAGGCTACGGAGCGCGTATAATTACAGTGGCTTTCGACGACGACGCCGATCGTCGGAGCATTGTGAATATCAAGACCACCCTTTTCGATCAGGAAATAATTCACCACGGTATCGAAATAGGAATAATAGGTGACGTTATTGACATGTCCGTACAGGTCGTTGTCCATCCAACGGGTCTGCAGACTCAGGAAATACTTGTAATCGTCTCTGATCTCGATTTTCGCAGCAGCCATCACTTCTCACAATTCGCCTTGTCGCATATAATTTTGGGGGCCACCGGATGTCCGGTAGCCCCCATGTTTAATTGCCTCAACCCTGTAAAACTCGCCAGCAATCTTTTTTTTAATTGTGGCAGAATTAAAGCGATCTGCTTGCTCCACGTCAAGTGGGTCTTTTGCTTGAAAAATACTCATACATGTGGATGAAAAAGACCGCCCCCGGAGGGGCGGCGAGTTTTACAGGGAGGCGTCAAAGTGTGTGCCGGATTGCCCGGAACACCCTTAAAGCGTATCGCCGAGGCGTTAATTTTAGTTTAATAGATAGCAGTATAGGGACCTGTGATTCCCTTGCCTCTGAGGCGCGAAAGGCTTGATTTTGTTACCTGTATGGCTGGCCTGGACAATTATTCTGATCGGTTTCGTATTGCCGATGCTTCATGTTGCCCTCAGCCCTTCCGCGGGGCCGTGGCGGATGCCTGCGGGATCGCGGTGCCCGTTCAGTCCGCGTATTGGCTGGCTGGTTATCGTGCTTTTTCTGGGGCCGATCGGCTGGATCTTGTTCGTGACCCGCAAACAGCGCAGACCGACCTGAAATTTCAACGCTTAAAGAACTGCTCCGCGCCTTCACGGGCCGCCTGTTTGTGTTTGATGGCATCGCGGGTGCGGGCGATTTCCGCTTCCAGTTCCTCGATATATTCGCCCAAGGCCTCAATCGACATGATCTCAAGATCTTTTTTAGGCTGTTTCTGTTTTTTCGGTTCCAGGTCTTCGATATCCATCTGCCCCTCCCCAACACTGGTCCGGAATGTTAAAAGAGACCCCACCCCATGAACAAGCCCCATCGACAAGCCCCTGCGGGGTGTCACATCAAAGGCAGAGAACTGAACACATGAGCATTCCCACCGAGATGAACTGCATCGAAATCACAGAACCCGGCGGCCCCGAGGTTTTAAAGCCGGCAACGCGCCCGGTGCCGGCACCCGAGGCCGGAGAAGTACTGATCCGGGTGCAGGCCGCCGGCGTCAACCGGCCGGATTGCATCCAGCGCGAGGGCAATTACGCGCCACCGCCGGGCGTGACGGATATTCCGGGCCTTGAGGTTGCAGGCGAGGTTGTCGCCCTTGGCGGTGGCGTCACAGCCTTGAATGTCGGAGACAGCGTCTGCGCACTTGTTGCAGGCGGCGGCTATGGCGAATACGTCACGGCGCCGGTGCAGCAGGTCCTGCCGGTCCCGGGGGGGCTTTCCATCGTCGAAGCGGCGGCCCTGCCCGAGACCTGCATGACGGTATGGACCAACGTTTTCGAACGCGCGCATCTGTCAGCGGATGATACGCTGCTGGTTCACGGCGGCTCGAGCGGTATCGGCACCACGGCGATTCAGATAGCATCCGCGCTGGGATCAAGGGTCATGGTCACCGCCGGCAGTGCCGAGAAATGCCAAGCTTGCCTCGACCTTGGTGCCGAGCGTGCCGTGAATTACCGCGAAGAAGACTTCGTAGCCGCAGCCAAGGAATTCGGTGGCAAAGGCGTGGATGTCATCCTCGACATGGTTGGTGGCGATTACATAGCAAAGAACATCAAGGCTGCGGCACCGGATGCACGGATCGTCAACATCGCCTTTTTGCGGGGCGCCAAGGCCGAGGTCAATTTCATGCCCCTGATGCTGAAACGCCTGACCTTGACCGGCTCAACGCTCAGATCACAATCTATTGAACGCAAAGGCGAAATCGCCCGTCACCTGAAAAAGACGGTGTGGCCCCTGATCGAGGCCGGGCGAGTGAAACCGGTCATTTTCAAGGTCTTCCCGCTTTCCGAGGCCCGCGCAGCGCACGAACTGATGGAATCCAACGCGCATATCGGCAAAATCATGTTGAAGATCGCAGAATAAGCGTCTGTAAAAAATCGCGATGATGTTTTGACCCGGGGGCAACGGTGACGTTATAAAGGCGCCGAGTTTAACCGGAGTGCCATCCGGTCAATCCCTGATGTTCGAGAGGAAAGTGTTATGGCGCATCCATTGATGCCAAAGGGTACTGCCGTTTGGCTTGTCGATAATACGACACTGACATTCAACCAGATCGCCCAGTTCTGCGGCCTGCATGAGTTGGAAGTCCAGGCCATTGCCGACGGTGACGTCGCGGTTGGCATGCAGGGCCTCGATCCTGTCAAGGCCGGCGCGCTGACGGCTGAAGAGGTCGAGCGCTGCGAAGGCGATGTAAACGCGGTTCTGCAGATGGTCAAGCCGAACATTCCGCAGCCGAAAGTCCGACAGAAAGGCGCCCGCTATACGCCTGTATCGAAACGCGGCGACCGCCCGAATGCCATTTCGTGGCTGGTTAAAAATTATCCGGAACTGTCCGATGCTCAGATTTCCAAACTGATCGGCACCACCAAACCGACGATCATGTCGGTTCGTGACCGCTCGCACTGGAACTCGCCGAACATCAAGGCGGAAAATCCGGTTGGACTGGGCCTCTGCGCGGCAACCGATCTGGAAAAAGCCGTCGCCGTTGCCCGCGCGCGGTCGCGCACCGTGCATGCACCGAAAGCAGAACCGGCCCCGGCTGCGACCGAGATTCCGATTGCCGCACCGCCGGCCATGAATACGCCTGTTAGCGCCCCGGCAGATACGTCCGGTGAACCATCGGGCGAAAACTGATCGCCGCTGAACAGCAGACATAAAAAAAACGGCCGATCCAAGATCGGCCGTTTTTGATTCCATACCCTGAACAGGGTCAGTGTTCTTTCAGATACTCGATTACCGCCTTGCGCTCGTCTTCTTTTTTAAGCTTGAAGGCCATGGCCGAACGCTGACCGTTTTTGGCCTTGGTGAACTTCGACGGGTTTTCCAGATAGGCCATCAGGTCGTCTTCGGACCAGGTCCAGTCTGCGCCCTTAAGGCCCTTATAACGTTTATAGCCATCAGCCGTACCGGCCTTGCGGCCAACGACACCTGCCAGCGACGGGCCGACCTTGTGTTTGCCGGCTTCCAGGCTGTGGCACGCCTTGCATTTTTTGAAGACCTTCTCACCATCTGAGGCAGTCGCTGCGCCCGGCAAAAGGCTCAGCGTCAGTGCGCAAGTGGCTACACATCCAAGAAATAATTTCGTCATTTTCATCGTTTCAACCTTTATCCATTCGCCTTATCGGGACAGCATCCCGATACCAAGTCCCCCAGCGGGAAAACTAGCTAATCAGAGCTACGAAGAAAAGGATTCCCGCGTAAAAAATGTAAATACCGCTACCCTTCAAGAAGCTTCTGCGTGCAGACTTCCTCGATTGCCGCCGTCAGAACGGTCATAGCCGCCTTGATCTCGTCAACCCCCGGCAACGTCGGCGCAATACGGATATTCTTGTCGTAAGGATCGCGGCCATATGGATATGTCGCACCTGCCGGGGTGATCTTCACACCGGCATCGGCACAGCGTGCAATGACCTTGGAAGCACACCCGTCGAGCACGTCAACACTGACGAAATAACCGCCTTCCGGCTTGGTCCATGTCGCCAGACCGCTGCCGCCCAGGTGCTTTTCCAGCGCGTCTTCAACGGCGGCAAACTTCGGCGCCACGATCTCGGCGTGTTCTTTCATGTGCGCCAGTATGCCGTCCATATTCTTGAAGAAACGGACATGGCGGAGCTGGTTGATTTTGTCCGGTCCGATCATGGCATAGCCGATCTTGTCCAGATGGTCCTTGATGTTCTCGGGGCTGGACGCCAGCATCGCAACGCCTGCACCGGCGTGGGTCATCTTCGACGTCGAGCCAAGCACGATTGCCCGGTTCTTGTTTCCGGCTTTTTCACAGGCTTTCAGGATATCGGCCAGACGCGCCGGCCCATCGCCCAGATGATGCACAGCATAGGCATTGTCCCACATGATGCGGAAGTCCTTGGCCGCCGTCGGCATCGATGCCAAAGCCTCGACGGTTTCGTCCGTATAGGTTTCCCCCGACGGATTGGAATACTTCGGCACGCACCAGATCCCTTTGACCGATGTGTCGTCGGCAACGAGCGCACGTACCGCGTCCATGTCCGGGCCTTCCGGAGTCATATCGACCGTCAGCATTTCGATTCCGAGCCGTTCGCAAATCGCGAAGTGGCGGTCGTACCCCGGCACCGGGCAGATGAATTTTGCCCCCTGATCGCGCCATGCGCCCTCGCCGTCCGGCATGCCGAATGACATCGCATTCGACAGCACATCCCACATCATCGACAGGCTGGAATTACCGCCAACAATGATCTGCTCGGGTACGGTGCCGAGGAATTCAGCAAACAGGCGCCGCGCCTCGGGAATACCTGCAAGACCGCCATAGTTGCGAAGGTCGGTACCGTCCTCACCCGTGGTGTCGCCCGGCTGCACGGCAACCAGCAGATCGTCGCTGAGGCTGAGTTGTTCGGGTGACGGCTTGCCGCGCGTCATGTCGAGGCTGAGGTTTCGACCGCGCAGTTGCTCCATGCGACCGGCAGCGTCCTTGTGGCGTCCACGAATGACGTCAGGATCGGCGGCTTTCGTCAGGTCCATTTTCAATTCCTTTGCTCTTAACTTATTCGACATCCAGCGGATAGTTCTGCGGCAGCCGTCCACCATCGCAATAAATCGTCTCGCCGGTAATGTAGCTGGCATCGTCACTCGCAAGAAATACGCAGATCGAGGCGATCTCATCAGGTTCGCCGGGCCGTCCCAGTGGCGTCCGTGACAGCACGCGGCGGCGCGCCGCATCGTTGGCCATCATGGTTTTGCCCATCTCGGTCGCGATTGTGCCGGGGCCGACCGCATTGACGCGAATGCCGTGCGGTGCCAGCGACAACGCCATCGATTTGGTCAGCTGCAGGACACCGCCCTTGCACACCGTGTACGGGGTTGCCGATGGAATCGCCACAACGGCATTGATCGACGACATGTTGATAATGGTGCCGAAGCCCTGCTTGACCATCTGTTTCGCCGCCGATTGCCCGGCATAGAAAAAGCCGGTCAGATTGATGTCTATGGTTGTCGTCCAGTCTTCCTCGGTCAGTTCCAGGAAGTCCTTGGCAATCAGGATCGCGGCGTTGGACAGATGTACATCGACTTGGCCATAAGCCTCGACGGCAGCGGCAATCAGATCGTCGCAGTCCGATTTCTTGGAGACATCGCAGGCAAAATACATTGCCTCGCCACCGGCTTTACGAATGGCGCCGGCCACGCTTTCGCCCTTGCCGTCCTGAACATCGGAAATCACGACCTTGGCGCCTTCGCTGGCAAATCTGTGCGCGCAGGCCTCACCAATACCTTGTGCTGCGCCGGTTATGACGCAGACCTTGTCTTTCAATCGCATGCTGTTCCTCCGTTGCGGACACGTTCCGTCGCGGCATCAGCTGCGCGAAACGTAAGTTTTCATCGCCCGTGTATAACATCCATTTTCAGGCGAGGAAAAACGCTTCCGACAGGAGAACCGTGAAGTTTCGGTAAAAACAATGTCCCTGCCGTCTCGCGGCGGCCACTTTGCCGAACGACGCGGCTATTTCCGTTCCGATGCGTAACCGACGCCTTCCAGCGCATCCGTAATTTCGTCAAGGATTACCGGATCGTCAATGGTCGCCGGCATTTTCCATTCCTTGTTGTCGGCGATCGCCTGCATGGTGCCGCGTAGGATCTTGCCGGACCGGGTCTTCGGCAGGCGCTGCACCACGGTCGCCTGCTTGAAGGCGGCAACCGGACCGATCTTCTGGCGCACAAGCTGTACCACGTCCGAGACGATGTCGTCGGCATCACGCGTCACACCGGACTTGAGAACCAGGAAACCGAACGGCAATTGGCCCTTCATCTGATCCTCAACACCGATCACGGCACATTCGGCGACATCCGGGTGCGAGGCCAGAACTTCTTCCATCCCCCCTGTCGACAAACGGTGTCCGGCAACGTTAATGATGTCATCGGTCCGTGCCATAATGTAGATATAGCCGTCTTCGTCGAACATCCCGGCGTCCGCAGTTTTGTAATAACCGGGGTATTCCTCGAGATAAGCATCGATATAACGCTGATCGGCATTCCACAGCGTCAGCAGGCTCGATGGCGGCATCGGCAGCTTGACACAGATGGCGCCGATATCCCCCGCCGGCACAGGCTCATGCGTTTCTTCATGCAGAACCTGAACATTCCAGCCCGGCACCGGTTTCGTCGGCGAGCCCGGCTTCACCGGATATTCATGCAGCCCGAGGCAGTTGGACGCGATGGGCCAGCCGGTTTCCGTTTGCCACCAGTGATCGACCACCGGCACCTTCAGAACCTCAATCGCCCAATTGAGGGTATCGGGATCTGTCCGCTCTCCCGCCAGGAAAAGCGCATCAAGACTGGTGAGGTCGTATTTATTCAACAGTTCCGCATCCGGGTCTTCCTTGCGGATGGCACGGAAAGCCGTCGGTGCGGTAAACAGGGTTTTGACCTTGTGATCCGCAATCACCCGCCAGAATGCGCCCGCATCGGGCGTGCCCACGGGCTTGCCTTCATACAGCAAGGTCGTGCAGCCGTGCAGCAACGGTGCATAGACAATATACGAATGACCGACCACCCAGCCGACATCCGACGCCGCCCAGTAAACATCACCGGGATCGACGTTATAGATATTCTTCATCGACCATTGAAGCGCCACCGCATGGCCGCCGTTGTCGCGCACCACGCCTTTCGGCTGACCTGTTGTCCCCGAGGTATAGAGGATATATAGCGGATGGCTGGATTCCACCGGCACGCAGTCGGCATGTTCGGCTGCGTCACGGGCTTCATGCCAATCGATATGACGTACAGCCGTTACCTCTGCCTCGCACTCGGGCCGTTTCACCACCATGCAGAACTCGGGTTTGTGCTTGGCGGATTCTATCGCCTCGTTCAGCAAAGGCATGTACTCAATGACGCGGTTGACCTCTATGCCGCAGGTCGCCGACAAGATCGCCTTCGGCTTGGCATCGTCGATACGGACCGCAAGCTCGTTCGCCGCAAAACCACCGAACACCACGGAATGAATTGCGCCGAGCCTGGCGCAGGCCAGCATGGCAATGGCGGCTTCCGGGATCATCGGCATGTAGATAACGACGCGGTCGCCTTTTTCGACCCCTTCCGCCTTGAGCACGCCGGCAACACTCGCGACTTCCTCAAGCAACTCGATATAGGTGAATTTTTTGACGGTTCCGCCGGTCACCGGGCTGTCGTAAATCAAAGCCGTCTGATCGCCACGGCCGCTTTCGATGTGGCGGTCCAGACAGTTGTAGCACGTGTTCATCTCGCCGCCGGCAAACCAGCGGTAGAACGGCTTGTTGCTGTCATCCAGGACCTTGTCCCATTTCTTGGTCCAGGTGATGCCTTCAGCGGCATCCCCCCAAAACCCTTCCGGATCGTCAATCGAACGAGCGTAGGCTTCTTCAAAGGCATTGGTCATCATGATCTCTCCCGGTACGGCGCGTTTTGTTCATGAACCGCGCTCTTTAACTTGCCGAAGGTCTTCGGCATTATGCAAAAAAACAATTACGCGTGCACGCATCAAACATGCGTTTTACAGGGAGCCATACCATGGGTGACGTCAGCATTTATGACATTGATCTAGATCAGACCGAAGCGAACTATACCCCACTGTCACCGCTAAGTTTCATCCGCCGCACAGCTGCCGTTTATCCCGACATCACCTCCGTAATTCACGGCAAGCGGCGCTATACGTGGGCCGAGACCTACAAGCGCTGCAAGCGTCTGGCTTCGGCGCTGGCCAAACGTGGCGTCAAAAAAGGTGATACCGTCGCCGTGATGGCATCCAACACCCCTGAAATGTACGAATGCGCCTTTGGCCCCGCAATGATCGGCGCCGTGGTCAACACCCTCAATGTGCGGCTCGATGGGGATATCATCGGCTTCTCTCTGGATCACGCCGACACCAACGTCCTGATCACCGATACCGAGTTTTCACCGACCATCAAAGCGGCGCTGGAAAAGATCGGCCGCGATATATTGGTCATCGACATCAACGACAGCGAATACGACGGTGAGGGCGAGCTTCTCGGCGAAATGGATTACGAGGCATTCCTCGCGACCGGCGATGAGAACCTTGAATGGGATCTGCCGGATAACGAGTGGGATGCCATCAGCCTGAATTACACCTCAGGCACCACTGGCGACCCTAAGGGTGTCGTGTATCATCATCGCGGCGCGTATCTGAACGCGGTAAGCAACGTTCTCGGCTTCAACATGACGCACCATCCGGTCTATCTGTGGACCCTGCCGATGTTCCATTGCAACGGCTGGTGCTTCCCCTGGACCATCGCCGCGATGGCCGGCACCAACGTCTGCCTGCGAAGCGTCAACGCCGGGGAAATCTTTGCCGCAATTGCCGATCACGGGGTCACGCACTTCTGCGGGGCGCCGATCGTGCTCAATTTCGTCATCAATGCGAGCGACGAAGAACGCCGCCCCTTCGATCATACCGTCAACATCATGACCGCCGCCGCCCCGCCGCCGGCAACAACGTTGTCACGCATTCAGGAGCAGGGCTTCAACGTCACGCACGCCTATGGCCTGACAGAGACCTATGGCCCCGCCGTGATGTGTGCCTGGAAATCCGAATGGAACGATGAACCCATCGAGAAACAGGCGTATCTCAAGGCACGCCAGGGTGTGAAATACCATATGCTTGAGGATCTCTGCGTCATGGACCCGGAAACCATGCAACCCGTTCCCGCCGACGGCGAAACAATGGGCGAGGTCATGTTCAAGGGCAACATCGTCATGAAGGGCTATCTCAAGAACAACAAGACCACGAGCGCTTCGCTTGCCGGTGGCTGGTTCCATTCAGGCGACCTCGGCGTTTTGCAGCCGGACGGTTATATTCAGCTCAAGGACCGCTCGAAGGATATCATTATCTCGGGCGGCGAGAACATTTCATCCATAGAAGTCGAGAGCGTGCTGTTCAAACACCCAGACGTTCTCTCCGCCGCCGTCGTTGCCAAGCCCGACGACAAATGGGGGGAAACGCCTTGCGCCTTTCTTGAGATGAAAACCGGCTCAACCGCTACGCCCGAAGACATCATTCAGTTCTGCCGCGACAATCTTGCACACTACAAGTGTCCGAAAAACGTCGTCTTTTCGGAACTGCCGAAAACATCGACGGGTAAAATTCAGAAATTCAAGCTGCGCGAGCAGGCGAAGGAAATCTGACCGCGACAAGCCGACAAAAAGCGCCCTCGACATCACGAGGCTGCTTCATGAAGACGGCGATGCTGTTCTAGAATTAGCCTGAAATAAACAACAAGGCCGCTCCTCGCAGGACGCGGCCTTGCTTGTATCAGAGTGTCACCACGTTATTTACGTGGCGCCCATACTCATTAATTCGTCCTTGATCTTAAGCTTTTGCTTCTTGAGGTCGTGAATGGTGATTTCATCAGGAAGGGATTTTCTTTCTTCGTTTTCGATCTTGCTTTCGAGATCGTGGTGTTTTGTCTGCAGGGCATCAATCCGCTCCGACATACCCATTACTTAATCCTCCTTTTCTGATTACCTGAAACGTTCCTACTTTCTTTCTCACTCCCAGTCAGTCGTAATATTACCGCAACAGACGTCGAATTGCCACAATGAACCGATTAAAAATAGTTCATATTAGGGTCTGTCACCCATACAGATGTCGAGACCGCGCGCTGCCTGCATCCTCGCGCCGGTCAGGTTAACCGGTTTTTCCCGGCCCACCACGTCATCCAACGCAACATCGCAAATAGCACCGTCCCACCACGACACCATTCGCCCGTTAGCTCCCCTCGACAGCAGGTCGACGGCGTGAATCCCGAATGACGACGCCAGCACCCGGTCGAAACTCGACGGTGTGCCGCCGCGCTGGACATGACCCAAAACAGTGACCCGGGTGTCCGCGCCGGTGGCGTCATGAATCTCACGTCCGAGCTGCTGCGCAATCCCACCGAAGATGATCCTGCCCGACTGTTCGCTGAAGACCTGCTCTCCGCCCAAAGGCACAGCGGCTTCGGCACAAACGATGAGTGCGTGATTGCGCCCTTCTTCTTCGTGTATGTCGCGCAGTTTGGCGGCTATGACATCGATGTCGTAGGGAATTTCGGGGATCAGAATAACATCGGCGCCGCCGGCAATGCCGGCACTCAGCGCGATATGACCGGCCTGCCGTCCCATGGTTTCCAGAATCATCACGCGATGGTGGCTGGCCGCCGTCGGCTGCAGCCTGTCCAGGGCTTCGGTCACGACGCCGACAGCGGTATGAAAACCGATAGTAAATTCGGTCATCGGAACGTCATTGTCGATTGTCTTTGGAATGCCGATAAACGGGACCTTCGCCTTTTCCATCAGGGCATGAAGGATTCGCATGGAGCCGTCACCACCAATCCCGATCAGGCCGTCGATGCCGAGCCCGTGAATGGCATCGACGACACTTGCCGAACGGTCTGCTGTCTTGCCGTCCGGCATCGGATAACTGAACGGGTTGCCCTTGTTCACGGTGCCCAGCATGGTACCGCCGCTTCTGAGCACCACTCCTGAAAACACATCAAGGGTCAGCGGCACGGTGCGGGGCGGCGTTGTCAAAAGCCCCTCGGTGCTGTCGAGGATTCCCACCACTTCAGCACCGTACCCTTGCACGCATCTTTTAACGACAGCGCGAATGGCCGCGTTGAGGCCTGAACAATCGCCGCCGCTGGTCAACACACCCACCCGTTTCATGCTATACTTTCCCATTGAGACATCATGTGGAACCTCCTATTGCAGATAGGTGGATTTTGATATCCACTGTCAATACAGTCTAATCCATTGGGCGCCATGACCGACAACGATACCGAGTCACTTAAAACACAGTTGAACGACCTTCAACTAGAGCACCGCGATTTGGACGATGTTATCGAGCACCTGATCGAAACGCGGCCGTTTGACCAGTTGCAAATTCAGCGTCTGAAGAAGCGCAAGCTGTCGCTCAAGGATCAGATCAGGAAGATCGAAAGCCAGTTGCTACCCGATATCATCGCCTGATTATCTCGGCTGATTATTTCAAACCGATTTTTCAGATATTCGCCAGCAGATTGCGGTCAGCGGCATGGATCGCCGCATCTGAAGATGTCCCGGGGCTGAGCTCAGCCGTGCCAAACAGCAAGTTCAGCGGCATCGTTTCGCCTTGTTCCTGAAACGGCGATTTCGCGGCACTGTTGACGATCGCGTCGGCACGCTCACGCGCCAACTTCGTATCCGCCCCTAGCAGGATAACGGCAAAATCACTGCCGCCCAGGCTGCCCAGCACATCGTTCGGCTGCAAGGTCCGCGAAATCGCATTCGCGGCATGAACAAGATAGCGGTCCAGCGCATCCCGGCCGTATGCCCGGCGGACATGTTCCGTATTGGACACGTACAAGACACAAAGCGACGGCATCACCGCCAGATCGCCCAGATGATTGAGCACATGGTTCAGTTCGCGGACAAATTCACGCCGCCCCGGGACCGGCAGATAGGCATGCCGCGCCAGGTCTTCGCGCAGATTCTGCTCTCGCTCGCGTGACATTTCGAGCTGACGGCGCAGGGGTTCGATCTCACCGGCCAGCCTGTCCAGCACCTGCTGTGCGGCGGGCGTTATTTCCGCCGCCAGCCCATCGATTTCAAACGCATCGGCCTCGCCTTTGCGTTCATCCTCGAATTCGCCCGAATGATCCTTCGCGGGATGATCCTTGCCGGCGTTACCGCCCGAATTATTGGCAACGGGAACAATCCCTTGGGCCCGGTTAACGTCCATCGACATAACCCCCAGTTTCCTGCCCCCAAAGTATAGCACATATGGTTAACGCAAGGTTGACGTAAAACGATGATAACCTTGCGCAAAGCGCCGCCGGACCTATAATGCCGCGCTTTCCCGCCCCAGCCAGAAGGAAAGCAAAAGATGGCGGCGCAACAAAATCCTGACGTCGGTATCATCATGGGCAGCCAGTCCGACTGGGAGACCATGAAGAATACGACAGATACCCTGGACGCGCTCGGCGTAACCTATGAAACACGCATCGTATCCGCCCACCGCACCCCGAAACGACTTTACGAATATGCCGAAACGGCCAAAGGCCGGGGCCTCAAGGTGATCATTGCCGGAGCCGGCGGCGCCGCGCATCTGCCGGGCATGGCCGCTGCCATGACGACACTGCCGGTATTCGGTGTGCCGATCGAAAGCAAATCCCTGAAGGGCATGGACAGTCTTCTGTCCATCGCACAAATGCCGGGTGGCGTGCCGGTGGGGACACTGGCGATCGGCAAGGCAGGCGCTATCAACGCGGCGCTTCTGGCGGCTTCCGTGATCGCGCTCGGCGATGCCGATGTGGATCAGGCCCTCGTACAGTGGCGGCAGGCACAAACCGATGCCGTCGCTGACGTACCGCGTGACGATGCCTGAGAACAAAATCATGAAAAACACCCACCCGCTGGCACCCGGAAGCACCATCGGCATCATGGGCGGGGGGCAATTGGGCCGTATGACGGCGCTGGCCGCCGGTCAGCTCGGCTATAAATGCCACATATACTGCCCGGATCAAGACAGCCCTGCGTCACAGGTCTCCGCCGCCACGACGCTCGGCAGCTATGACGATACCGGGGCGCTCCGCAAGTTCGGCGAAGCGGTTGATGTGGTGACGTTCGAATTCGAAAACATCCCGCATGAAAGCGTGCAGTTGCTGTCCGAACATGCGGTGGTGCGGCCGGGCTGGAAAAGTCTTGCCGTTGCGCAGGACCGGTTGGTCGAAAAGGAATTCATCAACACCATCGCAAAAACAACGCCGTTCCGCCGCGTCACCTCGCCGGCCGAGCTTGAAGCTGCCGCCGCCGAGATCGGCCGCCCGGCGGTGCTCAAGACCGCGCGCATGGGTTATGACGGCAAGGGCCAGGTGCTGATTGCGCCCGATTGCGATTACGCCGCCGCATGGTCGGAAATGGGCGCCGATATCGGCATCCTCGAAGCGTTCGTCGATCTCTCCCGGGAAATTTCGGTGATCGTCGCGCGTTCACCGGGCGGCGGCTGGGCGACCTATCCGCCGGTCGAAAACCGCCATGTGAACCATATTCTCGACACCACCATCGCCCCCGCCGTGATGCCGCCCGAAATGGCCAGGGACGCGGTCGATATCGCGCACGCCATCGCCGACGGGCTCGATCTGGTCGGGCTTCTGGCGGTCGAGATGTTCATCACCCGTGCGGGCGAATTGCTGGTCAATGAGATCGCACCCCGGCCACACAATTCCGGGCACTGGACCATGGATGCCTGCCCGACCAGTCAGTTCGAACAGTTCGTCCGTGCCGTCTGCGGTCTGCCGCTGGGCGATGTCACCCCTCACCACGATGCGGAAATGAAGAACCTGATCGGTTCCGCCGTTCGCGGCTGGGCCGACCTGATGTCAGACGCGGGCGCACGGCTTCATCTTTACGGCAAAAAGGAAATCCGCGAAGGCCGCAAGATGGGTCACGTCAACCGGTTGTATCCCAAGGGTCACTGGAAGTAACGCCATCATCGTCACCCCCGCCACGCGGGAATGACGAAAGCGGCTCACATCACGCTCTGGCGCAATCCCGCTTCGATATCGCTTAAGGACAGCCGGTTTTGCTTGAAGGTCTCGAGCAGTTCGATTTCGACCACCACGCTTGGTTCAAGCTCCGCCATGATCAGGCCGCGCACGAAGCTGACCAGCTCCTGTGACTGGCCGGGATAGACAAGCAGGTTGGTGATCAGCTCGCGGCGGATCAGCGGCGGAAACTTGACGGTTTCAATCGCCAGCAGCTTCTTGACCTTCATCGGGATGCGCGGATTGCCGAAGATGCGGTCGAGACAGAAGCTGTAGATGCCGAAGTCCAGTTTGCCGGCGACGGCCTTGGTGAATTCATTGAATTCGTCCAGAAACGCCGGTGCGGAAATCTTGTTTTCCAGCATCTGCCGAACGACGCCTAAAAAGGCGCGATAGCGTAGCCGAGCCGGAGACAGCTTGTCGCCGAGATCCGCCTCGATGGCCAGTATTTCGGCTTCACGAAAACCGCTCTGCAGGATGTGCTGTGCTGACTTGGTAACTGTCGGATCGAGAGCCTGTGCCTCGATCAGTTCGAAAAGCCGCTCATAGGAACGGCGTTTCTTGCGGCTGATGCCGCCGCTCCGCCCCAAAGGCAGCAACGCCGCCTGCGCCACCAGGGGATCGCGCGAATAAATCGTCGCGACCGCGGCCGCAGCCGCATTGCCCATATCGTTTTCCCGGAAATCATCCGTGATCACGAAACGGCTGCCGTCATGCACGGTCAGATAACGTCCGAGCTTTGTGCAGACCATGAAATGATCCGCCAGATCAAGGTGCGCAGGTCCGTGTGTGGCTTCGGCTTGCAAAATGCACGTCTCCAATATTCGCAAAAATCATAACCGAGCCCCCCGGGGGAAGCGAGTCTTCAGGTGAAACCGCCAGCCAGCCTGATAAAAAGCGGTATTTGAAGGCCATAGGCATGCGCATAAGTGAACAACCGCGATTCTCCCGCCATCACGGCAAATGCGCTCACCAAACCGTGTACGGGCGTGATTCGTCATCAGACGGGGACCGGCGCATATTGAATTCAAGCGATGGATATCCTCGCGACCGGGTCCCCCTCCCGGTCTCGCGCTCGAACAGGGCGCGATCTCACCCCTGGTTACGGGGCACGGCTCAAACAGCTGTGCCCCGTTTCTTTTGCGGTTCAGGCCGAGCGTTTGAGTATTTTAAAGGGATTGGGCAATCGTCCGAGACCTTTCGTGAGACGTGCCTGATAGCCCGGAATTTTCATCACATCGTCGATACGACGCTCAAGATATCCCCATGTATCGGCACCGTCCTTCGACGAATCCGCATGCCAGTAAAGCATCGTCGTGGTGTAGACCGGGAACAAAAGGCCGCGTTTGGTGTAATAGTTGAAATCCGTGGCATCGTCACCGGCGGCATACCAGATTCGGTTACAGGTCTCCCATGCCAGCCGCGCCGCCAACGCCTTGTGGGTCGGCAACGCCAGGTAAGCCAGCAGACGCCGATGCGCTTCCTTGTAGGGCATGCATGCTTCAACGCGCGCACGAACACCTGCCGCGACCCGTTCGCGGATTTTCATGGACGAAAGATCAAGAGCGGCGAGTTTCTCCAGCATGCGGCGATCGAAATAGTCGGCGGCGTGTGCCGCCATATCCACCATACCGCCCGGGAAAGCACGGTACGCGGCCCCTTCGCCAAGGCCAGAGGCGTCTTCACCAGACAACAACGCACGCTCGGTCCAGCCATCGAAGGGAACATGGGGCAATGTCGCTTCAAGCATGCGATCGCGCAGTTCAAGGTTCGCCGCCTGGGCATCGTCGTAAACGTCGTGTTGTTTTTTGCCGGACATACTGCCTCCTGAACCAGATACGAAAGCCATTCTAGCTTATTCCGCCGGTTTCGTCATTTCCTCGACATAACCGAAACTGGCAAGATCCGTCATCCGCATCGGATACAGAATACCGTCCAGATGGTCGCATTCGTGCTGCACGACACGTGCGTGGAAGCCTTCGGCTTCGTAATCGAGCCTGTTGCCGTCCAGATCCAGTGCCTGGACACGGATATGCCGGGGACGGGCGACACGGCCCGACATCCCCGGCAGGGACAGGCAGCCCTCGACCCCGGATTCCGCCGTTTCATCCAGAACCGTGATTTCAGGATTGATGAGCACCGTCAATGGATGCCCCGCGTCGTCCTCTGTGCGGTCTTGCGGGACCATGTAGATGACAAGGCGGAGCGGCACATGCACCTGCGGCGCCGCAAGGCCGATTCCCGGCGCATCGTGCATGGTTTCGACCATATCGGCGACAAGACGCCTGATTTCCGCGGCGATTTCCGGGTCCTTCGGGTCGGGAATCTCTTTCGCCACCCCCATCAGCACCGGGTGTCCCATGCGCGCAATCTTCAAAACCGCCACTTTTCAACCCCTTACCGTTTTCAGAACAATTTTCGCAGAACTAAAAAATAACGCAATTCGCCCTTCACAGGGCCCGAAACGTTTGATATAAGGCGCCTCACTCGCGGGGATGGCTCCGCGGACAAGGCTCTTGTGCCCTAACGTACAGATAGTTGGAAAGAGATAGACACCCGTGCAAGTCACCGTTCGTGATAACAATGTCGATCAGGCCCTCAAAGCGCTCAAGAAGAAAATGCAGCGTGAGGGTATCTTCCGTGAAATGAAACTGCGCCGTTCGTACGAAAAGCCGTCCGAACGCCGTGCGCGCGAAAAGGCTGAAGCCGTTCGCCGCGCCCGTAAGCTCGAGCGGAAACGCATCGAGCGCGAAGGTTTCTAACACCGCCTGACGACCTTCCCTTCTGGGTTGCCGGAATAGACGAACCGCCCGAGATGTCTCCCGGGCGGTTTTTCTCGCGTTTAGGGGACATGCATTCATCCTGGTGAATACCTAAATAGAATACACCGTCCTTCTCGCCTCTCACGCCGGCTTCGGAAAGACCAGCACATGAAACGCGAACATCCCCCTCTGGCGTTTCCCGAATTCGTTAGCCTCGTCGCGCTGATGATCTCCATGGTCGCAATGTCGACCGATATCATGCTGCCGGCACTTGGCATCATCGGCCAGGATCTGGGTGTCACGGACCCGAATGACACGCAGCTGATCGTCTCGTCCCTGTTTGGCGGGTTTTGTATCGGACAGCTGCTCGCCGGGCCAATCTCGGACAGTATCGGGCGCAAAAAGACGATTTATGCCGGATACACCATTTTCATCATCGGCTGTCTGCTATCACTTTCCGCACAATCGCTTGAGACTATGCTGATCGGCCGCGTGCTGCAGGGGCTCGGCGCCGCACCGTCACGCATCATCACCATCGCCATTGTCCGAGACAGCTATGAAGGCCGCCCCATGGCCAGGATCATGTCCATCGCCATGGCGATCTTCATCATCGTCCCCGCCATTGCGCCCAGTATTGGTCAGGGGTTGATCCTCGTCGCGAACTGGCAGGCAACTTATGTCTTCCTGTTGGTGATTGCACTGATCTGCTTCATCTGGCTCGCTCTGCGCCAGCCGGAAACCCTGCGCCCGGACACGCATCGGCCGTTTTCGCTCAAAAGTATTGCCAAGGGCATCAGGGAAGCATGCAGCTACAGACCGACGGTCGGCTACACGCTCAGCGCCGGGATCGTATTCGGGGCATTCCTAGGGTATCTCAGCTCGGCGCAGCAGATATTCCAGACCACCTACGGGCTAGGCGAGTTATTCCCGTTATTTTTCGGCATGGCCGCCCTGGCTATCGGCTCGGCCTCGATCTGCAATTCCAGGCTGGTCATGCGGCACGGCATGCGTCTGCTCAGTCATCGCGCACTGATGACGCTCTGCGCGCTGTCGATCATGTTTCTGGCCCTCAATATCGCGATCTGGGACGGCGTACCGCCGCTTTGGCTGTTCATGGGCTGGCTGCTCGGTACGTTCTTCTGTGTCGGCATGCTGTTCGGCAATTTCAATGCGCTTGCGATGGAGCCCCTCGGCCACATGGCGGGCCTTGGCGCGGCTCTGGTCGGTTCCGTATCGACGTTCATCTCGCTGCCGCTCGGTTGGGGAATCGGTCATTCATATGACGGCAGCGTCTTGCCGTTGGTCGGGGGTTTCGCGCTGCTCGGCTGCCTGTCGCTGGCGATGATGACATGGACTGAGCGCTCGACGGAAAAAGCATAAAAAAGCCGCCCGGAATTGCGCCCGGGCGGCTTTTGCTGTCTTCGGTGACGGCTTATTCCAGGCCGCCGACGATATCTTCGGTCATTGCCTTCGCATCGCCGAACAACATCATCGTGTTGTCGGCATAGAACAACGGGTTATCGACACCCGCATAACCCGGGCTGAGCGAACGCTTCACGAACAGTACCGTACCGGCCTTTTCGACATCGAGGATCGGCATCCCGGCGATCGGCGATGTCGGGTCCGTCTTTGCGACCGGGTTGGTAACATCGTTGGCGCCGATCACGTATGCGACATCGGCGGTGGCGAACTCGTGGTTGATCTCTTCCAGTTCGAACACCTCGTCATACGGCACGTTGGCTTCGGCCAGCAAAACGTTCATGTGCCCCGGCATACGGCCGGCGACCGGATGGATAGCGTATTTGACCTCGACCCCTTCGGCTTTCAGCTTATCGGCCATTTCACGCACGGCGTGCTGTGCCTGCGCCACCGCCATGCCGTACCCCGGCACGATGATGACCTTGGATGCGTTGCCCATGATGAACGCCGCATCCGCTGCCGCACCGGCTTTTGCCTGACGGTCGGGATCGCTGGTTGCGCCCGGACCGGCGGCACTGTCGCCGCCGAAACCGCCCAGAAGCACATTGATGATCGAGCGGTTCATGCCTTTGCACATGATGTAGCTGAGGATCGCGCCCGAGGAGCCGACCAGCGCCCCGGTGATGATCAGCGCCGGGTTAGCAAGCGTGAAGCCGATACCGGCAGCCGCCCAGCCAGAGTACGAGTTCAGCATCGAGACGACGACCGGCATGTCGGCGCCGCCGATCGGCACGATGATCAGGAAGCCGATGACGAACGACAGGATCAGCAGCAGCCAGAACGCCCCATAGCTCTCGGTACGGCAGAAATAGACCAGCAGCGCCAGCATCGACAGCGCAATAATCAGATTCAGCAGGTGCTGGCCCTTAAAGGTGATCGGGTTGCCCGACATGATACCGCGCAACTTGGCGAAGGCGATGACCGACCCCGAGAAGGTAATGGCACCGATGGTCATGCCGAGGCCCATTTCGATCAGCGAGCCCGCAGGCAGCGACCCCTTGGAGCCGATTTCATAGGCTTCGGGGTGGTACAACGCCGCCAACGCCACGAATACGGCCGCCAGACCGACCAGCGAGTGGAAGGCTGCGACCAGTTCCGGCAAGGCCGTCATTTCAATCTTCTTGGCAACGACCGTCCCGATGCCGCCACCGATGAGGACGGCGACCGCGATCCAGCCATACGACACAACGTCCGGATGGGCGATCGTCGTGACGATGGCGATAGCCATCCCAATGATACCGAACGTATTGCCGCGGCGCGCGGTCTCAGGACTGGAAAGCCCCTTCAGCGCAAGGATGAAGAGGACGGCAGAGATAAGGTAAAAATATCCAACGAGTGTTCCGCTCATGATCCGGCTCCCTTATTTCTGCTTCTTTTTGAACATGGCGAGCATGCGTTGCGTCACGATGAAACCGCCGAAGATATTGATCGACGCCAGCAGCACCGCAAAGAAACCCATGACCTTGGAAAAGTCCATCAGCGCGGGACCGACAGCCAGCAGGCCGCCGACGATAATCACCGATGAAATGGCGTTGGTTACACCCATCAGCGGCGAATGCAGCGCCGGGGTCACGTTCCAGACAACGTGATAACCGACGAAACAGGCCATGACGAAAATCGTGAACATGGACAGGAAATCGGCACCGCCGTGGGTCAACGCGACGTCACCAGTGGCAACCACGACCTGGGTCGCCGAATGCGCCAGATCGCCCGCCTGCTGGGACAGTTTTTCGAGGCCGGTTGCAAGTTCGGCCGCTTTATCCGCAAGGGTCGCTTTATCCATGATCAGGCCCCTTTCTCATCTTCGGTTTTGGTTTCATCCTTCTTCGCCGGGGCCTTCCTGGCCGGTGGCTTTTTAGCCCCGCCCTTGGCGCTCAGCACATCGCTGACACGCTCGGAAACGATCTTGCCGTCCTTGCAGACCATCGTGCCTTCGACAGTGGCATCTTCCGCGTCGAATTTAAATGCGCCCTTTTCCTTGTCGAAATGCGGCGAAACGAAGTTGAACAGATTCTTGGCGAACAGCGCCGATGCCGTTTCGGCCAGGCGGCTCGGCAGGTTCAAGCGCCCATCGATGATGACGCCGTTCTTCGTCGTCGTGACCTCGCCCGGCTTGGTCAATTCGCAGTTGCCGCCCGCTTCCGCCGCCATATCGACGATCACGGCGCCGGATTTCATGCTTTCGACCATGTCCTTGGTGATCAGCTTCGGCGCCGGGCGACCCGGGATCAGCGCCGTGGTCACGACGATGTCCTGTTTCGGCAGGTGTTCGCGCACCTTCTGTTTCTGCTTTTCGAAATACTCCGGCGGCATTTCCTTGGCGTACCCGCCTTCGGTTTCCGCCTCTTTTTCCATTTCCGGATCGACTTCAAGGAACTTACCGCCCAGTGAAGCAACTTGTTCCTTGGTGGCAGGACGGACGTCGGTCGCGCTGACCGCCGCGCCCAGACGTTTTGCCGTGGCAATCGCCTGCAGGCCGGCGACACCAACGCCCATGATAAAGGCACGAGCCGGCGGTACGGTACCAGCGGCCGTCATCATCATCGGCATCGCCCGGCCGTAAAGTTCGGTCGCGTTCAGGACAGCCTTGTAACCGGCAAGGTTCGCTTGCGACGATAGGATGTCCATGGATTGCGCCCGCGAGATGCGCGGCATCAGTTCCATTGCGAAACCGGTCGCGCCGGATTTTGCCAGCGTTTCGATCCCCTCTGGTTCCGTGAGCGCTGCAAGATGCGCGCACACGACCTGCCCCTTGGAAAGTTTCGAGCTCTCGGTCTTGGTCGGCGCCGAGATCTTCCAGACCATGCCCGCATCCTTGACCGTCGCGGCAAAGTCCTTGGCGATCGATGCACCGGCAGCCTTGAAAGTCTCATCCGAGATCGATGCGCCGTCACCGGCGCCCTGTTCGACGACGACGTCGCACCCGAGACCGGTCAGTTTTCCGATGACCTCGACGGACGCAGCAACGCGGTCTTCGCCCGGCGCACGTTCCTTGGGTATCGCAATTTTCATGACATCCTCACTCAAAACAATTCGTTCTTATTCATTCAACAAAAGATACCAGTGCCCATCGGCAACGGTGACTGGTTGTTATGCCGTTTGTCGGATACATGCGCAAGTGGCACTCACCCCCCTGACTTTCAAGTCGCGCCCGTTATTATTAAGCGCTCCCAACTATTATATTCAAAAAAACGCATATGTATACCCATCTGGTATACCAGATTAGGTATACCAGTTTTCATTTCTCCAATTCAATGACCTTCCATCGATTTCAGAAGCATTGCCAGCGCACCGTCTCGTCCATAAAAATACAGGATCACTAGGAGACTCACATGGACGGATTAAAGAACATCATCACCATTCGTAACGGTGAACAAGCCGAACACACGTTTCCGCCCGAAGAGTTCGAGCGCAGGCTGGCCCTGCTCCGCGCCCATATGGCCGCCGAAAACATCGAGACGGCGCTGTTCACCTCCTACCAGAACATCAATTATTACGCCGATTTTCTGTTTTGTCATTTCGGCAGGTTCTACGCGTTGGTGGTCGATCACGAGAATCAGACAACCTTGAGCGCCAATATCGACGGCGGACAGCCATGGCGACGGACACACGGCGACAACCTGATTTATACCGACTGGGCGCGGGACAACTACTTCAGGGGATTGCAACAGCTGGTCGGTAAAAGCCGTCGCGTCGGGATCGAGTTCGATCACATGACGCTGCAGAACATGGAAAAGTTGAAAGCCGCCTTCCCGGGTACGGAATTCGTCGATATCGCGAACGCCTGCATGTACATGCGGATGATCAAATCGGATGTCGAGATTGCCCTGATCAAACATGGCGCAAATGTCGCAGACATCGGCGGCGCCGCCTGCGTCAGTGCCATTGCACCCGGCGTTGCCGAGCATGAGGTCGCCATTGCGTCGACCGAGGCCATGGTCCGCGAGATCGCCAGACGTTTTCCGCATTCGGAATTGCGCGACACCTGGACCTGGTTCCAGAGCGGCATTAACACTGACGGTGCACACAATCCGGTCACCACACGCAAGATTGAACGCGGCGATATCCTGTCGCTCAACTGTTTCCCGATGATCGCCGGTTATTACACTGCGCTGGAACGCACGCTCTTCTGCGGGGACGTTGCCGACGCCCACCTGAAGTACTGGCAGATCAACGTCGATGTGCACGAACGTGGTCTGGAACTGATCAAACCCGGCGCCAGGTGCTGCGACATCGCTAACGAACTGAACGAAATTTACCGCGCGCATGGGTGCCTGGAGCGGCGCACCTTCGGCTATGGGCATTCATTCGGCGTGCTGTCGCACTATTACGGGCGCGAGGCGGGCCTGGAACTGCGCGAGGATATCGATACCGTGCTGGAGCCGAACATGGTCGTTTCCATGGAACCGATGATCATGATCCCGGAAGGCGAACCCGGCGCTGGTGGCTACCGTGAGCACGATATCCTTGTCGTCACCGAAACGGGCGCCGAGAACATCACCGGCTTTCCGTACGGGCCGGAACACAACGTGGTGGGAGGATAGTCGCTCATCCCGGCCGTTTGGCGACCATATCAATCTCGACCAACGCGCCCTTGGCCAGCCCGGTAACACCGACACAGGTGCGCGCCGGTAGCCGATCGGGCGGGAAATAACTTTTGTAGGCATTGTTCATTTCCTCGTAATCACGCTCGAACTCGGTAATGAACACCCGCGCCGACAAGACATGCTCAAGCCCAAGGCCGAGCCCTTCCAGAACGATGATCAGATTATCCATGACACGCCGGGTCTGCGCGGCGACGCCGTCCGCAAGCGGGGCCGTGTCGTCATCGGGGTCGGTCGGCATCTGGCCGGTAAGCTGAATCCAGCCGTCGCATTCGACGGCGTGTGAAAACGGCGCGACGTGAGTCGGCGCGGCTGAAAAGTTGTGAAAAATAGGTCCCGACATGCGTTTTCCCCGGTTCTGTTCTCTGTCATGGTAACAGCGGTTCTATAAACCCATTAGACGAGGCAGGCCGCAACCTGTCCAGCCGGAGAAACATCGATGAGCGACGCCGTCCGCACAATGGGTCAGCGCGAAGGTATGATGCTGGCGTTCATTGCCGCCACATCGCTGGCTTTTGTTACGACCTGCGCACGGTTGATGTATGCCGCCGGCTCGACCCCGTTGACGCTGATAACCCTCAGAGGCGGCCTGGGCGTCCTCGTGCTTTTTGTGATCGCCTATTTGATAACCAAGCGCATCGCCCTGCCCCGCGCGGCATGGCGGGACACGGCAGTGGCCGGGATCGGCCTGACGATGATCACGTTCGGCTATATGAGCAGCGTCGCCTATATCCCGGTCGGGCTGGCGGCACTGATATTCTATACCTTCCCGCTGGTCGTGCTGGTCTATGAAGCGATCCGCGCGCGGCGCCTGCCCGGTCCGCGCAGGCTGGCCACATTCGCCGCCGCCTTCGCCGGGCTCGGTCTCGCCATCGGCCCCAGTTTCGATACCCTCAATCCCATTGGCATGGTGCTCGCGTTCATCGGCGGCCTGGGCACGGTGGTGCTGTTTCTGTCCGGTGCCAGGGCATCGCAACACACCGAACCATTGCTGGTCGCCAGCTATGCCAATCTGTTCCTGTTTCCGGTTGCGCTTGTCTGCATGTTCGTGCTGGATGCCTACGCACCGCCTGAAACCGATATCGGCTGGCTGGCGCTGGCCGGAGCAGGCCTTGCTTATCTGATCGGCGTCACGGCGCAGATCATGGCCGTCAAGCTGGCCAATGCAGGCGATGTCTCGCTGGTTCACAATATCGAACCGGTGGTTTCGATCGCCGTTGCCTGGATCGTGCTGAACGAGACCCTGAGCGGCATTCAGTTAACGGGGGTGGCGCTGGTGATCGCCGCCATTTTCGCCGGCACCCGGCTTTCAAAAGAGATTTGAAACGCTCGGTTCTATTTCTCGCGTACGACATCCGTGTCGCGCAGGACGTTGTTACGCTTGTCAGGATGTGATTTGAAATCTTCTCGAAGTTCCTCGATCAGTTTGTCGATCTGTTCCAGCTTGGCGAGGCCCGCCTGATTGATCTCGTTTTCATCAAGGCGCGTCAGATACAATCTGAAGCCCTGAATATGAAACTGGATCGCGTTCATGTAATCGGTCAGCGAGCGGGCACGTCGCATATAAGCCTGATGCACGCTGCGCAGACTGTTGACGAGGATTTTTATAATCGCCTTCAGGAACGGATCGGATTTTGCGATCCGGGCTTCCAGTGCGGCCGCCGGAATCTCGATGACCACTGTTTCTTCCTTGGCAACGGCGTGCGCCATGCGCTTGGAACCGTCGATAATCGCCATTTCGCCGAACAACTCACCGGGGTTCAGCGTTGCCAGTTCGACTTCCTCGCCCTCGACGAGCTTGTAGATGCCGATCAGGCCGCTATCGACGATAAATGCGGAATCCCCAGGGTCGCCGTCACGAAAAAGCGTTTCCCCAATTTGCAGGAATTTTTTCTTGGTACCGCCACCCTCGATGAACATGACCTATCCTTGTGCTCTGTAATCGGGCAAGTCTAATCACACACACAGGGGCCAACAAGCGCCCCGGATCAGTTCGGATTGTCGAGGGCGACACCCTTCAGGGCCGATGCCTGTCGCTTGGCAAGCGCACCGACATCAAAGCCTTCGATCAATTCATGAAACATCCTGTGCCAGTTGATCTCGGCGCCCAGATGCGTGAACACACTGCCAAGACCGATGGCGGCACGGTCCATCAGAACGAACTCGCGCGGCGGCGTGACACCGCCTACTTCCTTTAGCTGCGCATGAACCTTGGCGGCTACACCCGCCCCGTACTGCACGCCGCTTTTTTCCTGGATCGTCTGCACCTTGTCTTCAAGCAGCGGCGCATACAGGAAGTGCGCCCACTGGTTCAGGATGGCGATGACCTTCTTGTCGAGATTTTTAAAACCCCATGTTTCATAGGCTTTAACAGCCAAATCCTCATCGTGGTGCAGCAGCGCGAAATAGAGATCGATCACCGCACCGACAAAGCTTGCCGGGAAAATCCGGATGCACCCGTAATCGAGCAGGTTGATCGCACCATCGGCGCACGTGCTGTAATTGCCGAGATGCGGGTCGCCATGGATGACACCGTACTTGTAAAACGGCACGTACCATGCCCGGAACATGCTGAGCGCCAGTTTGTTGCGCATTTCGATGGGGGCGTCACGGCTATCCAGAAGCGGCTTGCCGTCCAGCCAGGTCATCGACAGTAAGCGTTTCGTCGATACGTCGCTGAGCGGTTCGGGCACATGCACGCAGTCCTCACCCGACAGCATGTGCCTATACAGCAGCATGTTCTGCGCTTCACGTTCGTAATCCAGTTCTTCACGGAGCCGTTCCGAAAGTTCCAGATGAATTTCACTGGGATCGATGGAATTGTCATAGCGGCGGTAAATGGAAAAAACGAACTTGAGCTGCTTCAAGTCCGCTTCAACCGCCGAGGCCATATCCGGATACTGGATCTTGCAGGCAAGTTCGCGGCCGTCGAGCGACCTGGCCCTGTGCACCTGTCCCAGCGACGCCGCCTTGCAGGCTTCATGCTCGAACGTCTCGAAACGTTTTTGCCAGCCTGCGCCCAACTCCGCCGTCATGCGCCGCTTGACGAACGCCCATCCCATTGGCGGTGCGTTGGTCTGCAGCTTGATCAGTTCCTTGGTGTATTCCTCGGGCAGAACATCGGGAATGGTCGAGAGTATCTGTGCGACCTTCATCAGCGGCCCCTTGAGGCCGCCCAGCGCCAACTGGATTTCCCGCGCATGTTCGGCCTTGTCGAGCTTGATACCGAATACCCGACCGCCGACCGCCTTGACGGCAACACCGCTGACGGCGCCACCAACCTTGGCATAGCGCCGCACCCGGCCGCCGAAACTGTTATTCTCGCTCATTGGCTGTCGTGCACTCCATCAACAGAAGGTCTGCAAGGTACGCCGGATTAGCCAAAGCCCTGATCGGACAACCACTTGGCGATGTCTTCCGCGACACGCCGCCAGCCGGTTTCCAGCATCATGCCATGTCCCATGCCCTGATAGATATGGGCACTGCGGCCGCAAATGGAACCCGTCCAATGCACGTGCGCCGGCGGTATCAATGGATCGCTGCCCGCACCCAGAACCATGATCGGCGTTCCCAATACGGCCATGACGTTCGGCATTTGCGGCGTGTAAAGACCGCTGACGGCCAACCTGCTCTCGCTCTGAAATCGGTTGATATAGCGTTCCGCAATTTCGACCGGCACGGCGTCGGAAAACAACGTCGCATGCAATGTGTCGATACTGGCCATTTCCCCGGCATGGACCGCCGCCACATCCATGGCCAGCGACGGGTTCGACATCAGAAGCTGCATCGCTGGTGCGCCAAGTCCAGTCGGCGGCACCGGTGCCATCATCACCAGCGCGGAAATATTTTTCGCCTCGGCCGCCCGCCATGCCAGATATCCGCCCATGGAATGTCCGACAAGGACCGGCGGTGTATCGAAGGCATCGACCGTCGCAAATACCGCATCTTCGTAATCACTGAGCGTGAATTCCTGCAGTTGCGCATAGTCCGGCCGCCCGCGCCGACCTGGCAGATCGATAGCCGATACGTCATATCCGGCATCGCAGAACCAGGGCATGAAGAATTCGTCCCAACACCACGCACCGGCGAACGCACCGTGAATGAACAGAATTGGCGGAGCGCCGTTTGGATTACTCGGTTTTCTCGAGACGATGTGAACGTCCATTTCGCGGCCGCTCACGCGGGCAGGTCCTGTTCGAGCTCGTCGATAAACCCGGAGATCACATTCAAGCCCAGATTCCAGAACGCCGGGTCGGACGCATCCAGACCGAACGGCGCCAGCAGTTCCCTGTGCCTGAGCGTGCCGCCTGCCTGCAGCATCTCGAAATATTTTTCCTGAAAGCGCGGATGACCGTCCTGATAGAGACCGTACAGCGCATTCACCAAGCTATCGCCGAAGGCGTAGGCATAGACATAAAACGGCGTGTGCACGAAATGCGGTATATAGGCCCACAGGGTGCGGTAATCATCGTCCAGCCGAATGGCCTTGCCGAGGCTTTCCGCCTGCGTTTCCATCCATATCTCGCCGAGCCGTGCCGCCGTCAGCTCGCCGGAGCGGCGTTCGTCGTGAACCCGCGTTTCGAAACAGTGGAAAGCAATCTGGCGCACGACCGTATTCAACATATCCTCGACCTTGCCGGCCAGCAGCACGCGGCGCTTTGCGGCATCTTTCTCGGCATCGAGGATAGCGCGGAACGTCAGCATCTCGCCGAACACGGAAGCCGTCTCGGCAAGCGTTAATGGTGTGTTCGACAGCAGCATGCCCTGTGGCGCGGCCAGCACCTGATGCACACCATGGCCCAACTCGTGTGCCAGCGTCATGACATCGCGCGGCTTGCCGTAAAAATTCATTAGAACATACGGATGTGCGGACGGCACCACCGGGTGCGCGAATGCGCCCGAGTTCTTACCTGCCCGCGGCTCGGCATCGATCCAGCCCTTGTTGAAGAACATCGATGCCGTTTCCGCCATTTCCGGGGCGAACCCCGCATAGGCACCAAGCACGGTATCCTTTGCCTGATCCCAGCTGAAAGACCGCTCCTCGGTTTTTGGAAACGGCGCATTGCGGTCCCACCAGTTCAATTGTTCGACACCGAACCAACGTGCCTTGAGGGCATAATAGCGATGGCTCAGGCGGTCGTAATTCGACGTCACGGCCCCGTCCAGTGCGTCTACCACCTCGTCCTCAACCTGGTTGGCGAGATTGCGGCTGCTCATGGGTTTCGGGAAATCGCGCTTGGTATCCTCGATTTCCTTGTCCTTGGCGATGGTATTGGTGACCAGTGAAAACAAACGGATTCGCGAGGCAAGTCCCGCCGACAGGCTGTGAGCTGCACTTTTACGGATCGCCGGGTCGCTATCTGTGAGGCGGTTAAGGACTTCCCCGAGGGTCAGTTGTTCAGCATCGAAATCGAAGCGTAGTTCGGCCATGGTTTCGTCAAAAAGACGGGCCCAGGCCGAGCGCCCGGTGACGGATTTGTCGTGCAGAAGCTGTTCGAGATCGTCCGCCAGCTGATAGGGCCGCATCAGGCGTTCCGCCTCGGCCCAAGGGCGAAAGCGCCCCAGCACGGGATCCTTGAAGCGATCTTCCATATCCGCATCGTCGATGCGGTTCAGTTCCAGCGTGAAAAACAGCATCGCGCCGGTGATGTTGTTAACCCGCTCCTGACAGGATTGATAAAATCGCGCAATATCCTGGTCCGCCGTATCGGCGGCATGCAGTAGCTGCGCATAACTGATGACCTTGAAAGCGCGCTCAAGAATAGCCTCGTATTGCTCAACCGCAGCGCCGAGTTTTGCGCCGTCGAGCGACGACAACTTTCCCGCGAAGGTGTTCTGGAATGCATGCGCTTCGGCCTCGGAAGCTGCCAGATCAGCCTCAATATTCGGGTCATCGGGGCCTTGAAACAGGTCATCCAGGCGCCATGTCGGGGTTTGGGCCGAGGATTTAGAGGGTGTTCCGGCAGCGGTCGCTTGTGTCATCGTGTTTGGATACCTGTCTCAAAGAATTTATAAAGTCTTGCGGGTACGTTCCGTCAACGTCACGAAACACGTAAGTCGGCTCGACCGCAAGGGAGGACAAGTAAAAAATGAATATCGACCAGTGGCCGAATCTGGCAACCATGTTTTTCGAACAGGTCGCAACGTATCGCGAACAGCCTTTCCTTTGGAAAAAGCGTGATGGCATCTACGAAAGCCTGACATGGTCGGATGCCAACGCCCGCGTCATTGCCCTGGCACGAGGACTTGTTTCGCTTGGCGTCGAAGCCGGCGACAGGATCGTTCTGGTTTCGGAAAATCGGCCGGCGTGGCCGATTGCGGATATCGCCATCATGGCGACCGGGGCGATCACGACACCCGCTTATACGACCAACACGGCCAACGATCACCGGCATATCCTGAGCGACAGCGAGGCCAAGGGGGCTATCGTCTCAACCGCGAAACTGGCCGAAAAGGTTCTGGCCGGCGCCAGAGGCCTTGAGCATGTCGAGTTCGTCATCGTTATGGAAGACATGGCATCCCCTGCCGGCGGCCCTCAGGTCCTGCAAATGTCCGACGTGCTGGAAACCGGACAGGCACGCAACGAAAACATCACCAAAATGGCGGAGAAGCTCGGCCGTGAGGATACCGCCTGCATCATCTACACATCCGGCACCGGCGGCACGCCGAAAGGCGTGATGCTGCATCACGGTGCGATCCTACATAACTGCATGGGTGCGTATGATGCCCTGCTGGACATGGGACTGGAGCGTGAGGTTTTCCTGTCCTTCCTGCCGCTCAGCCATTCCTATGAACATACCGCAGGGCAATTCTTCCCGATCGCCATCGGCGCCGAGATCTATTATGCGGAAGGCGTCGAAAGCCTTTCCGCCAACATGGCCGAAGTGCATCCGACGATCATGACAGCCGTGCCCAGACTTTATGAAGTCCTGCACCAGAAGATAACGACCGGCGTTACCAAGGCGGGCGGGCTGAAACAGGCGATGTTTGAAAATACACTGGCGCTTGGCCGCAAGCGCTACGAACAAGGCCGCCTCGGTCCGATAGACTGTCTGCTCGACCGTATCCTCGACAAACTTGTCCGCAACAAGGTCCGCGAGCGGTTCGGCGGCCGCCTGAAAGCGCTGGTTTCGGGCGGTGCACCGCTTAACCCTGAAATCGGCATCTTCTTCACAGCGCTTGGACTGCGCATCCTGCAAGGTTACGGCCAGACCGAATCCGCACCGGTAATTTCCGTCAACCGTGCGCCCGATACCCGGCTGCATACCGTCGGCCGCCCGGTTTTTGAGACCGAGGTAAAGATCGCCGATGACGGTGAAATTCTGGTGCGCGGCGAACTCGTCATGCAGGGCTACTGGAAAAACGAGGAAGCCACGCGCGATACAATCCGCGATGGCTGGTTGCATACCGGCGATATCGGCATGTTCGATGAAAACGGCCACCTGATGATTACCGACCGCAAGAAAGACATCATCGTCAATTCCGGTGGCGACAACATTGCGCCGCAGCGGGTCGAAGGCATCCTGATCGCCGAACCGGAATTTACGCAAGTCATGGTATTCGGCGACAAGCGGCCGCACCTTGTCGCCGTCGTCGTTCCCGATGCCGACTGGCTGACGGAATGGAAACGCGCCAACAATAAACACGGCGAACTTGCCCAACTCGCCGACGACAAGGACCTGCATACGGCGTTGGCGCCAGCTTTTGGACGCGTCAACAAAACGCTCAGCAATATTGAAAAAGTACGGCGCTTCATCATTGCCACGGAACCCTTCACCGTCGACAACGAACAAATGACACCGACCATGAAGGTGCGGCGCCACATCGTCCGCGACGTTTATGGCAAACAACTGGAAGCACTCTACGTGTGATGATCATTTCCGGGGAAACGCCGCATGGATGATATGCCGTCCATTCTGCTGATGGGGCTGGTCGGCAGCTTCCTGGCAGGCCTCTGCACGTCGATCGGGGCAATTCCTGCTTTGGTGTACGGACGCCCGGGCGAGCGCACCGAAACCCTGATGCTGGGTTTCGCCGCAGGCGTGATGCTGGCGGCGAGTGTATTTTCGCTGATTTTGCCAGGCCTCGACGCCGCAACCGCCGTGTTTGAGACCGAAAACGCCAGGGCGCTTCTGGCCGTCTGCGGCATTCTGATGGGCGGCGGCGCACTATGGATGATACACCGCTTTTCCCCGCACGAACATTTCATCAGCGGCCCGGAAGGCGCTGATCCAAAAGACCTCGCCCGGATATGGCTGTTTGTCATCGCTATCACGCTGCACAACTTTCCCGAAGGCATGGCCGTCGGTGTCGGCTTCGGCGGCGGCGACATGGACAACGGCCGGGCGCTCGCCATCGGCATCGGTATTCAGAACATACCAGAAGGTCTCGCCGTGGCCGCCGCGCTGCTGACACAGGGATATAGCCGTGTTCGGGCGTTCATGGTTGCATCCCTGACCGGTCTGGTCGAGCCAATCGGCGGTGTTATCGGTGCCGGTGTCGTCAGTTTCTCGGAATATCTGCTGCCATGGGGACTGACATTCGCCGCCGGTGCCATGATCTGGGTGATATCGGATGAAATCATTCCGGAAACCCACCGCCGCGGCGTCGCCACCTATGGAACGGTCGGTATCATGATCGGCTTCGTGGCCATGATGTTTCTCGACATCACCCTCGGCTGACGGTTATGGCGCAGCGGCGGCACGAAGCGCCTGCTTGCGTTTGCGTTCTCGAACCGAGATGTAGACCCCCATCAGGATGATCACGGCAATCCCGGCCCATGTCAGCGTGTCCGGCAAGTCGCCGAACCACAGATATCCAAGTGTCACAGTTGCAATCATTTCAAAATATCCGAACGGCGCCAGAAGCGATGCCGGCGCACGTTCATATGCCTTGACCAGAAGCCAGTGGCCGACAATCGCGGCAAAGATCATGATCCCCATCAGTTTCATCGCCGCCACATCGGGTGTCTGCCAATGCGTGATCATGAACGGGGTCAGGACGACCGCGCCGACGATGGACTGATAGAAGACCGTCAGCCAGGGATCAACTTGGCCCGTCAGCCGCCGTGTCAGAAGATTGAACAGGGCAAAACACACGCTCGCGCCGAGGACGTAATAAACACCGACCGGGACTTCCTGAAACCCCGGGCGGACGATCAGCAACGAGCCTGAAAAACCGATCAGCACGGCAAACAGGCGCCGCAGCCCGACGGTTTCGCCCAGCACGAACGGCGCCAGCAACGTGATCAGAAACGGATAAACGAAATACACCGCCAGCGCATCGGCCATCGGCATGGTGACGAGCGCCGAGAAAAACAGCACCGTCGCCATGGCCAGCATGACGGCACGAATAACCTGCATACCCGCACCGGGGCCAGCCATCTGCTTCAACCTGCCCCGCTTCAGCAGCACCGGCGCCAGCACAACCGCCGACAGGGTGAACCGTCCCCAGGCGGTAAAGACCGGTGCATATCCCTGCCCGCCCAGATCCTTCGCCACGGCATCCATCAACGGAATGATCATAAATCCCGCGATCAGAAATGCCGCGCCACGCAGCAGATCGGAATCCGTTTCCTGCGAAGACACCTAGCCGTTTCCGTTCAGAAATTTATTGGCCCAGCGGATGACATCTTGCGGTGCCTCCTCGGGAATGAAATGACCGCTGTCGGCAAGCCCCTCGCCACTGACATCGCCAATGCCCCATTTGCGCCAGATATCCAACGGACTTTTTGACTTCGGCCCGCCCTTGGCCCGCGCTTCTCCCCACAGGCAAACAATCGGACATTGCAGCTTGCGCCCGGCATTGAAGTCCAGAGCATCGTCTTCATCGTCGCATGTCGCCCCGGCGCGATAATCCTCGCAGGTACCGCGAATGACATCCGGATTGCGATAGGCGCGCTTGTATTCGGCCATGGCATCTGCATCGAAGACAAAACCGGGCGCCGCCCATGACACACACAGCCACTCAAGCCAAGCATCCGGGTCATGCGCGATCATCGCCTCGGGCCTGGGCGCAGGCTGCGCCAGAAACTGCCAGTGAAAGCCGCCCAGAGCGCTGTCCTTGTTGATCGCCATCCACATCTCGTGGGTCGGCACCACATCCAGCGACATGTAATGGGTTACCCGGTCCGGATGATCGAGCGCCAGCCGTGATCCGACCCGCGCGCCCCGGTCGTGGCTGATAACGGCAAACTGATCGTGGCCCAGGGCATGCATCAGTGCGACCACATCGTTTGCCATCGTCCGTTTCGCATAGTTCCGGTGTTCCGGGTCTGATGGCGGACAATCGCTGTCGCCATAGCCGCGCATATCCGGCACTACGACAGTCCGGTATTCGGCAAGTGCGGGCGCAATGTCTCGCCAGATGATATGCGTTTGCGGATAGCCGTGCAGCAGCACCACGGCCGGGCCTGAACCGCCATACCGTAAATTCAGGCCAACACCGTCGACACTGATGCGGCTTTGTGTAAATCCTTCGAACATCTTGCCCTCCCCCTTCGACGCCAGCCCAGACCGGGAAGCATTCATAACCGAGATTCCCCCCTGATGTCAGGGCAATTTCAGGAAATCCTGGCTTATCCGCGCTGACGGCGATTGGCGATAAAAATGCCCAGCAAGATCAATCCAAGCGCCATGATGGCCTGCAGACTGACTTCCTCGCCCAGCAAAAGCGCACCCCAGAAAACACCGAACACCGGCACCAGATAATTCTGAAAGGCCACGAATGAGGCTTCCCTTTCGCTCAGCAGCTTGAACAGGATCAGCGTCGCCAATGCGGTTGAAAACAGACCCAGATAGAGCGGCGGCCAAAGACTGTTAAACGTAAGGGCGGGCATTTGCCAACCGGAGAGCCAGAACGCCACTGGCGCGGTTTGCAGCGCGGCAAAGACAAGCGTTAGTGCGGCACGCCCCATCATCGGCGCCGGTGGCATACGCTGCACGATGATAACCGAAATCGCATAACAGATCGCCCCCGAAGCCGTCGCCAACTGGTGCAGAATACTTCCGCCCAACCCCATGACGGCCGCCGGGCCGACGAGAACGACAATCCCGGCAAAACCGAGCGTGACACCGAAGAGCTTATGACTGCGCAGTCTGTCGCCTTCTGAAAAGAAATGCGCCAGCACCATCGTCGCCAGCGGCATCACCGCCATCAGGATCGCGGCTCGTCCGCTGGCAATGCCGCCGACACCCCAACTGATCAGAAAGAACGGCAGACTGTTGCCGAAGAATGCCAATGTGAAGCAGAAGGCCCATGCCAGCCATCCTCGCGGATAGCGTTTGTGCAGGAACATGGCCGCCATCACCATGACGATCGCCGCCACAATCAGGCGAACCGCGGTCAGCGGCAAGGCAGGCATATGCTGCACGCCGATTTTCATGACCAAAAACGATGTGCCCCAGATCATCGCCAGCGAAATCAGAAGGAATATATGGCGTGGCAGAACAGGGCCAAATGGAACTCTTGTGGTTTTGCTGTCCACAGAATTAGCCGCTGCGGTTTCCGTGATATTGGCGGTACCAGTCCACGAAACTGGGAATTCCTTCACTGATCGCCGTCTTCGGTTCAAACCCGAGATCGCGCCGGCTGGCTTCGATATCGGCGAAGGTCTCCTTGACGTCGCCAAGTTGCATCGGCTTCAGAATGACCTCGGCCTTCTTGCCGAGTGCATCTTCCAGTAAGGAAATGAAATCGGTCAGTTTCTCCGAGCGATGGTTGCCGAGGTTATAGACCCGCTCAGGCACGTCGGCATCGGGGATATGATCGAGCACCGCCATCACCCCCTGAATAATGTCGTCGATATAGGTAAAATCACGGCGCATATCACCATGGTTGAATACCTCAATCGGTTCACCGGCAAGAATCTTGCTGGCGAAAATCCACGCCGCCATATCCGGTCGGCCCCAGGGGCCATAGACGGTGAAAAACCGAAGCCCTGTGGCCGGTATGCCGTACAGTCTGGCATAGCAGTGCGACATCAGCTCACCCGCGCGTTTGGTCGCGGCATAAAGCGATACAGGCTGATCGACTCGTTCTTCGACTGAAAACGGCAGTTCCTTGTTGGCGCCATAAACCGATGACGAAGACGCATAGACGAAATGCCGGAAATTCTTGAGGTTTCGCGCCATTTCCAGCATCACCAGATGCCCTTCGACATTGGAACGGGTATAGGCGAACGGGTTAATCAGCGAATAGCGCACCCCTGCCTGCGCAGCGAGATTGATGATATGCGAGATGTCTGGGTGTGCGGCAGCAACGGCCTGCATCGCTTCCAGATCCGCAATGTCCGCTTCGACAAAGGTAATGCCGTCTAGTTTCTGCAACTCGGACAGACGCGCCCGTTTCAAAAGCGGATCGTAATAATCGTTGAGATTGTCAACGGCGATGATCCGTTTGCCGCGAGACGCCAGGGCCCTGCAGGTGTGAAAACCGATAAATCCGGCGGCACCGGTAACAAGCACTGTCATGAATCGTAATCTCTTATTCCGTCAGGTTGGCACCGGTATAGCCTTTGGCGGCCATGAAATCACCCGGAATTATGTTCCGTAAACAATTCCTTCGCGTGAAAGTTTTGCGGCAATTCCCTGTGGACGGCAGCACGAATATTTCTTTTTTAGGTCAGCAACAATGACCTATTGTCCCGGACGCGCAGGCGCACTACCTTCAGAACATCGGGAGGATGGGTAAAGACATGTCACTGATACGTGCGACCCTGGACGACAAATACACACTGGAAACCGGGCGCGTCTATTTGACCGGCACGCAGGCACTGGTCCGCCTGACGCTCATGCAGAAGGCACTCGACAGGGCACATGGCCGCAACACGGCCGGTTATGTGACCGGGTATCGCGGATCGCCATTGGGTGCGCTCGATCAGGAATTCGGCCAGGCCCGTCATCTGCTCGAAGCCGGTGACATCAAGTTCCAGCCCGCCGTGAACGAAGACCTTGCTGCGACCGCGCTTTGGGGAACGCAACAGGTCAATATGTTCGAAGGCGCCAAATTCGACGGTGTGTTCGGCATCTGGTACGGCAAGGGGCCCGGCGTCGATCGCACGGGGGATGTCTTCCGCCACGCCAACATGGCCGGCACGGCGCCCCTGGGGGGCGTTCTGGCTCTCGCCGGTGACGATCCTGCCTGCAAATCCTCAACCGTTCCCAGTCAGAGCGAGTACGCCTTCACGGATGTGATGATCCCGTTCCTGCATCCCGCAAATGTCGAGGAAATCCTGCAACTCGGTCTGATCGGCATTCAGATGTCGCGCTATTCAGGCCTTTGGGTCGGCCTCAAGTGTATCACCGATAATATTGATACCTCCGCATCCGTGGACATTGGGCCGCATCTGTACGATTTCGCCATGCCGGAAGATTTCCAGATGCCCGAGGACGGTTTGCATATCCGCTGGCCGGATCAGCCATTGGATCAGGAAAAACGCCTGCACCGCCACAAGATATACGCCGCCCTCGCCTTCGCCCGCGCCAACAAACTGAACCGTATCACCATCGACAACCCGAAGGCGCGGCTCGGCATCTGCGCCACGGGCAAGTCCTATATGGACGTGTTGCAGGCACTCGACGATCTCGGCATAGACGAAGAACACGCCGCCGAGATCGGCATCCGGCTTTTCAAGATCACCATGCCGTGGCCGCTGGAACGGGAATCGGCCCGCCATTTCGCCGAGGGCCTGGATGAGATCCTCGTTGTCGAAGAAAAGCGCGCCGTCATCGAAAACCAACTCAAGGAACAGCTCTATAACTGGCGCGAGGATGTTCGTCCCCGCGTCGTCGGCAAGTTCGATGAAAACGGAGAATGGATTCTGCCATCCGCCGGCGAACTGACCCCGGCGATGATCGCGCGGGCCATTGCCAAGCGTATCGAGCAATTCCATACCTCGGACCGAATCAAGGACCGGCTCGCGTTCCTGACGAAAAAAGAACAATCGCTCGCCACCGGTCAGCCGAACATGAAGCGCATCCCGTATTTCTGCGCCGGATGTCCGCACAACACGTCGACGAAAGTCCCCGAAGGATCGCGTGCCGCCGCCGGTATCGGCTGCCATTACATGGCGATCTGGATGGACCGCGAGACCGAGACCTTCACGCACATGGGCGGCGAAGGCGTCAACTGGGTCGGCCAGGCACCATTCACCGAAACCCGGCACATCTTCGCCAATATCGGCGACGGCACATATTTCCATTCCGGTTTGCTGGCGATCCGCGCCGCAGTTTCTTCCGGCGTCACCATGACCTACAAGATTCTCTATAACGACGCCGTCGCCATGACCGGCGGGCAAACCCATGACGGCACGCTCAATCCTGCCATCATTGCCCAGCAGATCCGCGCCGAAGGTGTCGAGCGGATCGTCGTTGTCTCTGATGAGCCCGACAAGTATCCGATCAATTACGGCTTCCCTGCAGGTGTCGATATCTATCACCGTGAGGAACTGGACCAGGTCCAACGCGACCTGCGCACTGTCTCCGGCGTTTCGGCGCTGATCTATGATCAGACCTGCGCCGCCGAGAAACGCCGTCGCCGCAAGCGCGGCCTGTTCCCCGACCCGGCCCGGCGTGTCTTCATCAACGAAGCCGTCTGCGAAGGCTGCGGCGATTGCGGTGTGGCATCGAACTGCGTCGCCATCACACCGAAAGATACCGAGCTTGGCCGCAAGCGGGCCATCGATCAATCCGCGTGCAACAAGGATTATTCCTGCCTCAACGGCTTCTGTCCGAGCTTTGTCACCGTCGAGGATACACAGGTCAAAAAACCGAAAGCCGTCGGCGATGCACCTTTTCCGGCGTTGCCCGAGCCCGCAACGGTCGACCTCAGCGATCCCTACAACGTTGTCGTTACAGGCATCGGCGGCACCGGCGTCGTCACCATCGGCGCCATTCTCGGCATGGCAGCGCATCTGGAAAGCCTGGGGGTTTCCGTTCTCGACGTTGCCGGCCTGGCACAGAAAAACGGCATGGTGTATTCGCATCTTCGCTTTGCCGCCGCGCCACACGACATTCACGCTGTCCGCATCTCGGCGGGCGGCGCCGATCTGCTGCTGGGCTGCGACATGGTCTCGAGCGGCGATCCGGAAACCCTGGCCAAGCTCCGCGCCGGCAACAGCAAGGCCGTGATCAACGAACACCAGACAATGACCGCCGACTTTACCCGCTATCCGGACATGATGTTCCCGGACGAAGGCTTCAAGCGGACCATTCGTGAAGAAACAGGTCCCGAAGCCGTCGATTTCATCGAAGCCACCGCGCTTGCCCGCAAACTGCTGGGCGACACCATTGCCGCCAACATGATGGTTGTGGGTTATGCCTATCAGAAGGGGTTGCTGCCGGTTTCCGCGGAAGCCATTGAGCGCGCCATCGAACTCAACGGCGTTGCTGTCGATTTCAACAAACAGGCTTTCCTGTGGGGCCGCCGCGCGGCGCACGATCTCGCAGCCGTCGAAGCTATTGTCGGGCGCTTTGACGACAAGCCGCAGCCGTTCGAACTGGAAGGCTTTGTCGACCGGCGCGTAAGCGATCTGATCGCTTTCCAGAACAAGGCCTATGCAGACAGGTATGCGGACCTGGTCAAAAAGATCCGTGCCGCCGAGGCATCGGCCTTGCCGGGCTCAACGGCGCTTAGCGAAGCCGTCGCGCGCGCGCTGTTTAAGCTGATGGCCTACAAGGATGAGTATGAAGTCGCACGGCTATATACCGATGGCCGCTTTGAGCAGGCGATCGCCGAAACGTTTGCCGCGGGCGGTCGGGTAAAGTTCCATCTGGCGCCACCGTTGTTTGCCGAGCGCGACCCCGCCAGCGGCCATCTCAAGAAAAAGGAATACGGCCCCTGGATCATGCCGGTTTTCCGTATGCTGGCAGGACTGAAGGGACTGCGTGGCACCATATTTGATCCGTTCGGTTATAGTGCCGAACGCAAAACGGAACGCCGTCTGATCAGCGAATACGAAACACAGCTTGAGGAAATCGCCACAGGCCTGAACGCAACTAATCATGGCGCGGCGGTGCAATTGGCAAGCTTGCCGATGCGGATGCGCGGCTTCGGTCACGTCAAGGAAGCGAACGTCCGTGCCGCCAAGGCCTGCGAAGGCGATCTGATCGCCACTTTCCGCGATCCGTCCCGCGCACCGCAAGCGGCGGAATAAATCGGCCTAGCCGTTCATAAGCACCCACAGCAGGGCCGGCATGGTCGCGAAGGATGCCAGTGTCGATATGATCACCGCACCGGCAACGGCGCGGCCATCTGCGCCGTAATTTTCCGCCAGCAAAAATGTAATGACGGCAACCGGCATCGAACACATCAGCACCAACGTGCCATGGGCAGCGCCGGTGAACCCGAACAACGCTGCCGAGGCGAAACCGACGGGGATGCCGACCCCGAGCCGGCAAAACGAAATAAACACGGCGCGCTTGATGTTGACGATCTGCAGTGTGGCCAGCGAAAAGCCCAGTGTGATCAGCATCAGCGGGATCGAAAAATTCCCAAGCAACTTGGTCGTCGACAGGATCGCATTCGGCACTTCGGCATCCGAAACCATAAAGTACGCCGCACCGGCGACGGCATACAGAAACGGCCGTTTCAACACATCCTTCAACCGGTATTCATTCGATGCCACGGCGATCCCGACGGTCAGCAACAGGACCACATTGACGACAAAATAAGCGATGCCCAGCGCGAGACCTTGCTCGCCAAAGGCCAGCAGACACAGCGGCAGTCCCATATTGCCCGTATTCGCGAAGGCGATCGGATTCAGATATGTCCGGATCGGCAGCCCGGTCATTTTCAGGATGACGTAACCGATGGCGAAAAAGAGCACACTGGTCAACAATGCCGCCGCCGCCATATCCATGAAAATACCGCTGTCGATCTCAACGGTGACCAGTGTCGCGAAGACCAGCGAGGGGACGCCGACGTTCGAGACCAGCCGCGTTACCATCTGGCTGTCGAACGGTTGCTTCATGCGTGCCCATCCAAAACCGATGGCGGCGCAGACCGCTACCGGTGTCACGACATCAAGCAGAATACGGGCGAGATCGGCAATCATGCCTGCTTCCTGTTCCGCCTGCGGAAGGTGTCGAAAGAATATATGGCAAGCGCTGTCCAGATCAGGGCGAAGGTCATCTTGTGAATATCGGTGAAAGCCTCTTCATACACCAGCACCGCGAGCAGAAACTGCAATGTCGGCGCGATGTACTGAAAAAAGCCGACGGTTGCGTAACGTAGCCGGCGGGCGGCAGCGGCGAACATGATCAGCGGCGCTGCCGTGACGAGCCCGGCAAAGAACAACAGGAAATCATAACCAACCGACACCGTACCGAACGCGCCCTCGTCATTCCATCCGAGATAAAGCAAATAGATTACAGCCGGGATCAGGACAACCAGCGTTTCCACGAAAAGTCCCGGCGCTGCACCGACCGGCAAGGTCTTTCGTACATAACCGTAAAACCCGAACAACAACGCCAGCGTGACGGCAATCCACGGGAAAGCACCCAGACCGACGGCCATCACGATCACACCGCAGAGCGAAAGCGCAACGGCGATCCACTGTGCCCGGCTCAAACGCTCGCCCAGCAACAGCACGCCCAGCACCACATTAACCAATGGGTTGATGTAATAACCAAGGCTTCCTTGCAGGATGAAGCCGTTTGTCACTGCCCAGATGTACAAGGTCCAGTTGCACGACAGCAGAAGCGACGAAACGCAAAGCCACAACATCAGCCGCTTGTTTTCGAGGATTGTCAGGACTTCACCCCAACGGCCGAGTATGCGCAACATGACGCCAACCAGCAGCACCGACCAAACGATACGGTGCGCCAGTATTTCGACTGCCGGCACGTCCTGCATGTATTTGAAGTAGACCGGCAGAAATCCCCATGTGCCGAAAGCCCCAAGGGCACACAGACCACCGATAAGACCCGCGCGATCCGGTGGCGGCGCCTTGGCAGCACCGCTATCGTCGCTCGGCTCGCCCACGATCAGGACCTATTCAACCCAGGCAATACGCAGGATGTTGGTCGCCCCCGGCGTACCGAATGGCACACCTGCAGTGATCACGATCGGATCGCCTGGCTCGGCAAAGCCTTCGGTCTTGACCGCATGAATGGCTTTGGTCACCATTTCCCGGAACGTATGGCAGTCCTGCATCTGTACGGAATGCACACCCCAGATCAGTGCACTTCGCCGGGCGGTATCGAGCCTCGGTGTCATACCCAGGATCGGCACCACAGGACGTTCGCGTGCGGCACGGATGGTTGTCGAGCCGGTCGTACTGAAAGTCACGATGGCGGCTGCTGAAATCGTATCGGCGACCTGACGCGCGGCGGCGGTAATGGCATCCGCGGCCGTTGCTTCCGGTGCGCGGCGTTCGGCTTCGCGCATTTCGCGGTAAAGCGGGTCATTTTCAACGCGGATGATGATCCGTTCCATCATCGCTACGCTTTCGCGGCTGTACTCCCCAACCGCCGTTTCCGCGGACAGCATCACCGCATCGGCCCCGTCATAGATCGCGGTCGCAACGTCGGATGCTTCAGCGCGGGTCGGGGTCGGCGCATGGATCATGCTGTCCAGCATCTGTGTCGCCACGATCACAGGTTTGCCTTCACGGCGGCAGGCCCGAAGGATGCGTTTCTGCAAGAGAGGCACGTCTTCGGGCGGCACTTCGACCCCAAGGTCGCCCCGGGCCACCATGATCGCGTCCGAAAGCTCAACGATCTCTTCGAGGCGATTCAAAGCCTGCGGCTTTTCCAGTTTCGAAATGATATGCGCCCGGCCGGCAATCAACTTCTTGGCTTCGGCGATGTCTTCCGGGCGCTGCACAAAACTCAGGCCGATGAAATCAACGCCGAGATCCAGTCCGAAGCGCATGTCTTCCATGTCTTTCGGCGTCAGCGGACTGACATCAAGGATCACACTCGGGACATTCAGGCCCTTATGGTTCGACAACTCGCCACCGATGACGACCTCGGTTTCCGCCCAGTCATGTCCGTGATCGACCACCTTGAGACGTAAACGCCCGTCATCCAGCAAAAGATCTGTCCCCGGCTCCAATGCATCGAAGACTTCCGGATGCGGCAGGCAGGCCCGCTCGGCATTACCGACGAACTCCGCCGCTTCGAGGCGGAATTTCTGGCCATTCTTAAGCTCGACACTGCCGCCTTCGAAATCGCCGACACGGAGTTTAGGCCCCTGCAAATCAAGCAGGATACCGACGGCACGGCCGTATTTCTGTTCCAAACTGCGGACGATATTGTAGCGTTCGCGGTGTCCTTCGTGCGCACCGTGCGAGAAATTCATACGGAACACATCGACACCCGCTTCGAATAAAGCGGAAATTTCTTGTTCGCTGCTGCTGGCGGGGCCTAGCGTCGCGACAATCTTTGCATCTCTATTTCTTCTCATAGTTCACACTTTAAGTTCCGGCACCCGGTCTTGGCCAGCGGAGATCAGCGTTTACAAGGAAAATTCACAGTCTTACCGTTACGGAAATGATTCGCGGACGCAAGCGCGTTCTTGGTCAGCGATCCCACGGTATCGAGGCACGGACAACATGGCCGGCAAATTCCTGAAGCGTGCATTGTTATCCATTTTCATCGACAAGAACGCGCGCGACAAACTGGATGCCATCGAAGCCGTCAAGCGCGGGGAGCCGGCACCGGCACCTAAACCCGCCAAAAAGGCCGTCGATGACGTCGACGATGACGATATCCTGCCGGAAACCCTTGTCCGCCAGGCTATTGAAAGCGCGTCCGCCGAGCTTGAGCGCAAAAAGAACCTGCCGCCGGGCCGCCAGGCGTTGATCGAACAGGCACTTTCCATCCACGACCAGCAATCGAAGATGCTCGACGACCTCCCCGACGAGCAGCGTGAGAAAATGATCGTTATGGCCATGCACGCTTTCGGCTCGTCATTTGATGAAAAGAATGCGGCCGAAACCAAACAGACCAAGAAAAAACGGAAGAAAACGTGAGCGATACGGATCAACTTGTCAGCGGCGTGCTTGAAGGCAACCGCCGCGCCCTCGCCCGCCTGATCACCCGGATCGAATCTACGCGCAAGGATCATCGCGCCGAAGCATCGGATGCCATCGCAACGCTGCTGCCGGAAAGCGGGAAGTCGATCCGCATCGGTATTTCCGGCGTTCCCGGGGTCGGCAAATCATCGTTTATCGAAACCTTTGGCCTGCATGTCGTCGAACAGGGCCACAAAGTCGCCGTACTTGCGGTCGATCCCTCAAGCCCCAAACATGGGGGTTCGATCCTCGGCGACAAGACGCGGATGGAGAAACTGGCGCGTCATCCCGCTGCCTACGTGCGCCCGTCCCCCTCCAGCGGATCGCTGGGCGGCGTTGCACGACGGACCCGCGAAACCATTCTCGCCGTCGAGGCGGCGGGGTTCGATGTGGTCCTGGTCGAAACAGTTGGTGTCGGGCAATCGGAATACGCCGTTGCCGATCTTGTCGACATGTTCGTTTTGCTGGTCGCACCCGGTGGCGGCGACGATCTGCAGGGCATCAAGAAAGGGATCGTCGAGATGGCAGATCTGCTCGTCGTCACAAAAAACGACGGCGATCTGCAAAAAGCCGCGAGCCGCGCCTTTCAGGATTATTCATCGGCGCTGCGGATGCTCAGGGGCGGGAACGACGTCTGGCAACCCGAAGTGCTGCGTTGTTCGGCGCATACCGGCGAAGGCATTCCCGAGGTATGGGCACGTATGGAGGCCTACAGGGATGCTGTGCGCTCGGCAGGCCTTGTCGATGAAAGACGCGCCGAGCAGGCGGCGAGTTGGATGTGGGACGAGGTGACCTCGACCCTTCTGTCAGAGGTTCGCAAGAAAGGCGGGCTTGGCGAAAAGCTGGAGGCCGATGTCCGTTCAGGCAAGCGCACCCCGGCGGACGCCGCCGGGGAAATCCTCAAACAGTTTGATCTGGGGGATTTTTAATTTGTCCATTCTTGGACCGTATCCTTTCCGGCCCTTGACGGCATCGGTCCTGTCGGGCAGAAAACGAGCAACGGATTACGCCGCATTCAGAGCTTGTACAGGAATTTAGGAGATTGAAATGCGCCGCTTTGTTGGCATTGCCGCACTCGCGCTCTTCACCATTTTTGCCATGACAGACATTACCAAAGCCGCCGACCCGGAAAACACCCTGTATCTTGAGCTCAAGACCGGTCGCGTGGTGATCGAGATGCGCCCTGACGTCGCGCCCAAGCACGTCAAGCGGATCAAGGAACTGGTGCGCGAGAAATTCTACGACGGATTGACCTTTCATCGCGTCATCGACGGTTTCATGGCCCAGACCGGCGATCCGAAAGGGAACGGCACCGGCGGATCGGGTCAGAACATTCCGGCCGAGTTTTCGGATCTTGAGCGTTTCTATCGCGGCACCGTCGGCATGGCCCGCTCGCAGAATCCGAACAGCGGCGACAGCCAGTTCTTCATCATGTTCGATAAAGCCCCGTTCCTCGATGGTCAGTATACCATCTGGGGCGAAGTGATCGACGGCATGGAATATGTCGACGCCATCAAAAAGGGTGATGACGCCCGCAACGGCACAGTCGAAGATCCCGACAAGATCATCTCCATGCGGGTCGCCGCCGACGTAAAGTAAGCTCGGAATTACGTCTGCCGCTTAGCGCGACAACTCCCGCATCGCCCCTTCGAGGCCATCCAACGACAGCGGGAACATGCGCTCTTCCAACAACTGACGCACCATGCCGACCGACTGTGTGTGTTCCCACCAGTCTCGCTTGATCGGGTTGAGCCACACCGTCTTCGGATACACCTGCAGCAGGCGCTGCAACCAAACCGCCCCAGCCTCTTCGTTCCAATGCTCGACGCTGCCGCCCGGCACGGCGATTTCGTAAGGGCTCATCGACGCATCGCCGACGATGATCACCTTGTAGTCGTGCGGATAGGTCCTGAGCACATCCCAGGTCGGAATGGTGTTTGAATGGCGGCGGCGGTTATCCCGCCAGACCCGTTCATACAGGAAGTTATGGAAGTAGAAATACTCCATGTGCTTGAACTCACCGCGCGCCGCCGAGAATAGCTCCTCCATCACTTTCACATGCGGATTCATCGATCCGCCGACATCGAAGAACAGCAGGACCTTCACCGCATTGTGACGTTCAGGGCGCATCTGCAAATCGAGATATCCCTTGCGCGCCGTACCGGCGATCGTCCCGTCGAGATCAAGCTCGCTCGGAGCGCCCTCGCGGGCAAAACGACGCAGGCGGCGTAGCGCCACCTTGATGTTACGGGTGCCGAGCGCCAGCGTATCGTCGAGGTTCTTGAATTCCCGCTTGTCCCAAACCTTGACGGCTGAAAAATTGCGGTTGCCGTCTTGGCCGATCCGCACACCTTCGGGGTTATAGCCGTAAGCACCGAACGGCGACGTGCCGGCAGTACCGATCCATTTCGAGCCGCCCTGATGGCGTTTCTTCTGTTCCTCAAGGCGTTTCTTCAATGTTTCCATGAGCTTGTCCCAGCCGCCCATGGCTTCGATCTGCTTCTTTTCCTCATCGGTAAGGATTTTTTCGGCCAGCTTACGCAGCCATTCCTCGGGGATGTCATGACCTGCCCCGGTCCCGTCCGCGGGCGCCTCAAGCCCCTTGAAGACCTCGGCGAAGACACGGTCGAACTTGTCCAGATGGCGCTCGTCCTTGACCATCGCCGAACGGCTTAAATAGTAAAATCCGTCGATATCGAACTCGGCATATCCGCCATCCACGGCTTCGATCAGGGTCAGGTATTCCCTGAGCGAGCACGGCACGCCAATATCGCGAAGCTTGAGAAAGAAATCGATGAACATCAGGCCTCCGGATCGGCTTTCTTACCGTCCGCAAGACGGACATCCAGCGGCACGGAGGACTTGATGTGCAGATCGCGCTGCGCGAACGGAAATTCAACACCATGCTCGTGATACAATTTCCAGACGGTAAGCAGGATGTCCGACTGCACATTGGCGACGCCCTTTTTCGGGTCGGCAATCCATACGCGCAATTCCAGCTCGACGGAATCGCTGCCGAAGTTCATCAACCGGCAGACCGGAGCCGGGTTTTTCAGCGCACGTTCAACGTCCTTCGTTGCTTCGACGGCCAGTTCCATCGCCAGTTCGACATCGGAATCGTAGGAAACGCCAATCGGTAGTTTGAGTCGTATCAGGCTGTCTGAATACGACCAGTTTTCAACGCGCTGGCTGATCAGATCCTCGTTCGGGATCAGGTGTTCAGTACCATCACGGGTGATGACCGAGACGTATCGCGCGCTGAGCCTGTTGATCCAGCCGAAGGTGCCTTCGATGGCGATCACGTCACCGGGTTTCACCGATTTGTCCATCAGCAAGATCACGCCGCTGATCAGATTGGAGATGACTTTCTGCAGGCCAAAACCGATACCAAGGCCGATGGCCCCGCCGAAGACCGCGAGCGCCGTCAGGTCGATACCGATACTTTCAAGCGCCGCAAGGATGGCGATTGTGATCAGTAAAATCTTGATGAATTTGCCCAGCAGCACGCGCGCCGAAGGAGACAGCGCACTGGAATTCTCCAGACGGTGCTCGATCAAGCGGGAAACAGCACCGGCCAGCCACAACAGGACGGCCAGAACCAGTCCCGCTTTGATGATCCCCAGCATGGAAAGCCGGATATCGCCCAGTGACATGCCCATGTTGTCGAGCGTTCGGATCGTGGGGTCGAGCAAACCGACCAGGTTCAGCGCCGCCACCGACCATGCAACGATGGCCAGCGAACGGGACCAGCCGGGATCGCGGATGAAACTCGATGCGAAACGGATCACCACCCACGCAGTCAGCAGCGAAACGACGCTTTCCATCAACCGATGCGGCCATTCGGCCCCGATGGCGGCAAACACCGTGAACCACTGCACCACCAGCCAGACGAAGGCAAAACTGAGCGGTGCCTGAGCACGGACCTTCGGCGCCAGCCATACCGGGCAACGCGGGTGCTGGGCTGCGCGTTCGATCAAGGACGCCAGATGCGGCGCCAGCCCCCGGGCCAGCAGCAGCGCGGCAACGACGATGGCCGCCTGCACAGCCGTCGGCCAGATAAAGACATGCGCCGAAAGCCACTCCCACACGGACTGTGCGAAGCGCTCTATCTCAGCGGAATTGAGGTATTTTTCCATGTGGCCCTATGAAACCATGAATCGAGGCTTTCGTCACGACGGCCAACACTACGCGTACAACTGAAGATTCTACTTCCGTGAACATCAATAATGATATCATCACAATAAACCTATGGAGGAACTTGCAATGGAACATCAACTAACTTTGATTAGAATGGATATTGGTCATGTCCTAAACGAAGTGGAAAAGATCGCCACCCAACCAGAGCCGCTCGCTACTTGGTTCTCTGGTATTGTCGCGTTGGTGGCTGTCCTTGTCACTGGATACATTTCAAGACTTCAGATCAAACAAACACGGGAATTAAAACAATCCGAATTAAGGGCAAACGTAATCGCTGATGCACGAAAGACTTGGGCTAAAGATCTCAGAGATACCGTCGCAAAAATCCTTTCTTGCAACTCACTATTGCTTAATTCCTCAAAAAACGACAAACGCGACATAGTGGACCAATGCATCTCAGAAATACATCTACAATTCGCGTACCTAAAATTGCTACTGGACCCCTCAAAAAAAAACCACGAGGACCTAAATAATTCAGCACTTCTATATTATGGGAAGATTGTCGAAGTCATAAACAACCATCCATCACCAATTAAAATATCTATGTCAGATGAGGTTTCAAGCTTACTCGTGAACGGCGGAGATATGTACTCAGCACGAAACGCACTTTTGGTAAAGGTTCAAGATATTCTAGAAGAAAACTGGAGAAAGATTCGGCAAAATAGCTAGCGCCCCTCGCGGCGGTTGAGGAACGCCAGGCGCTCCAGCATATGCACATCCTGCTCGTTTTTCAGCAGCGCGCCGTGCAACGGTGGGATCAGGTCTTTCTGATCGCCCGAGCGAAGCGCTTCCGGCGGAATATCTTCGATCATCAGAAGCTTGATCCAGTCGAGTAGTTCCGATGTCGAGGGGCGTTTCTTCAGCCCCGGCACATCGCGCAGTTCGTAAAACACTTCCATCGCCTGTTTCACCAGCCGATTCTGCACATCCGGGAAGTGCACATCGATGATGGCACGCATCGTGTCTTCGTCGGGAAACTTGATGTAGTGGAAGAAACAGCGGCGCAGGAAGGCGTCGGGCAGGTCTTTTTCATTATTCGACGTGATGACGACGATGGGCCGGTTGGCGGCCCGGACCGTCTGCTTGGTCTCGTAGACATGAAACTCCATGCGATCGAGTTCGAGCAACAGATCGTTGGGAAATTCGATATCCGCCTTGTCGATCTCGTCGATCAGCAGAACCGGGCGTTCGGGACTCTCGAAAGCCTCCCACAGCTTGCCCTGCACGATGTAGTTGGAAATATCGTGGACCCGCTCATCGCCGAGCTGGCTGTCGCGCAGTCTGGCCACCGCATCGTACTCATACAGCCCCTGCTGCGCCTTGGTCGTCGATTTGATGTGCCACGGGATCAGGGGCGCACCGAGCGCGGCGGCGATTTCCTCGGCCAGCACGGTCTTGCCGGTCCCGGGCTCGCCCTTGACCAGCAACGGTCGTTGCAGACCAACCGCGGCGTTGACTGCTATTTTCAGATCATCTGTGGCTACGTAGGTTTTGGTGCCTTCAAATCGCTTCGTCATAAGTCTTCCATTATTGCAGTGGCGTCATTCCGCCGGTTGCGGTTTGGCGACAATGCGGAAGATCAGCGACTCGTTGCCCGGTTCAGGATGCCTGGGCACCATCAGGGCCAATACGAGCGAGATAACCGCCATCGCCGTTCCCGCTAGGAAAACATACGTGGGCGAGGTAAGCCAGAGTATCCCGAAACCCGCCGGAATAACGATGGCGACGATATGCGAGATGGTGAAGGAAACGCCGGTCGATGCCGCGATATCGGCAGGATCGGCGATCTTCTGGAAATAGGTCTTGATGGCGATCGCCATGGCAAAAAACACATGGTCGGTGATGTACAGTGCAATCCCCATCCATGCCTCTGTGGCAAAGGCGTAACCGGTAAACACAAGTACCAGCCCGGAGTATTCGACGATCAGCATGCGGCGTTCGCCGAGCCGCCCGATCAGGCGGCCGATTTTCGGCGCCAGATAAATCGTCATCGCCATATTGGCGAGGAACATCAGACTCATCTGTCCGGCCGTGAAGCCGAACTTCTGCACCATCAGAAAACCCGCGAAGACGACGAAAATCTGCCGGCGCGCACCTGACATGAAGACCAGCGCGTACCACAACCAGTAACGTTTGCGGATCACAATCTGCTTCGATTGTTCGACCGCCGCCTTGAACTCGGGAAACCCGAGCCAGCAATACAATCCGATGGCAACCGATACACCGCCACCGATCAGATAGACCCATTTAAGGTCCATCCCGGCGGTGTCGAGCATCAGATAAATCAGCCCGAAGGACACCAGTGCCGCGATGGATCGCGCACTGACGATCTTGCCCATGACTTCCGGCGCCGTTTTCTTGTCGATCCATTGCAGCGTCAGGGACTGATGCAGACTTTCGAAATAATGAAAGCCGACCGACATGACGAAGGTCGTCATCATCAATCCCCAGAACGACGGGTAAAACCCGGTGATCATGGTGCCGATCCCAAGCAGCACGAGGGACGCCAGCGCAAACCGTTGCTCACGGAAAAACACCAACAGCATGATCACGGTGAAGCTCAGAAAGCCGGGCACCTCGCGAAACGACTGAATAAACCCGACACCATCGCCTTCAAGACCCGCCACATCATGCGCGAAGTTATTGAACAGCGCCTGCCAGGTGGAAAAAGAAATCGGCATGGCGATGGCCGTCAGCACCAGGAAAACCTCACGGCTTTTCCAGCCATCCTTGAATAAACCGCCCGGCGCCATTGGAAACTTCCTCGTCTGTGTCATGTAAATGTGGCGATAAAGGGGGACTTTACCAGCGAAGAATTACGGCTAATATGGGCTATTATGACATTAAATATTGAGAAACAGACAAGTGAGCGCTCCGCACCGGCATCGGCCAGTGATCGTATCCTGCCGCACCTCAGCGGCCTCGACCAGGGTCCGGGCGCCGTCGTTGCCCGTGCCCGCGAATGCCCGGCAGATCACATTATTGACTGGCACACGCACGAACGCGCACAACTTTTGTATGCTGTGCGGGGTGTCATGCGGGTCACCACGGATAACGGTGTCTGGGTCGTACCGCCCCAGCGCGCAGTGTGGATCCCCCCCGGCATTTCCCATCACGTACAGGCGCAAGGAACGGCCTTGTCACTGCGCTCGCTCTATATCCGCAAGGATGCGCACGAAGGGCTGCCCGAGGTCTGCTGCGTTGTGACGGTCTCGCCATTGCTCAGGGAACTGATCTTGGAAGCCATGCGCCTCAGCGATGACCCGGGGCCGGATAGCGCCGAAGCCCGGCTGATCGGTGTGCTTCTCGACCGTGTCGAAGGATTGCCGGTCGCGCCCCTGCACCTGCCCATGACCACCGACAAACGCGCGCGCAAAATAACCGATACGCTCATGGATGACCCGTCGGACATGCGCACCCTGCAGGACTGGTCGCAAGAGCTTGGCGCCAGCGAGCGGACCTTGGCGCGCATCTTCAGCCGTGAAACCGGAATGACGTTCGGACAGTGGCGCCAGCAGGTAAAACTTCTGGCGGCGCTGGCGCGGCTGGCGCGCGGCGACAGTGTCACCGACGTTGCATTTGATCTCGGTTACGCATCGCAAAGTGCGTTTATCGCCATGTTCCGCCGTGCGCTCGGCAAGACACCGGGACGCTATTTTACGGAATAATCCTTGTTGGATTAAAGGCTATACAGCCGCTTTGATTGCCGCCATGGCATCGGCTGCCTTCGATGCATCCGGACCGCCGGCCTGTGCCATATCGGCTCGCCCGCCGCCGCCTTTACCACCGACGGCTGCGGACCCGGCCTGCACCAGATCGACGGCGCTGTGACTGGCCGTCAGATCATCGCTCACACCGACCACTAGCGAGGCCTTGCCGTCGATATTGGAAATCACCGCAACGATACCCGAACCGATCTGTTTCTTGATCTCATCGACAAGGCCTTTGAGTTCCTTCGCCGGCACGCCGTCGAGGATGCGGCCCGAGAACTTGACGCCATTGATTTCCTCAACATCGCTGCTGGCATCCCCGGATGAAGCACCGCCGCCCATGGCGAGCTTCTTGCGCGCTTCAGCCAGCTCGCGTTCCATTCTGCGGCGATCTTCCAGCAACGCCTTGACCCGTGCCGGTACATCGGCGGGCTGCGACTTGAGTTCCTTCGCAGCTTCCTGCAAAGCCTTTTCGGTTTCCGCAAAGTAAGCACGCGCCCCGGCACCCGTCAGCGCTTCGATACGGCGAACGCCGGAGCCAACAGCGGCTTCCGACAGAATCTTGAAAACACCGATATCGCCGGTGCGCTTGACGTGCGTCCCGCCGCACAATTCGGTCGAGAAGAAATCCCTGTCCGGATCCGCCCCCATCGACACAACACGCACCTCATCGCCGTATTTCTCGCCGAACAGCGCCATGGCCCCCGCTTCAACAGCGGATTCCGGATCCATCAGGCGTGTCGTCACATCTGAATTGATGGCAATCAGCGCATTCACATCGGCTTCAACGTCGGCCAACTCGTCATAGTTGACGGCTTTCGGATGCGAAACATCAAAGCGCAAGCGATCCGGTGCCACCAGCGAGCCTTTCTGCGTCACATGATCGCCAAGATGCCGGCGCAGCGCTTCGTGCAGCAAGTGCGTCGCCGAGTGATTCGCGCGCAGACGCGAGCGGCGATCGTGATCGACGACGAGACGTGCCTCGTCACCGACTTTCACTGCACCGCTTTCAACGCGGCCTATGTGAACATGTACGTCATCGACCCGCTTTTGCGTATCATGAACGGTGATGACGGCATCTTCGGTTGTGATCGTGCCGCTGTCGCCCATCTGGCCGCCGCTTTCGCCATAGAACGGCGTCTGGTTGAGAACCACGGCAACTTCCGTACCGGCCGCGGCGCTTTCGACCGTCTTGCCATCAACGACAAGGGCCGAAATGCGGCCTTCGGCACTTTCCGTATCGTAGCCCAGAAAATCGGTTGCGCCGACGGTATCGCGGACGCCGAACCACACGGCATCGGTCGCGGCGTCGCCGGATCCGGCCCAGGCCTTACGGGCTTCTTCCTTCTGGCGCTGCATGGCGGCTGAGAAGCCTTCCTCGTCGACCTTGATGTCGCGAGCCTTCAGGGCATCCTGCGTCAGATCGAGGGGGAAGCCATAGGTATCATAGAGCTTGAACGCGGTTTCACCGTTGAGCGTAGCGCCATCGGCCATGCCGTCGGTTGCTTCGTCGAGCAGCTTGAGACCACGGTCCAGCAATTGCTTGAACCGGGTTTCCTCGAGTTTCAGAGTTTCCATGACCAACGGTTCGGAACGTTTGAGGTCCGGGAAGGCATCGCCCATTTCGCGAACCAGTGTCGGCACAAGCCGGAACAACAGCGGGTCGGTACAGCCCAGCATGTGCGCATGGCGCATGGCGCGGCGCATGATCCGGCGCAGCACGTAGCCACGCCCTTCGTTCGACGGCAAAACACCGTCGGTGATCAAAAACGTACTGGCGCGCAGATGATCGGCGATGACCCTGTGGGATACACTCGTGGGATCGGTTTTCGATGCTTCGGCGGAGGCCCGGATCAACGTCTTGAACAGATCGGTCTCGTAGTTGTCGTGCGTGCCCTGCATGACGGCGGAAATACGTTCCAAGCCCATGCCGGTATCGATCGATGGCTTCGGCAGCTCGACGCGCTCGTCCAGGGTCACCTGCTCGAACTGCATGAACACCAGGTTCCAGATTTCAATGAAACGATCACCGTCTTCATCCGCAGAGCCCGGCGGGCCGCCCGGAATATGGTCGCCGTGGTCAAAAAAGATTTCCGAACACGGGCCGCACGGACCGGTGTCGCCCATGGCCCAGAAGTTATCCGAGGTCGGAATGCGGATCACCTTGCTGTCGGGTATACCGGCGATCTTCTTCCACAGTTCCGCCGCATCCTCGTCGGACGAATGCACCGTCACCAAGAGCTTATCCTTGGCCAGACCGAATTCCCGGGTAACGAGGTTCCACGCCAACTCAATGGCCTGGTCCTTGAAATAGTCGCCGAATGAGAAATTGCCGAGCATCTCGAAGAACGTATGGTGGCGCGCCGTGTGGCCGACGTTTTCAAGATCGTTGTGCTTGCCGCCGGCGCGCACGCATTTCTGCGACGTCACAGCGCGCGAATAGGGCCGGGTTTCGTTGCCGGTAAAAACGTTCTTGAACTGCACCATGCCGGCATTGGTGAACATCAAGGTCGGGTCGTTGCGCGGCACAAGCGGCGACGACGACACGATCTCGTGACCATTGGCGGCGAAGTAGTCCAAGAAAGCGCGGCGAATGTCATTTACTGTCTGCATGCGGCTCAACCCAGTTCCGAACGTCGAAATTGTTACCCAAGAAATGGTAATTTCCCGGGCGGACGCAAGGTTTTAGCGGCTTGACGGGGCTGTGTCGAGGGATCGTCGCATATTCAAAAACCCTCACCGGGCGCTCCGCCCCACCCTCTCCCGAAGGAGAGGATGGTTTTGCGTGAGCCCCTTCTCCCCTGGGAGAAGATCAAGATGAGGGGGAAACCGGAACGGTCCCGGTTTAATCGAGTGCCGCTTCCTCACCGCCTTCTTCGGCGGCCTTGGCTTCGTCGGGATTCTCCGGTCCGGTCATCATTTCTTCGGCGATCAGGCCGGCATTCTGGCGGATCATTGTTTCGATCTTCTGAGCAACTTCCGAGTTTTCGCGCAGGAACGTTTTCGAGTTTTCACGTCCCTGTCCGAGCCGCTCACTTTCGAACGAGAACCAGGCACCGGATTTTTCGACAATACCGGCAGTGACGCCGAGATCGAGCAGTTCGCCCATCTTGGAAATCCCTTCGCCGTACATGATATCGAATTCGACCTGCTTGAAGGGCGGCGCGACCTTGTTCTTGACCACTTTGACGCGGGTCTGGTTACCGACCACTTCGTCGCGGTCCTTGATGGCGCCGATGCGGCGGATATCCAGGCGCACCGATGCGTAGAACTTGAGCGCGTTGCCGCCGGTCGTGGTTTCCGGGCTGCCGAACATGACGCCGATCTTCATGCGGATCTGGTTGATGAAGATGATCAGCGTGTTGGAACGGGCGACCGAGGCGGTCAGCTTGCGCAATGCCTGGCTCATCAGGCGCGCCTGCAAACCGACATGGGTATCGCCCATCTCGCCTTCCAGTTCGGCGCGCGGCACCAGGGCCGCGACACTGTCGACGACAAGCACGTCGATGGCACCGGAGCGCACCAGCGTGTCGGCGATTTCAAGCGCCTGCTCACCTGCATCGGGCTGCGAGATCAGCAGTTCCTCGACATTGACGCCAAGCTTCTTGGCATAGGCCGGGTCGAGGGCGTGTTCGGCGTCGATGAAGGCGCATGTGCCGCCGGTCTTCTGTGCCTCGGAGACGATATGCAGTGCCAGCGTGGTCTTGCCCGAGCTTTCCGGGCCGTAGACTTCGATGATGCGGCCCTTCGGCACACCGCCGATGCCAAGCGCGATATCGAGGCCGATGGAGCCTGTCGAGATGCTGGCGACATTCATCACCTCGCGTTGACCGAGGCGCATGATCGAGCCCTTGCCGAAGGCCCGCTCGATCTGGCCGAGTGCGGCGTCGAGCGCTTTGTTTTTATCCACGTCGTTTTCCTTGTCGACAACTCGTAAGGCAGGGCTGCTCATGTTTCATCTCCGTTCTTTGCATACACACAGGGGCGAATCAATTGACTCATTTGTACCATTTTTGTTCTCTTTGTCCATAATATTTTTAACTAATTGATTTAATTAATTTATTATAATTTTGTTCCAGACTTGTTCACATAAAATACAGGCAATTCATAACGGATTCGCAATGTTCTTTTCCAGCGCCGCCGACCCATCCGGGCGGAGAGTCGGGCACGCCGCTCACACACAGACGCTAGAACACATACGTGACAGAAACGGTCACATTTAAAGTGCATCATCATTTTTTCAGTAACTGTCTATGAAAGGGCCGGCGGGGGTTTTTTGTATCATCCGAAAAAAAATATCCGCCCCGCTTGGCTCAGGGTCTGTATCTGCACAAAAACGGTCTGACGGTATTCTATGGAGCCTGAAGCAACTTCAGGAAAACGGGGGAGCGCGCGAACCTTACCCCTCGAGCACGTCCTTGACCTTGGCAGCCAGACCTTTGAGCGTGAACGGCTTGCCCAGGAAAGCGATATCCGGATCCATGTCGGGGCCGTTGCGGAACACGTCCTCGGAGTATCCCGACATCAGGATCGTCTTGACGCCATCCAGTTCCTGGCGCGCCAGATTGACAAGCGTGTGTCCGTCCATGCCCGGCATCACGACATCCGAGATAATCAGGTCGATCTTCTTGTCGGTGGTGGCAATCACGTCGAGTGCGGTTTCGCCGTCGGTCGCTTCCAGCACTTCGTAGCCCTTGTTCCTGAGGGCGCGCGCGCCGAAGAGGCGAACCGCGTCCTCATCCTCGACCAGCAGGATAACGCCTTGCCCGGTCAGATCCCCTTCCAACTCGGTTTTCGTTGTCTGCACCGGTTTGGCCTTCGCTTCCCCGGCCTTCTTGTGGACCGGCAGATAAATCGTGAAAGCGGTGCCTTTGCCGATGGCGCTGTCGACGAAGATGAACCCCTCTGCCTGGTGCACGATCCCGTAGACGGTGGAAAGACCAAGCCCGGTTCCAGCCCCCACATCCTTGGTCGAAAAGAACGGCTCGAAGATGCGTTCCAGGTTTTCCTTGGCGATACCGGTGCCGCTGTCTGAGACGGTAATCGTCACATAATCGCCAGCGGGCAATATTTCGTGGCCCTTGGGGGTCGGCTGATCCAGGTTTTCCGCCTTGGTCGAAATCGTGATGGCGCCGCCGCCCGGCATGGCATCGCGGGCATTCACGCACAGATTGATGATCACCTGATCGAACTGTCCCTTGTCGAACAGCACCGGGCCAAGATTGCGCCCGTGATTCATGTTGAGATCGACGCGCTCGCCGATCAGCCGTCCCAACAGGTTCGACAGATCGCCCAATTGCTCGGTCACATCCATGACTTCGGGTTCGAGTTTCTGTTTCCTCGAGAACGCCAGCAATTGCCGCACCAGATTGGTCGCGCGATTGGCGTTCTGCTTGATTTGCATGATGTCGGCGAAGTCCGGATCGTCGGGGCCGTGCCGGGTCAGCAGCAGGTCCGAAAACCCGATCATCGCCGTCAGCAGGTTATTGAAGTCATGCGCAACGCCACCCGCAAGCTGACCCACGGCCTGCATTTTCTGCGACTGGGTAAATTGCACTTCAAGATTACGGTGTTCCGTGGTGTCGATGAAATGCAGAACAAGGCCGACGGTTTCACCTGCGGCATCGCTGACCCGGGCGACGGACAGGCTGACCGAGAGATCCTTGCCGTCGGCACGGTCCAGACGAACCTCCATATGCGCCCCCTGACCGACGCCCATGACGACCTTGGACAGGGCGCCCTGTACATCGTCGCGGTCTTCGCGGGCGATCAGATCGGCAAACGGCCGCTCGATGCTTTCATCGCCGGCAAAACCGAGCAATCGGCGGAACGCCGCATTGCAGCCGCTCAGGGTGCCATCCATATCGACAAACGCGATCCCGACCGGTGCATCGTGATAAAGCCAGCGCAGGCGTTCGGTCAGCATCCCGGTCTCGTCGGCGGAGGTCTCGACGCTTCCTGCCTGACGGCTCTCGGACTCCACATCATCGGTTGTGCTTTCGGCCGCCGAAAGATCAAGCGCCACGTCACGTACCAGCAACGAGCGCGTATAGAGCGGCCGGGTGCCGTCCTTGCTCAATTTCGCGGTCTGCATCAACGTTGCGATAAACGGCTCCCCCTCACCGGCGGGTTCAAGTGTGACGACTCCCATGCTGACCCCGCCAAGTTCACCGGAATCCTGCGCATCGGTAAGGAATTCGCCGAGCGAGCGGCCAATCAACGCCGCCGGGGTCTCGCCCAGCCATCCGGCCAGGGTCACGTTGCATCGATCAATCAGACCCTCACCGTCGGCCGACAGGAAACCGAGCGGCATCAGGTCGAAAATATCCTGCAACACTGTAACTTCGCGTTGCAGTTCGGCATGTCCCTTGATGATTTCCGTAACGTCATCCAATTGCCAGACACGTCCCGGCATCGGTGCGAGCTTTCGTGTCCGCCAGCGCAGGACCTTGCCTGACAGTCTGGCAAAGCCCGCATCCTGCTCAGGGTTGGCGGAAAGCCCGAGGGCATCCAAGACCCGCCCGGCGCCGAGCCCGATATTCAAATCCTTGAATACCTGGGCGGCGGAACGGTTCATGTTCGTGACCCGTCCTTCATCATCCGTCATCAGGATTGCCGCCGAGGATTGTTCGAAGCCCCAGGCGCGCGGGTCGGCACGTTCACTCAGCGCACTTCGGCGCCCGAAGCACCAAGCCGCAACCAGCGCAAACAATCCGGCAGCTGCAGCCAGCGCCGGGCTTGCCAATTCGCGGTAAGCCGGTTCCTCGAACCAGAGATAGGCCGCGCAGGCCGCCGCGGCCGCGGCAAGCACAACGAACAGCATGCCAGGCGGCGTGCCGCCGGCACCCGTCGAGCCGGTAAAATCTGTACTTGAACCGCCGTCCTTAGCCGTCAACGTTTCCCGCCATTAATGTACTGTTTTCCCCTTAAGACGCATAACGTAACCGATAACTTCGGCTACGGCGACAAAGTGTTCAGGCGGAATTTCCTCGTCCAGTTCGACGCTGGCATGCAGTGCCCGCGCCAGTGGCGGGTTTTCAACGATGGGGATGTCATGCTCCTCCGCTACTTCCCGGATGCGAAGCGCCAGCGAATCCACCCCTTTGGCCACCAATCTCGGTGCTGACATCTCATCAATCTCGTATTGCAGCGCGACGGCGTAGTGAGTCGGGTTTGTGATAACCACATCGGCGTCGGGAACATTCGCCATCATACGCTCACGTGCCCGCTGCTGGCGCAAGGCGCGTATGCGCCCCTTGACCTGCGGATCGCCTTCGGACTGTTTGTGCTCGTCCTTGATTTCCTGCTTCGACATCTTCATCGACTGTGTGAACTGGTACTTCTGATAGGCAAAATCGAGCACGGCGATTGCCGTCATCACGGCAATCGTACCGGCGGAAATGAGGATCGCGACATTCTGGATCCGGTCCAGAATCGCGGCCATCGAAAATGCCGGGAACAGGGTCATGTCGCCGAGTAACGGTACGGTCATACCGATCGACACGAAAGCAACGATGACCAGTTTCAAAATACCCTTGAGAAAATCGACGAGCGCACGTGACGAAAACAGCCGTTTAAATCCTTTGAGTGGCGAGATTTTCGAATAATCGGGTTTGATTTTTTCGGGCGCAAACAACAACCCGAACTGCAAGACATTGCCGGCAAAGGCAAAGATCACGACAAGCAGGAGAAACGGCGACAACGCGAGGCCCACTTCAAGGAACGATCCGGCCAGATACGACCGCATTCCTTCAAAGTCCGCGGGGATGGCGTGGACGTTTTCCAGGTATGGCAGGCTGATCTCGCGGATTCGTCTGCTTATGAAAGGCGCCATGAAGATGATACCCGCCGTACCGGCCAGCAAAACGAGCCAGCTTTTAACTTCCATTGAGGACGCAACCTGACCTTTTGAGCGCGCCTGCGTCAGCTTTTTGTCTGTCGGGTCTTCAGTTTTTTGTGCGTCGTCTTCTTCAGCCATGTCGTTCTTTTCCTATGACGCATTCATGCCGTTCACGGTGCCAGAAACGGCATATAGGCCTCACTGTAGGCCCGCAGAAACACGATCATCATGCCCGAAAAACAAACCATCAACACCCAAATCTGCAGGCTGACCTGTATCGGCAAACCGAAGAAAAATACCTGCAGTGCCGGCATCAGTCGGCCAAGGATCCCCAGCGCCAGATAATACACCAACGCCACCAACAGCATCGGGGAAGAAAGCTTCAACCCCAGTGTAAACGCCTTGACCAGCGTCAGCGTCAGCGTTTCCGACATATCGCCGAATTCAATCGGCATACCCGGTTTGAATAATGAAAAGCTGTCAACCATTGCCCGCAGAACCACATGATGAAGGTCCGATGCAAACACCGCGACCAGTGCCGAAGTGCTGAGAAACCCGGAAATAATCGAGCTTTGCTGGTTCGAGATCGGGTCCTGGATCATCGCGTTGGCCATCGAAGCGAAATACGAGATGAAAGTCCCCGCTGCCTGCAACGCGGAAATAACGAAGAAACCGATGCTGGCCATGAACGCGCCGATGATTACCTCGCCGGTGAGGATCAAAAACAGTGCAAGAACACTCTCGGGCATAGGGGGGATATAGGCCTGAAGCGAAGGCAGCAGCAGAAATGTAATCGCCAACGCGATTCCAAGGCGGTAACGCGGCAGCACATATCCGGCGCCGAAACCCGGCACGAGTGCCAGCATTGTGCCGATCCGCGCCATCACTACGGTCAGCATCCAGATATTGACCTCAAGGAACTGTTCCAGCATGGCCCGCCCCTAGCTAACACCCAACGAGATCATCCGGTCGAACAGCGTTCTCGCGAATTCCACGACTTCGGTCATCATGAACGGCAAAAACACCATAATCGCCAGAAAGATCACGATGATCTTCGGCACGAACGTCAGCGTCATTTCCTGAATAGTGGTCAACGCCTGAAACAATGCGATGACAAGACCTATCAAAAGCCCCGCCATCATAATCGGGCCGGCGGTATAGAGGACGACCATCAGCGCCTCTCGCCCGATTTCCATGACTGCGGTTTCGTTCATGTGTGATCCCTGCCGGCTGGCCGTGTGCGCATGCCAAGGTCCGCACGCACACCCCTGAGATCAGTTAGCGAATGCGTCAGATCGGCATACGCAATATTTCTTTGTATGCATCGATCACCTTGTCGCGAACCGATACCACAGTCTGCAACGTGACTTCGGCTTCCGCAACTGCAGTCACGACCTGGCTGAGGTCAGCGCGGTCATTGACACCCTGTATCGACAATTGCTCGCTTTTTTCGCCGATCTTGATGGCTTCATCGATGGCACTGCGGACCAGGGAAGCGAACTCATCCCCCCCCGAGGCCGGTGCCGCTTTCGGACCACGACCGCCGAACGCATCACCACTGGCGACGTCGGAGTACGCCTTGATTGCATTCGCAAAACCGATAGCTGGATTAGACATTTTTTCGTTCCCGTTCCAGGTTCACCTGGCAGCTTCTCGGCCGGTGCCTATATTTTGAGCCGCCTTCTCGGCGCCCGGTTTTCTTGGCCTGCGCGCGTTTTCCTAGCGCAGGATGTCGATCGTGCTCATCAGCATCGACCGTGATGATTTGATAACGTTAAGGTTCGCCTCGTATGAACGCTGTGCTTCACGCATATCCGTCATTTCAACAAGCCGGTTAACATTCGGTGTCAGCACATACCCGTCGGCGTCTGCCGCCGGGTGGCTCGGCTCGTACCTTCTGCCGAACTCGGACATGTCGGGGCGGACCTTGTTGGTGCGGACCGTATCAAGTCCGATGGCCCTGTCGAGTTCGTTTCTGAAAGTCACGATCTGACGTCGGTAAGGTTTTCCGTTCGGATCCTGTGCCAGCGAATCGGCATTGGCGATGTTCTGCGAGATGACCCGCAGGCGCTCCCCCTGGACCCGCATGCCGGCGCTTGAAATCGAGAAAGTCTTGAATAGATCGTCCATATGTAACCCTTATGACCGCTGAACCGGCCGTAAATTATCTTGCCCTGACCGCTTGCGAGAGCATGGCCAGATGCTTTTTGTAAAGCTGCGTAACGAGACGGTGCTTGGCGTTGGTCTCGTTCATCTTTGCCATCTGCTCTTCAAGTATGACGGAGTTGCCGCTAGGTGACGTTTCAAACGGATGACGAACGGATTGCTCCGCGAAGTCGCGGATACGCTTACGCCGTCCCGGCTGGTGCGCGGCGCTGGTCACATCCATATTGAGCTGAATTTTTTCCTGACGCAGGATTTCCCGAAATTCGAAAGGTTTCAGGTCGGTCGCTCTGAAACGCGGGGTATCCGAGTTGGCGATATTCTGCGCTAGCACTTCCTGACGCTGGGTCAGCCAGTTCAACTTGCTTTTAACTGCCGCAAACAGGGAGGTTTTATCTAAATCCATACCCTTGTCCCCTTACCCGCGTCACGATCCTGACCACCGGCGAACATATCCGCCGTTTTCCAGGTATTTCCCCCGGGGAATTCCCTTGGAAAATTTCCTGACGATTTCCTGATAGGCATTATCTGCCGGTCTTTATTAACAAGTGGTGAATCTTTGTTAACGATGTCTGTGATTCTTGCCGGTCACAGGTCATCCCCAAGGTTGGGTCACCGACATGATATGATTTATGGTTTGTTAAACCGCATCGCAGAGAGTTAGCCTTCAGCATGGTTCCGGCTATAAAATATGCACGGGGAGGCACTTTTGGGGCGCACGGAAGACCTGACGCAAACCAATATGAAACCGCCGCCACCCAAGGAACGTGCGGTATCGGTCGCCTTGAAGGAGCAGCAGGACGGCCACGCGCCTAAGGTCATCGCCGCTGGACGCGGCACGGTTGCCGAGCAGATTCTCGCCCTGGCATTCGCCCATGGCATAAAGGTTCGTGAAGATGCCGATTTGGCGGAATTGCTGTCGGCGATCGACATAGATAGCGAAATTCCGGTCGAAGCCTTCACCGCAGTCGCTGAAATATTAAGGTACGTGTACCTTGCTAATGCAGATGCCGACAGCAAGGATGCGCCGTCAGCCGAGGACTGGGTCCGAGGTAAGAACTGACAACGACGAGGAGCAGCAGCATGAATGAAACGCCGGAAAGCAGTGACGGCCCCGATTATCTTCAGGAAATCGAGGATCTGACGACACTCGTCGAGCGCGGCCACGATCTTGTCAAAGACGGGAACCAGGTCGATTTGACCAACCTTGAAGAACCGATTGCAGATTTGTGCCGCAGGCTTTCCGAAATTCCCCCGAGTGACCCCGAAGCCGTTACCGTTGCAATACAGCATCTGGTCGGCCGGCTCGGCGCACTCAGCGATGCCCTGCAAGCACAAACAAAACTATAGGCGCGGGTTAACTTATTAAATGGGAATGGACGGGTATCTCCGGTTTGCTCTGGCGCTGATCTTCGTGATCGCGCTGATCGGTGTGCTCGCCGTCCTGGTCCGGCGCCTGGGCTTCGGCTTTCCTGCCGGCACTACCAAAAATGCGGGAAACCGCCGTATCGAAGTGGTCGAAATTACGTCTCTCGATGTACGCCGGAAACTGATTCTGGTGCGGCGCGACGATGTCGAGCATCTGCTTGTCGTCAGCCCGACATCCGAACTGGTTATCGAAACCGGCATCCGCGCGGACGTTAATCAGAAGACTGGGTTCCGCGATGCTCTGGATGCCGCGACGCGTGCATCCGAGGACCGGGATACCAAACCCGGGGAAACACCGGAATGAAGCTGAAAACCTTCATTATAAGTTACGCCGCGACCGGTATCGCCCTGTCGCTGGCCTTGTTATTCGGTGCCGGTGATGCACTGGCACAGACTTTCAGCCTTGATCTTGGGCAGGGTGGCGGCGAGGCAACTGCCCGCATCGTTCAACTGGTCGCCCTGATCACGGTTCTTTCGCTGGCGCCTTCGATCCTGATCATGGTTACGTCGTTTGTCCGCGTTGTCGTCGTGCTTTCGTTTCTCAGAACGGCGATGGGGACGCAGCAAACGCCGCCTAACCAGGTCATCGTCAGCCTCGCCATGTTCGTCACGGCATTCATCATGATGCCGACCTTCGAGCAGGCCTATGACAACGGCATCCAGCCCCTGATTGCCGGACAAATCGATGAATTCGACGCCTTTGAGCGCTCGGTACAACCGTTTCGCGTTTTCATGTTGCGTCAGGTACGCGAACAGGACCTTGAATTGTTCGTCGATATCAGTGGCACCGAAGTCGAAGAGGCACGCGAGCAGATGCCGATGCGCGTTCTGATCCCCGCGTTCATGATTTCCGAACTGCGCAGGGCTTTTGAGATCGGCTTCCTTATTTTCGTGCCGTTCCTGATTATCGATATGGTGGTGGCCTCTGTCCTGATGGCCATGGGGATGATGATGCTGCCGCCGGTGATCATCGCCCTGCCGTTCAAGATCATCTTTTTTGTGCTGGTCGACGGCTGGTACATCATCGTCGGCTCCCTGGTCAGGAGCTTCGGCGGTTAGCCGGGCAGAACTTCAAACTCAGTTAAGAGATGAGAGCGGCTCACCGCTCTTGAGCTTGTCACGGTAGGCCGTCAGGAATGTCTCGACTTCCTGGACCTTCGCCGTCACACGGCCGGGGTCAAGTGTGCCAATCGTTGCCGGCGCTGTTACCAACTCGAAGGCTTCGGCAAACTTGGTCCCTGCCATCGCCGGACCGTATTCACGCTTGATCTGGCTGACGGCGCGCTCACCACCGGAATTGGTCAGGGCAATGGCATAATTTATCAATCGCGTCGCCTGTACTTCGTTGACCGGTAAGTCCGGTTTGGCACCGGATAGCTTGACCAAGAGCCGGAGCGATTTCGCAACTTCGCGCCAGTCGGCACTTTTCCAGAAAATCTCCATACGAAGCAGTTCAGCCTCTTCACTCAGGTCCGTTTCAAGCAGCGCCAGGGCATCTCCCGACCTGCCAAGCCCCATCAGGAGTTGCGCGCGCAAATGGCGGCGGAGCGTGACCAGTTCGCCTGGCAAACTTGCCTCATTGGTACCCTGTAGCACCTCAAGACCGAGTTGGAATTCTTCGGCAAGCGAATAGATCAGCGCAAGCCTTGCGCCAACGCGGGCTTTTTGCTCGCCAACAAGGCGGAACTGCACTTGCGCCTTCAGTATGTCGGCGGCTCTGTCGAGAAGATCCACCTCGACCAGCTTATCGGCGAGATTGCGAATCATTTCATCGCCGCGTGCCCCGGCAGGCGTCAGCTCCTTGAACTCATTATAGATGGCAATCGCTTTTACAGGATCGATCGCATCAGCCTGATTTCCGAGGAACAGCGTATTGAAGGTTTCGCTCATCTGCTTCGTGATCTCGGGGGCTTCGGCGAAATCGCGGAAATTGGTCGCCGCTTCCTTCAGGGTCGACAGACCTTCACGGTAAAAACCTTCATCCAGATACAGCGAACCAAGACGCCGGAGGTTGCTGAATTCCATCCTGTCGCCGCGCCACGCAAATCGGAGCTTCTCGTATTCTTCGATCGCCTGACGGAAATCGATCCGGCGCAGCTTCAAAAGCATTTCCGTCCGTGCGACCCGGGCACGGGCGCGCGAGGGACGGTGGTCGCTTTCCAATACTTCTTCCCAAAGCGATATGGCACCGTCAAAATCGCCATCCAGTTCCTTGAGCTTACCCTCGGCATATTTCAGCATCGCCTGCTCACTCGGAGTCGGATTCTCCAGATTAAGCGCATCCAGGAACAGCCGTGCCCCCTGTCCATCACCGGTTTCGGCAGCAACCTCGGCGATCAGAATGCCGAGCGGCATTTTCAACGCCCGCGGATAATCGCGTGCGATGGAGCCGGTGAAACGCAGATCCCTTGCCGAGCCGATACGATCACCCATCATGGCATGCGCAGCGGCAGCCCAAAGCCTGCCCTCGTCATTTTCGGCGAGGCTCTCATGGTTCAAATCCTCAAGCGCCATTTCATATCGACCGAGCAGGAAATTTGCGCCCCCTCGCAGAATGCGGACCGAAGGATCGTTCTCGAGCAGAGGGATGTCGTCAATTGCAACACGGATCACGCCCAGCGTTTCCGGCGCAAAGGCGTTGGCGAAAAAGAACTTTGCGAGTTCAAGCCTGGCGGCGGACTTGCCCCGCTTCGGCGCATCGGCAACCTCGGCCTCATAGCGGCGGCGGTAAACGCGGAGCTGCTCGGTCGTAGCAAAATATTTCTCTAGTTCCTGAAGTGCGACAACCATCGCCCGCGATGCTGCGAGTTGCGCATGCGCAGCGGCATCATCAGAAACATTGGTGATTGCAAGACGAACGCCGGAGCTGCCGATTTCCGCCCCCTGGCGCAGCGAACGCACCCTGAGATCGTCGATCACCGGATTGATCACGATGCCCTGCGCCGCCGGCTGAATACTGAACTGAGGAAAGGTGAATTTACGTCCGACAGCCTGTCCCAGTGGAATCACAGGCACGACGACAAAATTATCGCCGATATTCGGATCGGATATCGCAATCGGACGGCCGGGTTCGGGCACTGCGACGAAAACCCGCGCACCGACAGGTGAGTCCGGCTGTGCGGTTACTTCAAGCGCCGCCTGAGGGGCCATCGGACGGGGTGCGAAGTCGATCACCCAGGCAAGTCCATCGCGGGCCACCGCGGGATTGTAGCGTTGCGACGTGCGGATACGCAGTACCGTCGCGCTGTCATTGGGTATCTGCAGAATTTCAAAAGCCGCTTCGCCGGCCTGGAGTTGCAGCGCCGCCGCATCCACGGTCATCGGCTTGTCGAATACGATCCAGATCGCACCGCCCCGGCGGAACGTCGCCGCCGCTACCGGCTCGTCGAAATCAAACCGGAATGCCAGTTGGTCCTGTCCCGGAGTTGCCGTCACACGGGCAGCCGTTGCCGGTGTGCCACCAACCGGTTCCTGGGCACGGGGTGAAAGCTCTTCTGAAATCGGCTCACTGGCAGCCGTAGCCGCCGTCGTTGGTGCCGCAGGCTGCGGCGCACCGCTCGGTGTCAGTGCGCGCGGCTGGGTGCTTTCGGCGGCATCTTGCGTCCGCTCAGCCGTCAAGCTGACCGGCGCGCCTTCTCCTCCGGCAGGGGCTGGAGGAACTTCGGGGGCGGCGGGGGGCGTCTCGACGGTTTCAACCGGAGCAACGGGCTGGGCCGGCGGCGCTGCTTCGTTCGTAGCGGCAGGCGATGGGGTCGCAGGTGCTTCAGGCGCCGCCGCTGCGACCGTTTCTGCAGGCAAGGCGACAGGATCCAGACTGCCGGATGGTTCACGGACATCGACAACCACTTTCGCGCCGGACAGGAAATCACGGATATTCGATGTCGACGGCACGGCCAGGGTTACGGTCGTCGTATTCCCGTTAACCGATGTCCGGGCGCCGCCTATCAAACGCGCGCCGCCATCGGCAAGCGCACCAAGTTCAATCCGGGCAGGACGCTGAAAACTGATCGTCACAACACCGTTATCGCTACTGGCCTGATAAGGGGTTGCATCTGCAAAATCAAAAACGATTCGTGTGTAATCCGGATGCTCGCCGGTTCGGACCCTGACTTCCGGGGCATCGGCAGGTGCCGCGCCTGTATTGGTTTGTTGGGCACTGGCCAGCGCACGGCTCTCGCGGACCGGTGCCACGGCGACATCAATAGTCCCCGTTTCATTCGCTGTAACGGGTGCAGGCGGCGGCGCTTTGTCAGCGACACTCTCGTCTTCAAGCAGTTCGATCGTAACCGCCGTCCCGGTATAGAAAGCGAAAACCTTAACCGGCTTTTCCAGACGGAAACTGACGGAACGGCCGTCCGCGCCTGCCTGGGGGTCGGCGACGATGCCTTTCAGGCCGTCCGCAATGGACGCAAAGTTACCTTGAACAGGGCGCGAAAACCGGACGTTCAACCGCCCGTTTTCAACGCTGTGCTTATAGGCAACAGGCACCTGCCAGGCAAAAGTGATCAGCGAGGATTTGCCCGATTGTTCGGTCCGCACTGGAATACGTTCAGCTTGGGCATGCGTCACGGCCATGCCGGATAACGCCAGCAGCACCGACATAAAGGCAATGGATTGGATCACCGGGCGCATCATCAGAACGTCCTCGATGTCGGCATGATTATGATATCGACTCTGCGGGCCAGCTTGCGTTTCTCGGCATCGCTGAGCGACGGCAGACGGTTATACTGCGTCGCGGCATAACCCAGTGCGACGATCTTTTCTTCGTATCCACCTCGCCTGATGGCATTGGCGACGGCCGCCGCCCGGGCGATTGAGAGTTCCCAGTTGGAGGTATAGGCACTGCCGCCGGGCGGCGCGGGGTCGGTGTGGCCTGTGACGGCGATGCCATTGCCGACATTGTCGAACATGGCACCAAGCGTGTGCATTGCCCCCTGGGCGCGTTCCGTGATCACGGCGGCGCCGGGCTCGAACAAAAGATCGCCCGGCAATGCGAGCATCAGCCGATCCTCGAGCCTGACGATCAGAACGTCACGTAACAACGGATCGTTCGACAGGTTTTCCTCGATCACCCCAGCCAGATAATCCAGATTGACGGCACGGCGCTGAAACAACGTACCGATGTTCAGTTGCGCCGATGGTTTGCTGACGGTTTCTTCAATCGCCGGGTTCAAGGTCTGCGACAGTGAATCGATAATCTTGTCCCATTCGTCGATCTTGACGTTCGACATCGCGAACAACAGGACAAAAAAGGTCAAAAGCAGGGACACCAGATCGGTAAATGTGAGCATCCACATCTTAGTGTTGTGATGCTCAGGTTCTTCGACATGATCAAGGGTCAGCAGCACGTCGCGTCTCATGGCTCGCCCCCAGCCTGTCCCGGTGTCTGTCCCGCTGCTTGGCCTGCAGGCTGTTCAACAGTATCTGCCGGCAACGTCCGTTTGCGCATTTCCTCAAGCGCCTCTTCGAAACGGGTTTCGGTTTCCTCTATACCACGCACCCAGAACCACATGGAGACGTTGCCCTGATCTCCACTCTTGATGCCGACGGAAACACTGTCTGGCGGTGCACCGCGGCCAACCATTGTGCGCGCCAGTTCTCCGACACGGGCCATATCAAGACCCTGTTGCAAGGGCAGATAAAAATTCCCTGTCAGCGGCGTACCGATAATGACTTCCATATCCTGGCGCAGGCCCGGTGCCCGGTTCGACAGCGAGGCCACGACACGATCCAGCAACGGCAGCATATCCTCGCGCACGGAGATCTCATCGGCCTTGAAAAGCGCACTGGTCGGCATCCTCAGTCGCATCAGCCGGCCCGGCTGCACAACTTCGATCTTTTCAATCTGCACGGCCGTCGAAAAGGTCGACGTAATTTGTTCCTGGAATGCCTCGCCGGCAATAATGTCGCCGTCCTTGGCATTAAATTCTGTCGCGTCGGAGGTCGGCGGCAAGACCGTGGTAAAAGTGGACGATAAACTATCCATCACCGCTGTCGATTTGACCGTCTCGAAGGTCGAAATCGACACCAGCATGATAAAGAACGCCAGAACCAGAAGGAACAGACCCAAAAAGATCGGCACGATATCCGGCATTTGTACCGGCTCATCGGCGGGAAGTTCCAATTCCAGGTCTTTCAGCATATCCCCGGCCTCACGTTCAAAAGTCGCCCAAAACGCTGACAAGCTTGGTCTTCAGCGTCTCGGCCGTGAACGGTTTGATGATATAGTTCGATACACCGGCCTGCTTTGCAGCAATGACGTTCTCGGTCCGGCTTTCCGCAGTCACCAGAATGAACGGCAAATCCTTTAAAACCGCATCTGCGCGGACTTCCTTTAGCAGCTCGAAGCCACTCATCGGCTCCATGTTCCAGTCTGAAATGACCATCCCGTAATTGCCTTCGCGCAACTTGCCGAGGGCATCGCCACCGTTCGTTGCTTCGTCGACATTGGTAAATTTCAATTGTCTGAGCAGACTCTTCAGAACCTTGAGCATGGTCTGGTAGTCGTCCACGATCAGGACTTTCATGCCCAAGTCTACGGCCATTTCCGCTCCCAAATACCCGGCCAGTCTGCTTCAGGCTCTCCTGAAAATGCATCATCACCGGTGTCCCAATCAGATTTTCTTATGAAAATCCGATAATTTCAGGCAACACCCCTGCTGCCTGACTTATTCTGGCCCGTACCCTACAGGCCACCGACGGAGCGCGGCAGTTCCCGCAGCGCCCGCAATTCAACGGTTACCTCACGTGCGCGATCCGGATTCATCTGCGCCATCACAGGCGCCAGTTTGCGTTCCTTCATCCGCTCCGCAACCTCAAGCAAGGTACCCATTTCCAGATCTTCGAAAATGCGCGCAGCATCCTTCGGTTTCATGTTCTCGTAAATCTTGACCAGGCTGCCGAGTTTCTTTTCCTGCTGTTCATCGAACACCTTGATCCGGTCCTCGATAACCACGCGCAGGTCTTCAAGCTCTGCAACACGGCGCTCGATCCTGATCTCGGCAGCGCGCAATAATCCTTCGCGGGCTTCAAGCTCGCGCGACTTCGCCGCCAGCTCATCCCGGCGCTCGGCCAACCGCATCAGGATTTCGATCTCCGCCGGCGTCAGCAGCGTCGGGTCATCGGTAATCAGCTTGCTTGGATCCTGCCGCACCGTCGTTGCGCCTTCAGCCGGCTCACTCGGCAATGGCTCGACGGCAGGCACTGCAGCCGCCTCCTGCGGTGCTGCGCCATCCGCCGGCTGAGCATTCGGATCGGTTTGCGCACGCGCTTCGGAAACATTGATCGTGCCGTCGAGAAGGTTGTCGATACCTTCCCAGATATCCCCGACCCTTACTGTCAGCATGAGCGTGGCAGCAAAGATCGTCAGCGGCAGGAAGCGGATCTTCGAAATGAGTTTTTTCATACCTGTTCTCGGCTCCCGTGCTTAACCGGCATCGCGTAAGGCGCGAAGCAATTCACGCTCGGCCTCGGAGCGTGGTTCGATCCCGGTGCTGCTGCCCCGGCCGGTTTGCGGTGCCTCGGCCTCACGGGGCTCGACCTCCGGTGCTTTTCTAGGTTGCGCCCCATTTACGCTAGTCGATGGAGGCTTCGGCACGACACCAAGGCCGTCACGGGCCTCGCGCACCAGATCTTCAAGCCGGTCCGCTGTCGAACCGCCGCGATCGGCAAGAAAAGAAATATCGTCACGCAGGGTTTGCGCGCGCTGCATCTGGATATCCAGTGCCTGGGCGACGGTCCGCAACTGGTTCAGGTTTTCTTCGGCGCGCTGTGTCGATTCACCGAAAGTTCTGGCAAGGCTTTCCAGATCCTTCTTGTCTTTACGCAATCTGTTCAGTCGTTTGTTCAGAACCATCGCATAACCGATGGTCACCACCAGAAGTACGGCGACGGCGATATCAATAATCAGGGTATAAGGCATCGCTCAGTATCCTTCGTCCGTTTTCCGTATCTCAACCGTTGCGGGGCGCTTTGACGATCCGATCGCCGATCCGGACCGCAATCCGGCTCCCCTTGCGGCCCATGCGACCGGTGTACATCGGCACATCGCCGCACACCAGTTGCACCGGTGAATCCTGCGTCGCACTCAGCATGATCCTGGAGCCGACCTTGAGATCGAAGACATCGCGGAGCTTCATGATCTGCGTGTCGATAACCGCTTCGAGATCGACATCGGTAACCCATAACTCTTCGGCGAGGTGCGTCTCCCAGATGGTATCGCGGCCGAACTTCTCCCCCATGAACATCTGCAGAAGAAGTTCCCGCACAGGCTCGAGCGTGGCGTAAGGCAGAAGCAATTCAAGCCTGCCACCACGGTCTTCCATGTCAATCCGGAGCCGGGCCACGATCGCCGCGTTGGAAGGCCTGGAAATCGTCGCAAAGCGCGGGTTGGTTTCAAGGCGGTCAAAACGGAAAGTCACCGGGCTCAGCGGCTCGAACGCCGCGGACAGATCGCCCAGCATGACATGAACCATCCGTTCAACCAGCGATCGTTCAATAGTCGTATAGGGCCTGCCCTCGATCCGCATTGCCGCGGTCCCCCGGCGCCCACCCAGCAAAACGTCGACAATCGAATAAATCAGAGAACTGTCGACCGTGATCAGGCCGTAGTTGTCCCATTCTTCCGCCTTGAAAACGCTCAGCATCGCCGGCAGGGGAATGGAGTTCAGATAATCGCCGAAACGGATCGAGGCGATGTTGTCGAGCGAAACCTCGACGTTGTCGGAAGTAAAATTACGCAGCGATGTCGACATCAACCGCACCAGACGGTCAAAGACGACTTCCAGCATCGGCAGACGTTCATAGGAAACAAGAGCCGAGGACAGAATGGCCTGGATACCGGCACGTTCACCGGCCTCATCGCCCTCTTCGTCGAAACCCAGCAGTGAGTCGATTTCATCCTGGTTGAGGACACGGGTAGCCTCACGCGGCGGGGCGCCGGAATCATCGTCATCGCCGCCATCATCGTCGCTGGTCATCATGGCTTCCCATTCAGCGGCAAGTTCGTCTTCGCCGCCTTCTCCGCCCTCGCCTTCGCCCTCTTCGAGAGCAGCGTCCCACTCAGCCGCTAATGCGTCGTCATCACCAGGCGCCATTCGAAGTCGCCTCCTTCCGCCAAGACCGTGTCGTTAACGGCCTCATTGAATCAACATTTCCTTGAACAGGATGTCCCTGACCTTAACCGGCGCGACGGCGGCGCGAATCCGGGTCAGAAGTTCCTCGCGAAGCCTGTACATTCCGGCGGAACCGTCCAGGTCCTCGACCCTTAATTCACGCAGATAAACGTTGAAGTTATCCATCACCCGCGCGATTACCGCTTCGACTTTCGGTTTGTCCTCTTCAAGTTCCAACTCCAGGCTGACCTGGATTTTGATGAATCTCGCTTTTCGTCCTGCGGTATTCAGATTCACCGTCAATGACGGCAACTCGTAAAACACCGATGGACCTTTTTCGCCTTCGACGGTCTCCGACGTATGATCCGGTTCGCCGACAATCATCTTGATGACCGGGTCGAGCAATCCGGTGAAATACGCGCCGGCCAGACCACCCAGTACCAGAAGAATGACGACAATGATGATGATCAGTAGTTTCTTCTTACCGCCTGACCCTGAAGGCGCGGCTTCCTCGCCTCCGCCATCCGCAGATACTTCGTCGTCTTCGTCTTCCTCGGCCATGAGCCCTCTTCTCCGGAACAGGACCGGCAAAGCCGAACCGTCCCAATCGGTCTATGAACTATAGTCCGCGTTTGGTTAACAAGTTATTGCCAACGGCGGTTCCGGCCTCTCCGAACTTATTCCCCGCATTTTCGTCAAAGTTTTGCTGAGCAAGGCGTTGCAGCGAATCACAAGATACCAAATAGGGCGTTCAAGGGGCAACAACACTACGACATCTTGCCAATTTAACTCAAATCCGCTCACACGGCATTTCCTGCCCGGTAAAGGATGCACGCCGAACCTGAATTTACCATGCCTCGCCCTCCCCAAGTTAATGCTAATCCATTGATAATATTACCATTATTAATTTGGCACGGGTGATGCATATGTACCGGCAAAGGCACACCGGCTGCTTGCCGGACAGATGCCTAAGAACGGGAATAAGGATTGTGGACAATGGAAAATACCATGTACGTGGCGCTGTCCAGGCAGACGACTCTCCGTCGTCAACTGGATGTAGTCGCCAACAACCTCGCGAATATGAGCACACATGGCTACAAAAGCGGCCAGATGATGTTCGTCGAGCACCTGACCAAATCAAAGGGTGGCGACAGCCTGGTTACGCCGAACCTGGCTTATGTACGTGACATCGCGACAATGACCGACACCAAGCCCGGCGCGATAGAACACACGGGCAACCCCCTTGATGTCGCCATTCAAGGCGAAGGCTATTTCGTCATACAGACACCCGAAGGCGAACGCTATACCCGCAACGGGCGTTTGCAACTCGATAACACGGGCCAATTGGTCAACCAGCTTGGCCAGGCCGTGCTGGCTGATGGCGGCGCCCCGATGGTCTTTGCCCCTGAAGATACGGAAATCGTGATTTCCAAGGACGGCACCGTTTCCACGAACAATGGTGAACTGGGCAAGCTCCGGATCGTCAACTTCGACAATGACCAGATACTCGAGCGCTCTTCGGGGGCGCAGTTCTCAACGACGGAAGACAATCCGGCCAAGGACGTAACGGATGCGGCCGTGCTGCAAGGCGCCGTCGAAGGCTCGAACGTCGAGCCGATTTTGGAAATGGCCAACATGATCGAAGTTCACCGCGCCTATGACTCGGTGAAATCCTTCATCGACCGGGAAGACGAACGCCAACGCGCCATGATCAGAGATCTCGGCGCCGCTGCTTAAACCAGACAATAAAACGCCCGGCTCAAAAGCCTGGGCACCAATGAATACGGGAAAGGACGAAACAATGAGATCACTGGATATCGCATCGACGGGCATGCTGGCGCAACAGCGCAATGTCGAGGTCATTTCGAACAACCTGGCGAACATGAACACCACTGCGTACATGCGCCGACGGACGGAATTCCACGATCTGATCTACCAAGACCTCAGACGTGTCGGGTCGACTTCATCGGATGCCGGCAACGTTGTCCCGACGGGCGTTCAGCTCGGTCTCGGCGTCAAACTGGCCGCCGTCTACCGTATTCATGAACAAGGCAACCTGACGGCGACCGACAATACCTTCGATATCGCCGTACAGGGAAAAGGCTTTTTTCAGGTTTTGTTGCCGACCGGTGAAACCGCATATACCCGCGACGGCACTTTCCAGCTCAATCAGAACGGACAGGTCGTAACCCATGACGGCTATCAAATGCAGCCCAGCATCACGGTGCCGCAAACAGCCATCGATGTGACGATCAACGCGTCCGGCGAAGTACTTGCCAAAATCGAAGGCCAGGTCGCACTGCAATCCGTCGGGCAGATTCAGATCGCGACATTCCAGAACGAACCCGGCCTGCAGGCCATCGGTGACAACCTTCTGCTGGAAACCCCGGCATCGGGTTCCGCCGTGACAGGCAATCCGGCAGCCGTCGGTTTCGGCTCGTTGCTGCAGGGCTTCCTGGAAACCTCGAACGTCAATGCTGTCGAGGAAATCTCACACCTGATCTCTGCACAGCGCGCATATGAAATGAATTCGAAGGTCATTCAGACCTCCGATGAAATGATGGGCACATTGACGGCGCTCAGATAACACAGGCCAAGGATAAGGAGTGAACCCATGCGTAAACTACTTGTTCCCCTGATTGCGGTGATCGCCGCCGGCGCCATGCCGGCAGCCGCCGGCAGCAATTCGGACAACCGCAACGCGCCTGAGATGGCCATGCTGAAACAAGCCGGCTCGGCCCTGGTCGATCATGTCGTCGTCGATGCCAAGGTCATCCGGCTCGGCGATCTGTTCACCAACGCCGGCAAGAATGCAGAAGTGTCCGTGGCCTATGCACCGGATCCCGGCAAGCGCGCAGTCTTCGATGCACGCTGGCTATACCGGGTTGCACATGCCTACAAGATCAACTGGCAACCGCTCAGTGCCAGAGCCGAAGCCGTTGTCGAACGCGCCTCGATCAGCATTCCGATAGATGACATCAAATCTCAGATCCTCTACGCACTTGCCGATCAGGGCGTGACCGAGGAAATGGACATTGAGTTCGCCACCCGCTTCCAGGAATTGTTCCTGCCTGCCAGTGCCGATCCAATAGTGCGGATCGAGAACATGAACTACCAGGCCAGAACCGGCCGCTTTTCGACAATCGTAGTCGCCGGCCAGGGGGCCGCCATGGAGCGCGTGCGCATGACCGGACGGGCTTTCAGAACCGTCGAAGTCCCGGTTCTTCGCTCCCGCGTTCTGCGCGGCGATATCATCACCGAAGCAAATCTGGAATGGGTGAAGATGAAGGCTGAACGGGTGCAAAACGATGTCATCGTCGATGCATCTGACTTGATCGGGAAAACACCGAAACGCGGCATGCGCGCCGGCCAACCTCTGCGCAGCATTGATGTTACCCGCCCGGTCCTGGTCGAAAAGAACAGCCTGGTAACGATCTTTCACAAGGTCCCGAACATGATACTGACGGCGCAGGGCAAGGCACTGCAGAACGGTGCTGACGGCGATGTTGTGCAGATCAAGAACGGCCGCTCCAACCAAGTGATCGAAGCCGAGGTTGTCGGCCCGGGCAGGGTTGCCGTCCGCAGCCTGTCACAGCAAATTTCGATGAGCCTTAACTAGGTCTTCAACAGGGCCCCGGGAAAGGCCCAGCAAGGAATGAAGAGATGAAAACCGTACATACACACAAACGCAGTCTTTCGATCATCGTGGCATTGGTTGCCGTGACGGGGCTGAGTGGCTGCAATCTGGCAACCCGGATCTCAGAAGTCGGCAACGGCCCGCGACTGACGAATATCGAAAACCCGACGGCGAAGCCGGATTACCGGCCGATCAGCCTGCCGATGCCGGCGCCGCAGGTTGCAGAAGACAACCCGAGCTCGCTGTGGCGGAATGGTGCACGGGCTTTTTTCAAGGATCACAGGGCCAAGGAAATCGGTGACATCGTTACCGTCAAACTGGACCTGTCCGACAGCGCGACATTGGCCAACAAAACCGAACGGGACCGCAACGACAAGGAAGATACCAACGTCACAAGTCTACTCGGCCTTGAAAGCGAGTTCTCAAAGGTGTTGCCGCAAGGGGTCAACCCGCTGTCGGTGATGAGCTTCGATAACATTCATTCAACCTCGGGGGACGGGGATATCGAACGCTCGGAAGACATCAATGTGACGTTCGCAGCCGTGGTAACGCAAATCCTGCCGAACGGGTCGCTGGTTGTCATGGGACGTCAGGAAATCATGGTCAACGCCGAACTCCGCGAATTGCTGGTGACCGGCGTCGTCCGCCCCGAAGATATTGAAAGCGACAACACCATCAGCCACGAAAAAATCGCCGAAATGCGCGTTGCCTATGGCGGCCGCGGCACACTGAGTGGATTGCAGCAGCCGCGCTGGGGTACGCAAGTCTGGGATATCATCTTCCCGTTCTAGGTTCATCTAGGAACCTGGTAACTTACAGCCGGCGCAGAAAGCGCCGGCTTTTTTCTGTTCATCTGGACGGTGCTGGACAAGCCCCCCAGCCAGATCCGCACGAAAGTCGGATAATCAGGAAATCAGCAGGAATTCAGGCATAAAAAAAGACGCACAAAGGCGCCGGGCGGAGAATATCGTCCGTTGGAAATTCAGACAGAAACGTTCACTTTGGAGCCAATCGTGTCGCTTTTCGAAGCCTCTGGCGCTGCCTTCGCACTGCTTTCACTATTATTGGTTTCCAAGGTCTTGTCGATGTCATGAATGTCGACAACATCCTCGGTACGCTCGGCTTTGCGTTTCGTTTCTTTTACAGCTTCGGATTGCTTTTCGCTGACGCGCTCAAGGGTTTCCTCAAACTGCTTTTGCTGCACGACGGCAACCTGAAAAGCAGCAGTGGCCGCACTTGCGGCGACTATCGGCTGACCTTGTGTACTCTCGGTTCGCATTCTGCTAACATTCCTTTCGGAGCAATATTTGTTCTAAATTACTCCTCTACGTCATCATCATACACAGAACAACGCAAGTCACGCAACAAAAAAATCACGCAAAAATCGAAATATTTTTTAAGCCCATAAGCCACTGATAATATTCGAATATTTTTAGAATGCCGCAGGAAGAGCGCCGGCTTGGCGGAGAAATGATTTTCCCAACACCCACCCGGATTCAAAAAGTGCGATTCTATGCGTAGGTTTCGCGTCAAATGCCTGCTTCGACAGGCGCTATCCGCAAATCAGGAAAAAGGATCGGTGCTGTACCGAACTGAAAAGACGATCAGTCGTCGCGATGCGTCCGTTCCATCCGCTCGTGGCGCTCCTGCGCTTCGAGAGAGAGTGTGGCAATCGGCCTCGCCTCGAGACGTGCGAGAGTAATCGGTTCATCGGTTTCTTCGCAGTAACCGTAGGACCCGTCCTCAATCCGTTCCAGTGCCTGGTCGATCTTGCTGATCAGCTTGCGGGCCCTGTCACGGGTCCGAAGCTCAAGCGAACGGTCGGTTTCAATGGCCGCCCGGTCGGCAATATCAGGCTCGACGATCCCGCCTTCCTGCAGTGTCTGCAGGGTTTCATTGGATTCCTTAACCAACTCCGCACGCCATCCCAGCAGTTTTTGCCGGAAATATTCCCGCATCCGAGGGTTCATAAACGGTTCTTTGGCGGTCGGCTTGTAATCGGGAGATAACGTAACGCTCATTTGGCGAATAGCTCCTGGATCTGAGGTGGCTAAGCGCGCGGAATATAATTGCGTCAGGCACAGGCTGCAAGCACGTATTTTTCACACGCCTGAACGCCTAACTTCTTGATTTAAATGAGTGTTCAAATAGTGAATATAAATGGCAAACGAAGGCTCACCGCCAATTAGCGTGTCAGCTTGGCAATTTCCACTTCCACCCTGAGTTCAACCTCGCCAATAAGGTCGTTCAGCCTTGGGTCATCGCTGGTCGTCTTTCTCTCGCGGAGTCGCCGCGCCAGGTCCTGCAATCGATCCTTTGAGACCGAACCCGACAGAACTGAAATACGGATCTGCTCGAGCCTGTCCAAGAGATCATTCCCGTAATTCATCATCAGACCACGAGACTTATGATCCGTGGCATCTGCTGTCTGCTGCGCCGCAAGGATCGATGCGACAGGCCCGACCCCGCCGGTTGCCTGTGCCTGGCCACTCTCTTCCGCACCCGAAACATCGCGCAGTGCATCGGCGAAACCACCATCATTGCCGGTGGTTTTCTTAGCCTTACGGGTCGAAGAGACCCCTTTTGCCCCGTCGGTTTTGGTGACTTTCATCGTCTACGGTATCCCCGCGCCAAGTCCCGGCCATGTTTTCAGGCGGTTCTTGGCCCTTCAGCGGCCAATAACGGCATCAAGCCGATTCCGCTAAATGTCTAACATATTCAAAGGGTCCTTCGCGAGGAATTTCAAGGCAGCAGAAAAACCCCTATAGCCATAAAATAAATATGGCTATAGGGGGCGGGCCGGTATAGTCTTTTATTATGCAAATGAGAATGACTTGCATAAAGAGCTTGAAAAAGATAAAACAATGCCGTTAATGATAATCATTCTTAACAAGTTGCTTGGTCGAATTATCCGTTCATCTTCGACAAGCGGCATGCATTAAGAGGGACCCAATAAATCCTGCGCTCGTTCCGAGGAACCGATGCGAGGATTAAGGAGAGATCAACAAGATGACGCGTTTTTTTAAAACCATCGCCCTGAAATCCGTTGCGGCGGCAGCCATTGTGCTTTCTTCCAACGTGGCGATCCAGCCTGCATCGGCTGCAGAAGAAATCAACCTGTATTCCTATCGCCAGCCGTTTCTGATTGAACCTCTGATCAAAAGCTTCAGCGAGGAAACAGGGATTAAGGTAAACATCGTTTTCGCAAACAAGGGCATGCTTGAAAAAATCAAAGCTGCCGGCGCGAATAATCCTGCAGATGCGGTATTGACCGTCGACATCGGTCGACTTTACGCCCTCAAGCAGGCTGGTGTTCTCGATCCGGTCAAATCCGAAGAACTTAACGCCAATATACCGGCACATCTGCGTGACCCGGAAGGACTTTGGTTCGGACTGACACAGCGAGCCCGCATTGCACTTGTATCCAAGGAACGGGTCAAGGAAGGCGAACTCAAAACTTATGAAGATCTCGCCGATCCAAAATTCCGTGGCCGTATCTGCCTGCGCTCCGGCAAACATGCCTACAATATCGCCCTGATCGCCTCGATGATCGCCCATCATGGCAATGAAAAGACCAAAGTATGGCTTGAAGGTCTCAAAGCCAACCAGGCCCGCAAACCGCAAGGCAACGACCGCGCGCAAGCCAAAGCCGTTTATGAAGGACAGTGCGATATTGCCATCTCCAACACCTATTACATAGGCAAGATGCAGACCAACGATGAAAAACCGGAACAGAAAAAATGGGCGGAAGCCGTCCGCGTAACCTTCCTCAACCAGGGAGCCAGCGACCGCGGCGCGCACATGAACGTTTCGGGTGCCGGTGTACTCAAAGGCGCCAAGCATCGCGAGGCGGCCGTCAAATTCATTGAATGGCTGTCCAGGGAAAAAGCCCAGAAAATCTATGCCGAAGTGAACTTCGAATATCCGGCAAACCCTAAAGTCGAAGCATCGGCTCTTGTCAAATCTTGGGGTGAGTTCAAAACCGACAAGCTGAGCATGGAGGATATTGCGAAAAATCGCGAAAATGCCACCAAGCTTGTCGATGAAACAAACTTCGACGAAGGGCCGACGAGCTGACGCTCTTCAGATCCTTTATCGACAAAAGCAGCGGGCGCCTCCATAACAGAGGCGTCCGTTCGTCGTTTCAAGAGCCAATTAAATGATTTCCCACGCCGCACGCCCTTCCCTGCTCGGTCAGTTGCTTCCGAAAATGAGATTCAGCATCTGGACGACCGGTGCAATCATCGTCGCAGTCCTTGTCGCGGCACCGATCATTACCGTACTTGGCATTGCCCTCACGGACTCATCCGACATCTGGCATCATTTATATACCACCGTTCTCGGCCTGTATCTGGAACGCACGCTCCTTTTGATGGCCGGCGTCGGCATCGGTACACTTATCATCGGCACGGGGACCGCCTGGCTCGTGACCATGTGCCGCTTCCGTGGATCGACTTATTTTGAATGGGCGCTGCTCTTGCCACTGGCGGTCCCCGCTTATGTTCTTGCTTTCGTCGTGACCGATCAGTTGGAATACGCCGGGGCCGTGCAAACTCTGCTCAGGGAAACTTTCGGCTGGAGCCGCCCGCAGGATTACTGGTTCCCGGAAATACGCTCCATCGGCGGCGCGATTATTGTCATGACGCTGGTGCTCTATCCCTATGTCTACCTGCTGGCGCGTGCCGCATTTCTGGAACAGTCCGTCTGCGTGCTGGAAGTATCGCGAACCCTCGGCAAGACGGCGCTCGGCAGTTTCCTCCATGTCGCCATACCACTGGCCAGACCGTCCATTGTTGTCGGCGTCACCCTGGTCTTGATGGAAGTACTGAATGATTTCGGCACTGTCGACTATTTCGCCGTCAGGACTTTCACCGCCGGTATCTTCGATGTTTGGCTGAACATGAATTCCATCGGCGGCGCGGCCCAGCTTTCTTCCGTCCTGCTTATGGTCGTCCTGGTGCTGATTGTAACCGAACGGCTGGCCCGCCGTGACCGCAAATTTCACCACACATCCAGCAAGTATTCCGAACTACCGAGTTATAAACTGGGCGGCATTCGAGCCATGCTGGCCTTTGCCGCATGCGCACTGCCGGTGCTGCTCGGGTTTGTACTGCCGGCGGCGGTTCTGGCCAGCTATGCTTTCGATTTTTATGAGGAAACCCTGTCCGCCGATTATTTAAGCTTCGTCGCCAACAGCCTTATCTTGTCCTCATCAGCCGCTGTACTGGCACTCATCATCGGTCTTTTTCTGGCTTATGCTGTGCGCTTGTCGAACGGCCCGTGGGTCAAGCTGGCGGCGCGAACGGCCAGTGTCGGCTATGCCGTGCCCGGTGCCATCCTGGCCGTCGGCGTATTATGGCCAACGGGTGCTCTTGATCAGTCCCTGAGCTGGCTCGGCGGTCATTTGGGAATAAGCATCGGCGCAGTGCTGATCGGCACCATTGCGCCGGTTGTCTATGGTTATCTGGTCCGCTTTCTGGCGCTCTCCTACGGCACGGCGGAAGCCAGCCTCGGCAAAATTACGCCAAGCATGGACGGTGCTGCCAGGACCCTTGGCGCCAGTCCCGCCGGCGCCCTGCAACGGGTACACTTTCCGCTGATGCGGGGCAGTCTGCTGACGGCGTCGATCCTCGTTTTCGTCGACTGCATGAAGGAATTACCGCTGACGCTTATCCTGCGTCCGTTCAATTTCGATACGCTGGCAACCTTTGTTTACCAATACGCTTCGGATGAATTGTTGGAGGAATCTGCTCTCGGTGCGTTGACCATTGTCGGCGCGGGCATTATCCCGGTGATCCTTTTAAGTGTCACGATTGCCCGTTCACGGCCTGGATCAGGAACAGGAACAAGATAAGGTGCACCCGAACGAAGCCAAAATGAGCAGCCTGCACCTCAGAGCCATATCCCATGCCTTCGGGAACAATCAGGTGCTGTCGGGAGTCTCCGTATTCGTGGCGCCGGGTGAGCTGGTATGCCTGCTGGGTCCGAGCGGTTGCGGCAAGACCACGTTGCTTCGCCTTGCTGCCGGTCTTGAATCCTTGCAGACGGGACAGGTCGAAATCAACGACAAGATCGTCGCCGATGGTGCAGATCACCGGCAAATGCCCCCCGAACAGCGTGGCGTAGGGTTGATGTTTCAGGACTATGCCCTGTTCCCGCACCTGAATGTCCGTGAAAATATTGCCTTCGGGATCGATGCTGCGAAGGGCACGCGACGTTCAGGGTGGATCGACGAAGCGCTGGCGACGATGGGTCTTACCGACTATGCAGATGCGTATCCGCATACCCTTTCCGGCGGCCAGCAACAACGCGTTGCCCTTGTTCGCGCTCTGGCGCCGGGACCGCAAATCCTTTTGCTGGATGAACCGTTTTCCGGCCTCGATGTCACACGGCGGGCACAGATCAGGGCAGACACCCTCGAGCTAATCAAGAAATCCGGCGTCGCCACGCTGATGGTCACGCATGACCCCGAAGAAGCCATGTTCATGGCCGACCGCATTCTGGTTATGAACAATGGGCGGGTCGTGCAGGACGGATCTCCGGTCGATCTGTATTTCCAGCCCGAAGACCCTTTCGTTGCCGAATTCTTCGGCCCGGTGAACCGCTTCCGAGGCGAGGTTAAAAACGCTGCGGCGGAAACACCTGTCGGGACTTTCGATGCCAAGACATTCGCGGACGGTACAGCCATCGACATCATGATCCGGCCTGAAGGGTTTCGTCTTTCCGCCGAAAACGATACGCCGCAAGCCATGCCCGGCGATCCGGACGAATTGACCGTTGCGCCGGGTACGCTCGAAGTCGTGACCGCCCGGCCGCTTGGCCGTTCCTCTTTCGTCGTTCTCAGGCTCGCAGACGGCCAAACCGTCGAAACGCGGATCCCGGGCGTTTTTCTTCCCGCTGCCGGCACTCGCGTCCGGGTGGCCGTCAATGCCCGCCAAGTCCACATTTTCAAGGCACATTGAGGCGGCAAAGACCGGTAAAGATTGCCGGGCAGAGACATAAATTCCCCGACGACGGCTCTCGCCCCCCATGCCGCCAACAAAATATCCAGCAAAATCAATATTCTACCTAGAATCGATAGTTGGCATCCCGCTTGCTTATGATATCGCAAGGATAAGTGCGCCCGTATTGGGTGTGCCAGCAAATATAGAGAGAGCGGTTCCATGAGCGGATACGGTCTATTCCAGACGGCGACCTTGGGCATGAGATCCCAGACACACCGGCTGAACACAATCGGCTATAACATCGCCAACGTTAACACCGGCGGATTCAAGCGCACCGATACCGAATTCGAGACGATTTTAAGTGGTCCGACCTACCAACAAAGCGACCTTGGCGGTGTAAAGCCATATGCCCGGCCGACCAACGATGTTCAGGGGCTGATCACACCGACCAACCGCAATCTGGATCTTGCGATCGCCGGCGACGGATTCTATGCCGTTCAGCCGCAATTGTCGGGAACCACGGAAATCTTTTTCACACGCGACGGCTCTTTTGGCATCAACACCGTCGAAGGCCAAACCAGTACAGTCACTGCCGACGACAATTCGACAATTACCGTGTCGAACGGTTATCTGGTCGACAAGAACGGTTATTTTGTACTCGGCTCTCCGGCCAACGCGGACGGTACCTATTCATCTTCGGCAGCAGCGCCCATGCGCGTCGACCAATATGCATTCACCGGCCAGGGGCAGCCAACGACACAAGCCGCGCTCGAATTCAACCTGCCGTCGACCGCCAATTTCGGCGACACGTCCGAGACGTTCTCACTGACGACCTATGATTCGAATGCAACGGCACGAAACATATCCTTCGATTTTGTGCCGATGCTGACGGACAACCAGTGGCGTATCAATATTCGCGCCGACAATCTGACGACATCGACACTGGGGCCGGGCGCAACGGCGACGCGCTCCTCGGGGCTTGCCGCGGCGACGGGGCTGGCGTTCGATTCAGAATTCATTTTCAATGCCGCGGACAAAACGGTTCAGGTCAGCAACACTGGCACGGGAATTCCTGTCAGCGATGCCTTTTCGGACTACGTGGTCGGCGATCAGATCACATTTGCCGGTTCCGCTTCCAACAACTCAACATTCACGATCTCCAATATCACCAACAACGGTTCCACGCTGGTCCTGCAGGAAGCGGTAACGGCGGAATCCACCGGCGCCACCACCGTGACCGCCACATCGGCTTCGTCCCTGACCAGCCCCATGGTCTTCAGTAGCCTGGGGCAGTTGACTTCAACAGGTGAACTGACATTTTCCGCAACATGGGATGATGCCGCAACGTCGTCATTTACCCTAGATATCAGCTCCATGAGCCAGTTCAACGGTGATTTTACGCCTTACCGTTCATCCCAGAACGGGCTTGGCCTTGCCGATCTTACCGACCTGTCTTTCGATAACGCCGGCCATGTGGTTGGCACCTTCAGCGATGGCACGCAGCGGGCGATCTATAAAATTCCGCTGTATGATTTTGCCAACCCGAACGGGCTCGATACTGGCAACGGGATGATCTTCAAGGAAACCACGGAATCTGGTTCGGCAACCGCATTCTTTGCGGATCAATCATCGAAAGCGGAGTTCCTGGCCGGCGCAATAGAAATTTCCAATGTCGATATCGCTGCTGAATTCTCGCGCATGATCCAGACGCAGAACGCCTACAACATGAACGCGACAACCTTCAAGACCATCGACGAAATGACCACCGTCGCACGCGATCTGAAGGCTTAACCCCGCTTAAAAAACCCGGTTTCTAAACTGGTTGAGCGGCTCAGTCGGTCTTCATACGGCGTGGGCTATTGTGCGCAAACGCACAGAAACCGGGGCTTTTCAGCAGTATTCTAACATTTGAAGGACCGCGACCGGCAAAACTTACCCAGCCATTGCCGGAACGGCAGAAAGAGCCGCACAAATACGATGGCGAAATCCTATAACCAATTGAATTAATTGATTTTTATATATCCAAAATCTGGCACGCTATTCGCATAACCATATGCAAACGAGACAGCCGTAAAGACGGCAGGCGACGAAAACGGGAAAAACGATGATGAGAAATCCGCAACACAGCTTCCGCAAAGGCCTGGCCAGCGCCGCTCTACGCTGCATGGTCGCGATAGCGCTGCTCGCGCAGGCTGCCGTCCCGGCGATGGCCTCCTCCAGAATCAAGGACATCATCGATTTCGAAGGCGTGCGAGACAACCAACTCGTCGGCTATGGCCTTGTTGTCGGCCTGAACGGCACCGGTGACACACTCGCCGACGGCCACTTCACCAAACAGAGCCTGCAAGCCATGCTGAACCGCATGGGCGTCAAGCCGACCGATGCCGGCCTCGACTCCGACAACGTCGCCGCCGTCATGATTACTGCCAATCTGCCGCCGTTTGCCCGCCAGGGATCACGCATCGACATCACCGTCAGCGCGCTTGGCGATTCATCGAGTCTGCTGGGCGGCACACTCCTGGTAACACCGCTGCTGGGCGCCGATGGGGAAGTTTATGCCGTTGCCCAGGGTCAGGTCGCCGTCGGCGGCTTCCAGACGCAGGGTGATGCCGAAACGGTCACCAAGGGCGTGCCAACCTCCGGCCGCATCGCCAACGGGGCCATCGTCGAACGTGAGGTCGCGTTCAACCTGACCGGCATGAGCAAGGTCAAGTTGACCCTCAGAAACCCGGATTTCACGACGGCTCGCCGTGTTGCCCAGGCCGTCAACGCCTTCCTCGGCACCTCGGCCGCCGTACCCAGCGATCCGACCACCATCCATGTAACGGTGCCGGACAGCTATCGTGACAACGTCGTCAATCTTCTGACCGATATCGAGCAATTACGGATCGAACCCGATCAACTGGCGCGCGTCGTTATCGATGAACAGACCGGCACCATTGTCATGGGTGAGAATGTCAGAATTTCCAGTGTCGCAATCGCTCAGGGATCGCTCACCATCCGCGTTACGGAAACGCAGCAGGTCTCACAACCCGGCCCGTTCGCCGAAGTCGGCACCACGACCACCGTCGACCGCACGAATATCGAAGTCGATCAAGGCGAAGACAAACGCCTGACGGTCTTGCAACCGGGTGTCACCCTGCAGGAACTGGTCAACGGCCTCAACTCACTCGGCATCGGGCCGCGCGACATGATCACCATTCTTCAGGCGATCAAGACGGCCGGCGCGCTGCAGGCTGAAATCGAGGTGATGTAATGAGCGGTTATTCGACCCCCGATATCGGCATGCAGATCAGCGCCGCGCGCTTCGCACAAGGTGCTGCACCGGCTAGCCCCAACGCTCATAACATGCAGCGGATGCGTGAAACCGCCGAAGATTTCGAATCCGTGTTTCTCGCTGAAATGCTGCGTCCGATGTTCAGCAACATCGAAGCCGCCTCCCCGTTCGGCGGCGGCGCCGGCGAGAAAATCTACAGAGACATGCAGGTCGACGAATACGGCAAGGCACTCGCCAAGGCCGGCGGCATCGGACTGGCGGATTCGATTATGCGAGAAATGATCAAAATGCAGGAGGGCAAGTGATGGATGTTGCCAAGAGAATGACCGATCTGGTCAACGTCACAACAAGGCTGATTGACGTACTTGAACGCGAGAACGCGATCCTGCGTGATCGGCGTCACAGCGAGTTGACCCTGATCCTTGATGAAAAGGAAACCATCGCACGGGTATATCAGGCGCGGATCATGGGGCTTGAGGAAAATCCCGATGTCCTGGATGACGCCACCGATGAAGACCGTGCCCACCTTATGGAACTGGCGCGCAAGGTCGATAACCTTATGTCGCAAAACGCTCGCCTGCTCGAAGTTGCAATGACGGTCAGCAAACGCATCGTCGATCTGGTTGCCGAAGCGGTTAAGGAGGCCGTGCCGAAAAGCGGCGCTTACTCCGCTAAAGGCAATACAGTCGGCGCACCCGAAAAAGGCGGCAACATGTCGCTGTCATTAAACGAAACGCTGTAGAACGCAGTTGAACCGCCACGAAAGGCGATAACGCATGGGTACGATAACGCTCGCTCTCCGAACCGCACAAAGCGGCTTGCTGGCCAACCAGCAGGCGCTGGATGTGACATCGAGAAACATCTCGAACGTGAATACCGTGGGGTATTCGAGAAAATCCGTAACGTTCGAGAATTCCGCGATCGTCGGCGCCGGCTCGGGCGTCAACATTTCCGAAATCATGCGCTCCGTCGATGAAGGGCTATTGAAAAGCTTTCGCCTTGAAAGCTCGGATCTGAACGAGCTTGCCTCACAGAATACGTTCTGGGACCGCTTGCAGGACCTGTTCGGCACACCGGATGCCAATACCACGCTGAGTCATACCGTCAGCGACCTGACCGATGCAATTGAATCGCTGGTCGTATCCCCGAACAACGCGCTTGAACACACCGAAGTTGTTCGCCGCGCCCAGGATCTGACGGCACAACTTCAACAGATGTCGGTCTCCATTCAGGACCTCCGCCTGCAGGCGGATCAGAAGCTTTCCGACATTGCGACCGAGATCAATTCGCTGGTCAACGAGATCGACACACTGAACGACGACATCATTGCCTCGGGTTCGGTCAGCCGCGAGACCTCGGACCTCAAAGATCAGCGCGACATCAAGGTCAGCCGGTTGGCGGAACTGATCGATATTCGCTATTTCTCCCGCTCGGACGGTGACCTTGTGGTCTTCACATCAAACGGGCGTACACTGGTCGATACCGTGCCGCCTTCCATCACGCACACGCCGGCGTCTGCGGTCACACCGACAACGACACATGCAGAAGGCGATTTCGGCGGTTTCTTCATCGGGGCCAGTTCAAACCCGGCCAACGACGCAACCACCGACATCCGTTCCGGCCAGGCCAAGGGTCTGATCGAGATGCGCGATACGACGCTGCCGAACCTGCAGAGCCAGATCGATGAGTTGGCAGCGCGGCTACGCGATGTCATGAATCAGGTTCATAACCGCGGCGTGTCGTTCCCCGGCGCGCAGGAATATAACGGCACGCGGAACTTCACCGAACCGACAACACAGTCGATCAAGCTCGACCCCACCAATTCCGTCGATGATGTAACCATCGCGCTATTCAATTCGACCGGCGACCAAAGCAAAACGACCACGCTCAATACCATCATGACAGGAGCCGGGTTTTCAGCGCGCGGCAGTGGTAATGACTGGCACATCAACGATGTTGCCGCGACCATGCAAAGCTGGCTCCGCAACAATGGCGCCAGCAGTGCGACCGTTTCTGCGACGTCAGGGCAGTTTGATATTTCCCTGAACACGACGACGTTGAATCTGGCATTCCGAGACGAGACCGCGACGGCGAACGGCTCTACTGCCGGGGATGCCGAAATCGCCTATGATTCCAACGGTGACGGCGTGACAGACGAGACGATATCGGGGTTCTCCAATTTCTTCGGCCTGAATGACTTTTTCACCGATAGTCTGGTCGACAACGTATGGGAATCCGGTGTTTTGGCCAGCACCTATACCGCAACGGCCTCGACACTGACTTTCCGCGATTCCACCGGCTCCATCGGCACGCTGAATATTACAGCAGGCACCACACTGAGCGATCTTGTGACGCAGATTTCAAACGATACGACATTAAGTCAAAAGATCGTTGCTGCGGTCATCCCCGACGGTTCCGGCGTGCGCATCAGGTTCTCGCACAAGAACGGTTCAAGCATGCAAATTACGCAGGCTGCCGGAAATACATTCCTGACCGATGCCGCCGTCAATATAGCCGACGTACGCGTGGCTTCGACGCTACAGGTCCGATCCGATATCCTGACGACACCGTCAAAAATGTCAGTCGGCACCATGCAATGGGATTCCACCCGCGGCATTGCCGGCGAATATCTGATGAGCGTCGCCGACGAAACCGTCGCTGAGGCCATGGCTCAGGCGATGAATTCGACAACCTCGTTCGGGATATCCGGCGGTCTGCCGAATGTCAGCGTTTCCTTTGCCGAACGTGCAGCATCTATCGTCTCAACCAATGCTTCGCTGGCAAGCACCCATGAGCGCAATGCCGATGCCCAGCTTTCGTTGACGGAATCCATCGAATTGCAGTTCGAGTCCGAACGCGGCGTGAACCTTGACGAGGAGATGGCCAATCTGATCGTATTCGAGCAGGCGTTCGGCGCATCGGCGCGGATTATCACGACCATTCAGCGTATGTTTGATGCGCTCGAGCGGGTAATCTAGGCAGGAGGTGAAATCATGTCCCGTATTTCCAGCTACGCTTCCAATGCCACCCTGATCAACCAGATGCTGCGTACGCAGAACAGGCTTTATGAGCTTGAAGCGCAAGTCAGCACCGAGAAACGCTCACAAGACTATCTTGGCATTGCGGTCAATTCGCAACGCCTGGTCAACATGGAAAACACGAAAGCCCAGTTAGAACGCTTCATCGACAACAACAACCAGGAAGAGGTCCGCCTCAATATCCAAAGTACGGTTGTCGATGGCATACGCGACACTGTGCGGGAATTTCAGTTGTCACTGAACAACTATGCGATTTCCAACGTCAAGAACGAAGAAAAAGTCCAAGAAATTCAGGCCGCTGCATATCGTGGACTGGTGAGCTTGCAGAACCTTTTGAATACGGACGTTGCCGGCCGATTCATTTTTGCCGGAAGTCGTGTCGCAAACGAACCTGTTGAACTTGGCATCTCTTCAATATCAGGTTTTCAGTCGAAGTTTGACGGATATAACGTGAAAGTCCCGACGACACGCGATGCGGTCCTCGAAAATTTCACCTTCAGTGAGGACGAAAACAACGCCACGACCCAATTCGTCAATCCGGCGAATTTCCTGACATTTGCGCAGGATGCCGATGGGGTGACGACAACCGGCGGCAACAGCTCGATCACGGCGACATCAGCGCTTTTTTCCAACCTGACGGCAGGTTCGACAATCGAAGTCACCGATACGGCATCCAACAACGGCACCTATACGGTTTCCAGCGTCACGAACAGCGGCCGTACCGTCGAAATCGTCACTACGATGTTGACCGATGAAGCAGCCGTCGCCAATACCACAGTCAGCTATAGAAATCCGTCAAATGATTCGCAGGAAATCACCCTGACGGCGGCCGCAAATATCGGCAACCTCAGCTTTACCCGCGCGACCAACACACTGACCGCGTCGACAGCGGGCGGTCTGACCGGCATCCCCGTCGGCGCACGCATCACCGTGGCCGGCACGACCCTGAACGACGGCAGCTATACCGTCGCCAGCAACGACGGTACGAATATCACGGTGCAATCGAACAAACTGACCGATGAAGGTCTCGGCGCCGGTAATACTTTCTTTGATTTCCACACCGGCTCGCAGGTTGTGTTCACCGCCAATGGCGGCACCAACGACGATACGATCGCCATCCAGCAGAACGGCGGCGGCGGCGCCGTTCCCGATGTCTTCAACGGGCTTGCCGTTGGTGACACGGTAACCATCGCCAATACGGGCTCAAACAACACAACTTATACCGTAAATGCAATTTCCGCAGACGGTTCGACGATCACTGTCGATGAAACGGTAACCAACGAAACCGATTTCAACGCGACGTTCTCGGGATCCAACAGCTTTGCCTATACCGTCGGCACGCAGATCGATTTCAACGCTGCGACGGAAACCATCGAAATTCAGGATTCGGGCGGCACAGCCGTCCCCGGGGCATTCTCGCAACTCAAGGTCGGCCAATCGATCACGGTCAGCGGCGTGACGACCAACAACGGCACCTTCACGGTAGCCTCGATTGCCGCCGACGGATCCTCCATCACGGTTAACCAGGACATCACCGTTAACGAGACAGACAATAATGGTGCGCGTATACAATCTTTCGCCGCCGCCGGCACAATCAAGGCCACGCCATACTATTCAGGTGACAGCGTGGCCTCGACGCACCGCACGAGCGACCTCAGAAGCTACGAAAACGATCTTACCGCGATCGATCCGGCCTTTGAAAAAGCGATCCGCGGCATGATGCTTATTCTACAGGGCGCTTACGGCACATCCGGTGGACTGGACGAAAATACAGACCGCATCGGCCAGGCCAAGTACCTGATCGAGGCCTCCCTCGAATTTACGGTCAGCGGCAGCCCGCCATTCGGCACAGAAGTCGAAGGCAGCATCGAACAGGTACAGCAAGTTATCGGTTTTAATCAGGTTCTGTTGAACACACAGAATACACTTCACACCGACTTTATCGGATTTCTCGACGGTTCTATCGCGGACATAGAAAACGTCAATCCTCTGGAAGCGATTACCCGGCTTCTTGACGATTCCAGGGCGCTGGAAGCCTCATATCAGACGTTTGCCCGTATCCGTCAGCTCAGTCTGACTAACTTCCTATAATTAAATACTAAAGTAGGTTCAATCACGATCCGACAATGAACGAGTTTCCCCTGTTCCCAACAACTAAAGATGTTATGATAGCGAAGGGTCCGCAATAATGGATGGTTATGCAATGAGTTCTCAGCAAAACAAAATTAAGAGCTATGAACGCGTTCCTGCAGGCGGACAACCCGCGCAGACGGAAGCGTGGGCGCTTCTGGAAGCAGCCAATCGCATGGCAGGCGCTATCGTCAGCGGCAATCCCGCTGAAAAAGAAACCCAGGAAAAAATGAAGACGTCGCTCAGGCTGAACTGGCGTCTTTGGACGATTTTTCAGGCCGAGCTGTTGGATGAGAGCTGCACCGTTCCAGACGAAATCCGCGTCAACATGCTGACCCTTTGTCAGTTCGTCGACAAACAGACGGTAAAAGTGCTGGCCGGTCCGACCCCGGATAACATGGTGCCGCTTATCGATATCAATCGGAATATCGCCGCCGGCCTTATGAACCTGCCGGAACGCGACCCCGAAGCCAGCGCCCCTGCGCCAGAGACACCAGAAGAAGACCAGCCCAAGATTTCAATCGATACCGAAGCCTGATCCCCCAGAAATAAGTGGAGCAGCACAAGCGGAGGTTTCCCTGCCCGCTTTGTGGTATTTCGCTTATCAGAAATTTGTGCGTCGGTTATACATCATACATACTTGGTGAAACCTCAACCATCGCAACACTGGACAGGTCACAGATTAACGATGAATGACGCATCAGCCAAAGATCAATACCTTGATGATATCTATGCGATTATTGACCTAGTCAGGGCACGTGAGACCGACGATGCGCTGGGGCTGATACAAACGTGCCTGCCAAAATATCCGGATTCGCCGGAACTCCTGCTTTTGGCCAGCGTTTGCAGTTTTCACCAGGATGATATCGGCCGCGCCATCGAATTATGTGAAACCGCGCACAAGCTTGCACCTGACGGCCAGGAAATCGTTGATAGTCTGGCAGTTCTTCATGTCCTGACGGGTCAGCATAATGAAGGTCTATATTATGCCAAACTGGCAACGACGCTGGCACCGCATCCGGATATTCCCGACTTGTTGCCTTTGGAATTTTCCGACTTTTTCCGGGCCTTGAATTCATCACGGCCGTCGCCTCACTATTTGAACGGCTTGTTTGAGTTCAACTCGCAGAACTTTGAAAAAGCGTCCGACGAGTTCCAGCGCGAGTTGCGTATCAACCCCGACAACCAGGGTGCTTTGAAAAAGCTAGGTCACGTACTGATCCGGCTCGGCCGCCCCTCTGAGGCCATAAAAATACTCGAGGCCTATGCGCTAGATAACCAGGGCGACGCTGAATCTACTGCCCTTATGGCACTCGCGAATTGCTACTTGGCGAACTTCGAAGTAGCTGCGGTATTATGCCGGAAAGCACTCGACGAAGATCCGGATTCTACGGAAATCGCCATGCAGATCCTGGAATCTTCAAGATTCTTCGTTGGCGATCTTGAATCCACGCACCAGGAATTTCTCGAAAGTCTTTATGCTCGTGTCTCCAAGACGCTGAATGATGATGATGATGACATTGAAAGCGAAGGAACATACGCCGCAAACAAAGACAGGATCGATGTTGCCATCGTCTGCAACAGTCTTTTCGAGAGCAACACCGCAACGTTCTTATTGCCGCTTCTGGAAAATCACAACCAGACCCGGTTCAATATTACGACGTATCAGCAATCGCCCACCGGCGGCTCCGTCTTTAACGAGTTAAAGAGCAAATCACCGAATTGGCGGCGAATCGTAGATATCGACGACGATGTCGTTGAAATGATTATCCGCCGCACCGGCGCTGATATCGTTATCGATCTTTGCGGTTTTTCGGAAAACGGCCGCCCGTCGCTGTTCGCGCGCCTGAGCGACCTGGTCGTTATCAATATGTATCGTTATCCATATGGCCTCGACGCGCCGGGAACCAACACGGTGCTGTCCGATGCCGTCACGGCAGATGCCGATGCGGCATTGATCAACCCCGACCAGACGAGCATTCACTGCGAGGGCGGTTTATTCGCTATTAATGAACCCCGCCTGATGGGCGACGTAAAGGCGCTTCCCGCCACAAGCAACGGGTATGTCACATTCGGCGGGACGGCCGTACTGGCTCATCTGTCGCCAAGCACTGTTCAGATGTGGGCGGATATTCTGCACGCCGTACCCGGTTCCAAGCTTCACCTTGGATATGTCGAACTCGCTTCTGCGGATGTTAAGGAGCGAGCGGCAGGACTCTTTGCAGATGCAGGCCTGCAAGACCGGGTTTCGGTCTGGAACACAGATTACGATCAGCGAAAAAATCCGTCGTACTTTAACGCCGTTGATATATTCCTTGATACGTACCCTGCCTGCCGGCCGTTGGATCTGTGCCATTCACTTTGGATGGGAGTCCCGGCAATCACGAGGCAAGGCGATAAACGCAACGCGATGATGGGGGCCAGCGTCGTGAACTCGGCCGGAAAACCGGAATGGATTGCCGCATCCCATGACGAATTCGTGGCTACCGCGGCAGAGCTTGCCGCCGATATCGATGCACTTGCTCAAATTCGAGCGGGGCTGCGCGATGACGTGAAGGCGTCAAAATTTCTGGATACGGCAGGTTATGTCAGAAGCCTTGAAGAAGCCTTCGAAAAGAGCCTCTCCAATCGCCAAGCTGCCGGTTAGCTCTCTTCAGTTTTGTCAACCAAGTCGCTCTCATCGGCTTCTACATCGTTTGCCTTCTCCAGGCTGTCGTGGAAGCTCTTGAAGACCTGCGTTTCATGGCCGATGAGTTTTTGCGTCAGCTTGAGAGCATTGTAATATTTCTTATTTTCGACGTGCTCAAGAATCTTGTCACCGATTTCCTTCGCGCTCGGCGCCGCCTTCATATAATCATCCAGGAACTGCCGGAAAATCGAGACATAGTGGTCTTTCTTATCCGGGAACATATAGGCGCACTGCAAAGCGAAGTAGACACGCGCCGCAGGTGTCGCCGTTTCGGCTTCCGACAGTATTTCCTTTTCGCGCAAAATCGCAGCTTCGTTATGGATCAGCAAACTCGCATTGTTGCCGATGTTTTCAACAACAGCGCCGTTGATGATCATTTTGTCGCCGGACTTAAAATCGAGTTTTAACGGCATGGATTTCTTCCTTGTTAAGTTTCGATCGTGCAGACCGTCTGCACTGCTTTCTGCTATCACGAATATGGCTGATTGCGGCCGTCATTCAATGTTTGTAGGTAGATATCCGTTCTCGCAGTTCATGTTTAACCGTTTTGATGACCCCCGCCCAATCGCCTCGCCTGGTTTGACGAAACACCCGCATCGAGCTGTACCAGGGCGTTGTCGTTCCGGTGCGCCCCCAACGCCAGTCGGCTGCCGTGGGCAGCAAGAGCCATAACGGCTTGCCGAGTGCACCCGTAACATGCGCAACCGATGTATCGACGCAGATCACAAGATCAAGATTAGCAATTATTCCCGCTGTTATGGAAAAGTCACTAAGTTCTTGTGACAAATCCTGCACACGATCCGCAAATCCCGTTTCTAAAATTTTTGCCGCTCCCTCGCCTACCTGAAGGCTATAAAAAGAAACGTCGGCCAAATCAAATAATGCTGAAATTTCGTGAAACGGGATACTTCGGATCATATCGCGTTCATGTGCTGGATTGCCATGCCAGACAATGCCGACCGAGAATGTATCCGGCCTTGAAAACATACTGTCCGGTGCTTTCAGATACCCCGCCGCAGCGGGGATTGAATGCAATTCCGTTTTAAACAGACGCGGCAATTCCATCATCGAAATCTGGAAATCAACGTCCGGCAGTCGCTCTCCAATGGCAAAGACGCCATTCGCGCCTTCAACCGTTTGCAGTAGTTTGTGCAATGGCTTGGGGCTCTGGCAGTACACGCATGCGCCCATATTTTGCAGGGGACGCGCATAGCGGACAAACTGGATGGTGTCCCCCATCCCCTGCTCCGGGAACATCAGGATGGATTTACCGGCAAGCGGCTCACCTTGCCAAATCGGTGCCGAAGTCGGTGGTTTGGTATGTAAAAACGCCTGCGTTTTCAGGCGCCATGAATATTCATCCCACCCCCGCGGCAGGTCTCCGTCCGAAAGCCGTGCAAGGCCTAAATTAAAATGGGCTTCGGCATGTTGTGGATTAATTTCCACAGCCCTTTCAAACATTGTGGCAGCCTCGTCGAAAAGGGTCAGGCCATCGAGCGCCACTCCTTTATAGACCAGCGCCGGAACATAATCCGGGGTCTTATTGAGGATGATGTTCAGTTGCTCCAGCGCTTCTTCATGTGCCCCCATGGAATTCAGGGCATCTGCAAGGCTGCTGCGTGTAATCACATCTTCGGGATCCAGATCAAGTGAATGCTGGAACATCGTAACGGCTTCACTTTTACGTTTCAGAGCACTAAGGCATATGGCGATGTTCCTGGTCGTCCCCGCTTCGCCCGGGAACAATTCATCAATCTTCTTGTATGTCTCATAGGCGTTTTCGATCTGCTTTAATTCCATGTACGCCTTGGCCATCGTACGCAACGCACCGTGTGCACCTTGATCCAGATCCAAGGCCTTGCAGGCAGCGCTCAAGGCTTCTTTATATTGTTTCTCCGCCAGGAACATTTTTGCCAGACTATCGAAGGCGGGCACAAAATCGGGATGAGCCTCAACGGCGCGTCTGAAATGCATGATCGCTTCGCGATTCCGCCCGCTCTGGTGCGAGATGATACCCAGAAAGTGCAAAGCTTCCGGTTTGTCGGGAAATATCCTCAGAACTTCCCGGTAACAACGCTTCGCCTCGGCGATTTTACCGTCCCGGTGCAGCACCACACCATCGGCCATCAGTTCCGACACGCGGTCAATTTCCTTTTGTGACTGTCCTGGGTTATCTATCATTTGCGGTGATGCGGCCTTCATTGAAACTCACGTCGTCGGTCGACGGCTATTAGACTACAGAGCAGCCTTAATGTTAACAAAGCGAATTGGAATATCCTGGCAGCTCACCGACTTGCACGGTTGGGGCGTGTTTGGCCTGAACCTCGCCAATCAACTCATTCTGAATGGCCCGGTGCCGCCATTGCTGCTGTCCGAGCCCTATATTAAATCCATCAGTCCGGAGTTGAACCAGCGTCTTGAGCCCTTTTTTAAGGAACAGGCCACTTTGCTTGCTCAGATCGACGCGGCCAACCGACAAGCGACGTTGAATGAAGTACTTGTGCTTCACAGCCTCGGGAACTCGTTTATCCATTCCCCCATCAGCGACAAGGTCCTGGGACACAATAACATCGGATTCGTCTTCTTTGAGAGCATCCAGATGGATCCTCTCGCCATGGACCGCGCCCGGCGGTATGACAAGATCATCGCCGGATCGAGCTGGAACCGTGACGCTATACGCGACATGGGTTTCGCGAATGCGGATTTCGTATCTCAGGGCGTCGACCTTGAGCGCTTCCAGCCGCGCGAAAAGCTCGGCACCCTCGGCGATGTGTTCACGGTCTTTTCCGGCGGCAAGCTTGAGCTCCGCAAAGGGCAGGATATCGTCCTCGCGGCTTTCAAGGAATTTCATGCGCGGCATCCGGATTCCATTTTGCTGACGAACTGGCATAACCCGTGGGCAGAAACAGCCAAGAACATGCGCTTTTCACCGCATGATGTCAGCGAGCCGGATATCGACGCGAATGGCATCATCGATTTCAAGACATGGGTCGCAAAAGCCGGTTTGCCGCCCGAAGCGCACATGGATGTCGGCATCGTGCCGAATTCCCACATCCCGACGATCATGACCGAAGCCGATGTGGCGCTATTCCCCAATCGCTGCGAGGGAGGGACCAATCTCGTCGCCATGGAGACAATGGCAAGCGGCATCCCGTGTATTCTATCGGCGAACACCGGTCATCTGGACATCATAAACGCAGACAACTGTTATGCTCTGCGAAGCCAGCAGCCGTCACCTGCCGGCATTGATCCGACCGGGATCTGGGGTGAGTCCGATATAGATGAAATCCTCGAATGCCTGGAAAAGGCCTATACCGACCGCGAGGACGCCAAAGCGCGCGCAAAGGCCGGCGTAGAAACGATGCAGAAGCTGTCGTGGAAGAATCAGACGGCACTGCTTGTCGACGCCATTCAGGAATATATGTGATCCCCCACCAAGGGTCGCCGCGCCTCACCCTAGGGCAATTGTGCATCCGGACCTTGGTCTAATATGCCCTGAAGCCGCGCCTGCATATCGGCAATCGGCAGTTCATAGCTGTCCCTATGGCGCGCCCTGAACAGCCGTGTTCTCGGATACCAGGGGCTGAAATCCACATTCATCATCCAGCGCCAATCCGGCACTTTCGGCAATAACACCCAGGCCGGTGTACCGATGGCGCCGGCCAAGTGCACAACCGCCGTATCGACGCTGATGACAAGGTCCAGACAAGTGATCAGTGCGGCGCTTTCCAGCATTTTGCCATGCGCCAAATCCAACTGTGCCGTAATCTCATCGTAGCTTTTAATACTCCCCGCAAATGCCGGATCATTCGCCGCTTCGCTGCCCTGGCCGACCTGAAGGCTGATCGCATTGATACCCGACGCCAACATCGGCTGGAACGCGCTTAACGGGACGGAACGTTCCGCATCGCGGGCGTGTGCCGGGTTCCCCTGCCAGACGAAGCCGACATTGAGTTGCCCGCCACTCAGCCGCGCGCGCCATTTCTCAACCAAGGCTTCGTCGACGGTAAGCCACGAAGCCTGCGGTATGGTTTCCGTGCCGGTCCTGAAAATCGCCGGCAAACTGAACGCATCGGCATAGATGTCAAAGGGCGGCGGCACTTGTTCGTATTCCATAATGCTGACACCGTCATGCGCCTCCAGACACCGGAACAGCTCCCTGAAGCCGACGAAAACAACCAGAACCACAGCCTTAAAACGCGGTGCCACCAGTGGGATGTATCGCGCGCACATCAAAGCATCGCCGATCCCCTGATCGCAGGTCACGAGGAGTGTCTTTTCCCCTGCATCCTCCAACTCCAGTGAGGTACAATAAGGCTGCTTGAATTTGGCCGGCGCTTTTTCCTGATACACGAAATCCTGCAAACGCTGCATGAAATGCGGCCAGGCTTCCGCATACCTACCCTGACGCAGCAGAAACTGGGCATACATGTAATGTGCCATGTCGATGGCAGGTCGCCGACCGGCAAGCTGTCGATAGAGTTGCTCCGCTTCGAAAAATTCACCGGCATTTTCAAATCCGACGGCGCGCTGTAAAGCGGCGGCAAGTTGCCTTGTGTTCATTCCGATCTCGCCCCACCGTAACCCAATGAACGCTCAAGGCCTAGCAACAGCCCGAAGCGGATGCACCTTTGTAGCAAACAAAGCATATCGGGTGGAATTATCTCGGAAAATTTAAAGCCGTGGTGACGGCAAATCCGGATTACGTAAAAAGATTGAGGACCGAGCCCGCCGGGGGGGTCGCGGTACGCAGCCGTTCGGTAATGGCTGTCGCGAACTCACTGTTAATTTCAAACGATAGGGAAATCGCTCGCAGCGTGTTGCCGAGATCGACCTGGAGATCGGAAATCTGTTGCTGGCGGTTTTGCTGATCAACAACGGTCAACTCAAGCAGATCGCTATCTGCGATGGCGAATTCAGATTGCAGTTTGTTTTCCAGAAACAACACCGAAGATACGGTGTTCGATGTTGTGGAAATCCCGTTGGCGACCTTGTTATCAAGCTCGGTCAGGAAATCGGTAATGCCACTGTTATCACCGTCCAGCGTCCCGACAACAGGTGTCAGAGCCTCCAATTCGGCCTGCGACTGCTTGAGCTTCTGAATAACCTCGCCATCGTTGAAGTCGGGATGTACGAAGATATAGATGTTTCTCAACCGCTCCGCGACTTGATCGCGTTTCGCTTCAAAAGCCGCGACTTCATCGGCCGTCACGTCGTTGTCGTTACTTATCGTCGCACGTAGATCCGTGAGTTCTTCCTGAAGCGCTTCCAGTTGGCCGCCATTGTTACGGTTCCCTTCCCGGTATTCCTCCAGGATCGGTAACGCGGCGACAAGTTTGCGGGATGTTTTTTGCAGCGCTTCAATGCGGTGCGAATTCGTCGACTTCGCACCCTCAATATCTTCCACCTTATCGTTGTAGCGGCCGATAAGGGTGTTTTGCAAATTATTGAATTGAATTTCGAAGCTAGAACGAACACCAGCTTGCGCCACCTGCGCAAGATTCAAGCCAAAATTGGTATCAGCCATTATTCTAACTCCTCATGGGCATTCTACCCTCTTGATTTATAGCAAATTCTCGTCAGAAAAGCTAATATTTCTTCATCGGGCGGGTATTTGCCATCAACATGATGTTAATCATAAAGCGCTAAGTATCCCCTTATGTTTACTCCGTTTTTCGCTACGCTCAGGGACCTTTGATTACCATGCTGGACACCACCCCTCCGTCCGATCAGGAACGCGCAGAACTGAAGAGCAAAAATCTCGATGCCTTCAAGAAATACAACAGCCGTATCAGGTCATTGCTGGATAACCACAGACCTGGGACAAAGCTCGTCTTTGATGAGGCAGGGCAGCCCGATATTATTTTCGAGGGGCAGAGATTTTACGATGGCCGATATTTTGAAATCATTGACGAGCAATCCAAAGCTTTTGAAAACAACCGGACACGTTTCAATCTCTCAATTCCACAACCGAACGAAATCGACTCATACGGCGCGACATTCCTGCACGATGTAATCAGCCGCGCGACGGTCGACAACGGAATTGAGTTCATAAGATACAGAACCAAACCGGACGCCTTCTTCGCCGTTGTTTTCGGGATCGGATTGGGCGGACACCTGAAAGCTGCCGCCGAAATCTCTAAATGCAAGCACTTGATGTTGATCGATCCCAACATTGAGACACTCTATCACTCGCTGGAGGTTTTCGATTGGGAAGAGCTTTTTGACATGCTTCACGAGAGAAGAGGCACTGTCGAATTCATTATTGCCAACGATCCGTATGTTGTATTTGAAACCTTGAAATTTCAACTACGTATCCTGAATGCGCCTGGCATTGATGGCACGCAACTTTTCGACCACTACAATAACACTGTTTTTGTCGGGGTGAAAAAAAGCATCGCCGAGAAAAATCGCCTGATGCTTGCCGGTCTCGGCTTCTTCCTCGACGAAAAAATAATGATCAAGAATACCCATGCCAACCTGTCCAAGGGCGGGGCGCATATTTATCATCAAAACGAAGGCGATAACATTCAGGTTCCATGTTTTATTGTCGGCTGCGGTCCGTCACTGGACCACGATCTTCCCTACATCAAGAAAAACGCCGCCAACGCAATCGTCATTTCCAGCGGTTCAGCATTGGGGCCGCTGCTGAATGCCGGCATCACGCCCGATTTCCAGATCGAAGTCGAAAACGACGGAATACTGCCGATCATGGAACATGTCGCGCAGGATCATGCGCTATCCGACATTTGCCTCGTCACTTCGAGCACGGTTGAAGCAGGCATCGTTAAATATTTCGACCGCATTATCTATCACTTCCGCCCTGCCCTCAGCCCCTACGGTATCTTTTCGGACGATCCCAAGAACACAATCCCCTTCCACGATCCGTCCGTCGTGAACTCCAGCTTCGGGTTTGCTCAAGATATTGGTTTTAAAGAATTTTATCTATTCGGGTGCGATATGGGAACACGTGATGCCAACATGCATCACGCCAAAAACTCATACCACTTCACCGAGGGTGCGCATCTACCGGATAACGATTTCTGTATTCCGCTGCCGGCGAATTTCGGCGGCCAGACAATGACCAGCCAGGGTCTGTTTTGGGTTAAGGAGTGCCTGGAAAACGCGATTACTAGCAAGCCTGTCGGACGCACTTATTATAACTGTACCGATGGCGCATTCATCCAGGGTACAATTTCAAAACTGGCCAAGAGAGTTTCTCTCAAAGAAATCACCGACCCGAACTTCAAACGCGACTTTGTGAAAAAAACTCTGGACAGAAACCCGGTCATGACCCGCGAGCGCTTCAATGAGCTTTGGAATACCGAAAAAGTCCTGACCACTATTGACGATTGCATGGAACGCATCAAAACGGTCATCGAGAATGCGAACTTTGTCACTGACAATTCCTATCAGATAGACATGAATCATATACTGTTTCATTCTCCCACAGCCTTGCAACGCGGTGTCTCAACATTGTTCCGGGGAACATTGCAAATGGCGCTGATGTCGACAGAATTTTATGCCAACCGGCTGAAAGACGACGAGGATGCAGAAAATTTCGAGACCATCCTGCGTGAGGAACTCTTCACGATGTGCGATACGCTTCAGGACGAAGCCGTCGACCTTGTCAAAAGCCTTGATGACGAAAGCTAATTTTGTTGTTCGCCAGAAAGTTGATCGAGAGCATCGTTGATATCGTCAACGACACTCTGCCAGTCACCAACGGCAGGTTGGCGAAATAGCCTCATGCTGCGATACCATGGCGTATCGGCACGATGCAGCATCCAGCGCCAATCGGGGAAGTGTGAGATCATCGTCCAGACTGGCTTCGAAAGTGCGCCTGCCAGATGTGCCAGAGCTGTATCGACGGTTATCAATAAATCAAGGTTCTGAATGACCGCTGCAACATCCGTCAGGGGGCGGGCCTCCTCGAAGAGCGTATGCGGACGGATTTTTGGATCGAGGCTTGTAATCTGCGCCGCAGCCTCACCAATTTGCAGGCTGATGAAACAAATATCCCGTCGCCGCAGGATGATTTCCATTTCCGACAATCGAACTGAACGCTTGTAATCAGTCTTGTTGTCGGGATTCCCGGACCAAACCAATCCAACTTTAGGACCAACACCAATACCGGCAATGACTTCGCCCCATGATTTTATGGTTGCGTCCGGGATCGCAATGTAAGGCGTCATTTCCGGGATGCTGTCAGCGGTTGTTTCAAACAGATGCGGCAAACTCAGCATCGATACTTTGAAGTCGACATCGTCAACGGTGTTTTCCGTCGATACACATCGCGAAATCCCTTCTATGGTGCCGAGCAGATCCACCAAAACCTGTCCGCATTGAAGCGTTACCCTGGCACCAAGTCCTGCAACCTGATTTGCATACCGGGCAAACTGAATGGCGTCGCCCAGTCCCTGCTCGGCGTAAAGCAGAATACTACAATCCTTCAGGTCCTCACCATGCCATTCAGGCGCAGAACACCTTTGCGCCCACTGCGGCGCGCCCCGGTTAACAACTTCGTTGCGCAGCTCGAAGCCTTGCCAGCCTTCTTTGAATTCCCCTTTGAGGAGTTTCAAAATGCCAAAATTATAGCGTGCTTGAAGATGTTCGGGCTCACGGCGGAGGCAACTGCTGAACATGGATTGCGCTTCATCGAATTTTCCCTGTTCGTTAAGGACGGCGGCCAGATTGACGACCGTTTGCGCGCCCCGGTCACCAAATCGAAGTGCTTTTCGCAATGCTTGTTCAGCGGCATCGATACTGCCTGTGTAGGCATAGGAAACACCGAGCATCTCCAGTAAACCGGCGTTTTGCGGCGAATTAGCAACGCCGCGTTCCAATATCGGGACCGCGTCATGGAATTGCCCAAGTGTCACATACGCGAAACCGAGCCCCGCAAGCGCCTGTACGTTTTCGGGATCCAGATCCAGTACTTCTTGGAAACGATCAACCGCGTGCGGCATGTCCTCTTGCGCAAGCAAGGCTTGCCCCGCGCTCAGGTGTTCTTGTGGTGTAATATCTTTGGCGTTCATGCAGTTAACATCTCACGTCGCAAATTGATCGCCAAAAAGAAATCGACCGCCGCGTTTCCGCGACGGCCGTTTCTTTGTAGACGTCCAGTCCAGCTTATAAAAACCGGACTTGTGGGTCTTATTCTTAACGGAAGAGACCCAGGATGCCCTGTTCTGCCTGACCAGCGAAGGCCAGAGCGGAAATACCGAGCTGCTGTCTGGTCTGCAGAGCGAGCAGGTTTGCACCTTCCTCGTTCAAATCGGCCAGTGTCAGCTTGCCGGAACCAATCTCAAGGGTGTTCACGTAGTCTTCCGTGAAGTCGAGACGGGTCTGAAGCAGAGCCACGTTTGAACCCAGCGTTTGCGAGCGTGCACGAAGGGTCGTCAGCGCCGAATCCAACTCCGTGATGATCGGATCGATCGTGGAGGTAACGCTCTCCGTTATATAGTTGGTGTTGTTGGCAGATACGTCGATTTTCGCGGTCGTACCGTGTGCCGTCGTGACGAAGCCAGCCGTAGCACCGGTGACGTTGGCGGTCAGAACGCTAATCGTCAGAACCTGACCCTGCGTAATGGCCTGGGTGTCGATGGCCGACGTTGAATTGTTGGCGGCTACGATATTGAAGGAAGCCGTACCGTACTGAACGGAAAGCGAACTACCGGTATCAGACACCGTCACGCCGGTACCCTGATAGGTAACCGTGATCGGGCCGCCACCGGAACCAACCTGCAAGCCGGTCAGGGCAGAAAAGTTGAAGGTCGTGTCCGTTGCAACAGCAACGTCGGCAAGGCCGAGACCGGTTTGGGTCGACTGCGCCGCGCTGATCGTCAGCAAGCTGGAAGTCTGATCGGAGAAGCTGACGGAAAGTGATTCCGTCGCGTTATCGATCAGGTTGGTCCCCTGATAGCTGGCGTCAGCGGCCAACTCACCAATCTGCGATTTCAGTGTGCCGAACTGCGTGATCAAATCGGTAAACTGCGTACCGGTCGCCGACTTCAGAGATGATGCAACACCTTTGAGCTGACGAACGATGGCTTCAATGCTTTCAAGACCACCGAGAGCCGCGGTAACCGTGCTGATCCCCTGGTCAATACCATCTTTCTTTTCGTTGAAGTCGAAAGCACGGTCATTCAGCGACTTCGCCTGGAAGAACGCGACCGGATCGTCAATGGCGCTTGCAACTTCAAGACCCGTGGACAGACGGCCCTGCGTCCGTTCAACGAGAGAGGTGGTGCTTTGCAGTGAGAGAAGGCTGCCACGTACGGCGGCTGAGAGGGTAATATCGCCCATTAATTTAACTCCTTTCTAGAGTTTCTAGAGCATACTATGGGGTGAAATATTTTACTTCACCTTTTCGACTGGGAGCCTCACAAGAAACTTCCAGCTACACTGACAACCTTTAACCTGAACCTTGCGCCGGAGTCAAAAAGAATTTTCAAAAAAATTTTCACTCCAATTTGACAGATTTAACAAACAAGATCATAAACTGGCAGATGCTGTATGATGTTACGAGAGTGTGGTTTGACAAATACTCTTATATATCAAGCATTTGCTCCTAGAATCGGAGCTTATTGAGGATCAGAATGATGGGCGAACGCGACAAAGTCGAGCACGTTGAATCCGTTAAGTATACAGATGTTGAAGCTGTTCTCGCCGATGAATTCGGCGAGCGTTTTCGTGCGTACAGGCAAGATTACAAGAAGAGCCTGAACTACGACACCAACGGATTTATCCCCGATTTTCCCCTTACCGTTTCCCTGGAATTCGTCAACCGCTGCAATCTGAATTGCAAGATGTGCTACACGATCAATCACAGCGCCCCCAAGGCGACGCTTGATCTCGCACACATCGATGCAATCATGGACGAATGCGCAGCACACAACCTGCCTGCCGCCGTCGTCGGCATGGGCTCTGAAGCCCTGATCTATAAAGGCGCACGCGATGCAATTGCCAGTGTGCGCCGCGCCGATGTGATGGATGTTTTTCTCGGCACCAACGGCGTCTTACTGAACAAGTCTTTATGCGAGTTTCTGGTTGCCGAGCGGATTGCGCGGATTGAGGTCTCTCTCGACGCCGCAACCCCGGAAACCTATGAGAAAATCCGCGGCAAGAACGAACTGGCGCGAATCGAGGCCAATCTCGAGACGCTGATAGAGACCCGCAAACGCGCTAACTCGAAACTTCCCGTCATCCGTCTATGTTTTTGCGTCCAGGAAGACAACCTTCATGAACAGCAGGCGTTTCTCGATAAATGGCGTGATCGTGTCGACTACATCGATTTTCAGGAAATGGTTGATTTCGGGCAGGTCGACGAGTTGATTGAATTGGGCGACGAGGCCCATGTCTCCAAAGACCTGCCGCAGCCGCAAAGCACCTATTGCGCCTATCCGTTCAATAGCCTTCATGTCTGGTCGAACGGGGATGTCACGCCGTGCTGTACGTTCTTCGGCAAAGCCCTGAAGATCGGCGATGCGACGAAAGACACCCTCAAGGATATCTGGGAAGGCAAAGAACTCGCGGAAATCCGCAATCAGCTCCTGAGTGGAAAACTCAATAAAGTGTGCCATGCATGTTTGACGTGCCGCGATAAAGAAAATTTCGCCGCTGCCGGCGACACCGCCAGCAGAGAAACGCACAAAGAGCCCCTCAAAGAGGCCCTCCATGCCGAAGGGTAGCGTCAACTTTGTCCTCTGCGTGGATACCGAAGGGCCGTTGAACGAGACGGCCTTGGCCTGCGTCACACGGCTCAATCATCTCTTTGATCTGTCGCTGCCGCTGGAGGCTGAAACGCTCGATAAGCTCCGCCAGGGCGGGTTCGACCTGCCCGACGATGTGCGCCGGCAAATTAACAAGGTCATCGCCCCCGACGTCCGGGACTGGCTCGGCACCTGGGACCAGGTTGAGCGGAACATAGATGATTGCTCAACCCCGGAATACCGCGCACAGGCTATTGATGACGATGGCAACGGCATCGTGTTCAACTGGTTTGTGTGTGACTGGAGTGGCGATTTCCGCGTCAATCCGCGGCATAAACCGATCGGCATCAATGGCGTATTCGAACGATACTGGGAACGCTTCCATAACAAGCCCGATACGGATCCCATCTATTTCCACCACCACAGCGTTCCCTTGACCAAAGCCACGCACCACCCGTGCCGGAACTGGACGAACGACACCAGTCACATCACATCGCTGGTGTCGCAAATGCTCGAATTTCAGCATTTCGCGCCATGTGTGCGGACACCGATCATGGCTGCGGACATCAGCTTTTTCTGCGATCAGTATTTCCCTTTCGATCTTTCCAATATCGCATTGCCGCCCTCGAGCAGCGACCAGCCCGACGTCGCCAGCCGCCGCTGGGTTGACTGGGAAGGCGCACCTTCGGACTGGTCGATCTACAGGCCGGATCCCTACGATTACCGCATTTCCGGGGCCGGCAAACGCTGGATAGGCAGGTCCATTCAGCTCGGCAGCCGCTACGGGAACCTCGATGAAGCAGAAATGACCAAAGCCTTCAAACGCGCCAACGCCGGTGAAGACGTGCTGATGTCCTGCCATATTCACGATCATTCCCCGATGCGTAAGTACGGTGCCTTTTGGGCCATGCTGGACAAGATGCGCGCCGCTTACCCGGGTGTTCATTTCCGCAATTCGACCGCTGTTGATGCCTTCCGCCGGGTTGCCGGCATCCATGACCGTCCTGCGCCGAAACTAACGATGACGGTCAAAGGCGACGAAGTCTGGATTGACGCCGACGCGCCGATTTTCGGTGTCCAGCCGTGGTTCGGGTACAAGACGAAACTCGGCGAATACGGTTGGGATAATCTGGACGTGATCGAACCGACGCGCTGGCGCTATACGTTCGATGCATTGACCGTACCGATTGACTTTATCAGCGCCGTTGGCGTTGCCTGCTGCGATGCCAGCGGCAATTCAGCGGTTGTTACAAAAGAACTCTCAACCGCATAATTCGCGGATTGGATTATTCAGGAGACGACGTAAATGGATGTTCAGAAAGAATATGACCGGGTATTCGTTGAAATATTCGAGATCGATGAGGAAAAGCTGAAGGAAAACCTCGAATTCAATTCCATTGAAACATGGGACTCGATCGGCCATTTGAGCCTGATCTCCGAACTCGAAGAATGCTTTGATATCAGCCTGGAAACCGACGACATCGTTGACTTCAGTTCGTACGAAAAAGGCAAAGAGATCTTAAAGAAATACGGGGTCGCGTTTTAAAAGAAGACCAATACTCAGAACAGCTCGAAATATTGCTGGGTATGTTGTTGAGCGGTTATTGGACATTCTTTTTAGAGACAAGAACTTGCTGAAATGCTAGGCTCCAACGTTGTTTGTTTTAAATGATTAAAAGTCGCGATACTGCGCCGGGGCCGAAAAGTAATTCTGCCCATTGGAAACAACATCGAATGCTTATCTATACGGAGAAACCGTCATGGCCAGCTTTCCTTCTACGACAGAACCGCAAGAGAACACTTGGGTTAGCGTAAAGCGTCAACAGACCCGCGAGCTAGATTCTCTGCCGATCATCGACCGTTCGCTGATCGATTACAGCAGGTATCATCAATTTATCGGCCATGCGGGCGTGAAGTACTCGATGGCGGTGCAGGCCACACGCGGTTGCCCGTACCGGTGCTTTTACTGTGACATCTATAAAACCACAGAATTCCATTTCCGCCGCTCCGATGAAAACCTGATCGATGAAATCAAGGTTCTCGCCGATCTCGGCGTCAAACGCGTTGAGTTCATCGACGACATATTCAACGTCAATTCCAAACAGTTCATCCGCTTCTTTGAATTCGTGATCAAGAACAACCTGGACATGAAGTTCTTCTTCCCGACCGGCCTCAAGGGCGATCTGCTGACCAAGGACATGATCGACTTGATGGTGGAAGGCGGCTCAGTCGGTGTAAATCTGTCGCTCGAACACGCTGCGCCACGCATGCAGGAAGTCATGCGCAAAAACCTGAATGTCGATGTGCTGCACGAGAACCTGACGTACATCGCCAAGAACTATCCTCAAGTCATCATTACCCTGAATGCGATGCACGGGTTCCCGACGGAAACCGAAGATGAAGCCAACATGACGCTGGACTTCATCAAGAGTATCAACTGGATCGACTTCCCGTATCTGCACAATGTCCGGATTTTCCCGGGCACCGAATTGGAGCATTTCGCCCTCGAGGTCGGTGTGCCGCGTGAGATTATCGAGGCGTCACAGGATATGTCGTATCACGAGATCGCCCCCACGCTGCCGTTCTCACGTGAATTCACATCGGGCATCCGCACCAAGTTCGTCCGCGACTATGTGCTGAACAAGGACCGCCTCAAAAGCGTTATCCCTCGCCAGCTCGAGCAGTTCAGCGTCGAGGAGCTGGACCAGAAGTACAACAGCTACTTCCCGACCAAGCGGATCACATCGCTTGCCGACGTGCTGAAGCTTGCCGGCCTTAAGTGGGAAGACGTCAAACCCGCCAAACAGTTTGATGAGGCAGATGTTGCAATCCCCAACATCTACTCGGATTGCAAAGAGAAATTCTCCGCACCGAAAAACCACAAGCCGGAAATCGATCTCCTGCTGATCGACATGTCGTCCTATTTCAGCGATGACTTCGATAATCGCGAATACAATGTACTGGAACCGCCGCTCGGCCTGATGGCTCTGCAATCGTATGTGGATCGGGCTCTCGAAGGACGTGTCAGCGCCAAGTTGACCAAATCCCGCATTGATTTCGACAGCTTTGAAGAGCTGGTTGCCATGATCCGCGAACGCAACCCCGATCTTATCGGCTTCCGCGCCATGACGTTCTACAAAGGCTTCTTCCACGATGCCATCAAAGCCATTCGCGATGCCGGGATCGACACCCCGATCATTGCCGGCGGCCCGTATCCGACAGCATCCTACGAAGAAGTTCTGGCGAACGACGGCGTCACCATGGTTGCCATCGGCGAAGGTGAACAGACGCTTGTCGATGTCCTGCAGATCATGCTCGAAAACGGCAACGAGCTGCCGGATCAGGAGCAACTCAAGACGTTGCCGGGAATAGCCTTCAAGATGGATATGATCCCGGGAACGGCGGCACGCGGCCAAGAGCAAATGCACGCGCTTACGTAAACCCTTTGAATTACGGTTTGCGACTACACCATGCTCAAACCCTTATCGCTCAAGACACTGCCTGACGTCGCCGAGTTGGCTGCAAAGGTCTTCAAGCCCGGCTACATCTCGCTGCGTCCCGACTTCTTTGAGTGGCAGTTCGAAAAAGCTGCTGAATTATTCGGTGACGGCAGCGATGGCGGCACGTGGATCAGCACGGACGACAATGATCGCGTCACCGGCATCTGGCTCTCGTCTATTCAGCCGATGTGGCTCGAAGGCAAGCCGTTCATGGGCTCGTGGGGGCATGACTGGTATGCCGACCCCGATATGATGGGCGGCGCGCTCCCGCTAATCATCGACCAGATTACCGCGCGTGGTGTATTCGGCGGTATGGGCGCCGGGATCGATTCCGTCGCCATCAAATCGCGTATCTTCAAATATCAATGGGTCGAGATGCGGCGCCTGTTTGGCGTGATCGATCCCGTGCAGACGCTGACGATGGTCAAAGGCGCACGGCCGAGTGCAAAGCTCTATCTGCGGATGATCTCCAAGTACCGGGATTCCTCATCCGTCGAAGCCAGCAAAATCGACACTTTCGATGCCGCTTATGACGATGTCTGGGCGGCGATGCGCGACACCATCAGCTTCGGCACCAACCGGACCCAGGAATATATGAACTGGCGTTATCGCGACAATCCGTTCATCGATTATCTACGCTATCGCTTCGACACACCGGACGGCCCGGCTTATTTCGTTTGGCGCTATGAAAAGTATGGCGATGCACCGCGTGTCGCCCGGATCGTCGAGGCCATCGGCTTACCTTCGGCCATCGCCGCGGCATATCCGGCGCTTGCGTCGATCCTTGCCGGCGATGACGTCGCGTTCTGCGATTATTACGGCACCCACGGCGAAACGATTTCAGGGCTGCTGTACGGCGGCATGCGGCAAATCGTGACGCTTGAGGAGTTTGATCTGCCCCGGTTGTTTTCGCCACTTGCCGATGATTTTCGCAAAACCATCAATCTTTCCGTTATCGTCACGCCGGAATATGACAAACCCTGGCTGTATGACATGAACAAGTGGCTGGTAACAAAGGGCGACGGCAACCAGGACCGCATCAATCCCTGAGAAGACTAGCGCCCTACCCCAGCGCAGACTTGATGTCCCTGGCAATGAGCGCCGGTGTCAGGCCGTTAAATTCCAGAATATCGACATAAGCACCAGACTTGGCATAGGAATCGTCCAGGCCCAAAATCAGTTGCGCCGGGGCTTTGTCGATGGCCGATTTAACCTCGGCAACGGCACTTCCCAGACCGCCGATCTTAGTATGCTCCTCGACGGTGACGATCAGTTTATGCGTGCCGCAAAGTGCTGTGATCTCGTCCCGGTCAATCGGCTTGATGGTATGCATGTTCACAACCGCTGCGGAAATCCCGTCTTCGGCAAGGTGTTCCGCCGCTTCAAGCGAAGCATTGACCATGGTGCCGGTGGCGATAATGGCAACATCGTCGCCGTCGCGCAGGCGGATGCTTTTCCCGATCTCGAAGTCATAATCGTCTTCGTAGACCATCGGGTTGGGCGTGCCGCCCGTCAGGCGGATATAGACGGGGCCCGGTGCATCCAGCGCGGCAGCCAGCGCCTTCAATGTTTCTCCGCAATCCGCCGGCGATAAAACCGTCAGATTGGGGATCGCCCGCATCACCGCCAGATCTTCGATACAGCAGTGCGAGTAGCCGAGTTGACCAAGCACAACGCCGCTGGCCAGACCGACAAATGTCACCTTGTGCTGCATATACCCCAAATTGACTTTGATCTGTTCACAACAGCGCATGGTCTGAAACGGCGCGAATGTCGCACAGACGGTATTCATCCCTTCGCTGGCGAGACCCGCCGATATGGCCATGACGTTCTGCTCGGCGATGCCGACTTCCAGGTATTTTTCCGGGAAGGTCTTGCGGTAGCGGTCGAGGCCGGCCGACGTCGATGTATCGGCAGCCACGACGATCAGGTTGTCGCGGTCTTCCGCCATTTGCAGCAGGCCTAACCCGAAAGCCGCCCTGGACCCGATCCGCGACCATGCCTTCGCATTGCGCTTGTCGATCTTCATGACGCATCCTCCCGGACGACGCCCAGTTCCTCGAGGCCTGCCTCGTATTGAATTTTCGTCAGAACCTTGTGATGCCAGTCGTTGTCACCCTCGGAGAACGAGAAGCCCTTGCCCTTGACCGTATGCGCGACAATGCACGTCGGCTGTTCGCCTCTGGGTGAAGTCAGCGCTTCCAGCAAGGCGCCGACATCATGACCGTCGATCTCCAGCGTACGCCAGCCGAAGGTGCTGAATTTCGCTGCGATATCACCGATCGGCATGATCTCTTCATTGCTGCCGGTCTGCTGAAATGTGTTCCGGTCGACAATGGCGACCAGGTTGGACAACTTGAAATTCGGCGCTGCCATGATCGCTTCCCAGTTCGACCCCTCGTTCAGTTCGCCATCGCCCAGGATCACATAAACGCTATAATCTCTGTTCCGCCGTTGTCCGGCGACCGCAACACCAATACCGAGCGAGAGCCCCATGCCGAGGCTCCCCGTTGAAAATTCGATACCTTTCTTGCGGTTCATCACCGGGTGGCCGAGCAAAATACTGCCGGTGGTCTCGAAACTCTGAATTTCCACTTGGCTGAGCAGGCCGATCTCGGCAAGTGCCGCGTAATACCCCAAACAACCGTGCCCCTTGGAGAGGATAAAGCGGTCGCGCGCATCCCATTCCGGGTTCTTCGGGTCATAGCGCATTACGGCGCCGAACAGCGACGCCATGATATCGACGATCGAGAGGCCGCCACCGAAGTGCGAACTGCTTGCGCCTGCGGCCAGCGACATATCCAGGATCGTGCGGCGCATATTCCTGGCCATGTTCTCGACATGGGCTTTCTGCTCATTCATGGCATTCATTCCGGTTACATTCCTCCATCCACGCTGAGCACCTGACCGGTCATATAGGATGACAGGTCCGAAGCCAGAAACAGCGCCGCGCCGGCAATTTCCAAGGGTTCGCCGAGCCGCCCCAGCGCCGTGCCCGCCAGCGTCGCGTCAATTGCAGCGTCTTCCGTGCTGCCCCGCATCATATCCGTTTCCGTCAGGCCCGGCGCGATGGCATTGACGCGGATGTTTACCCCGCCCAGCTCTCGCGCCATGACTTTCGTCGCGGCAATAAGCGCCGCCTTGCTGGCGGCATATGCGGCACGTCCCTCGTTACCAAACACGGCCGCGCTTGAGGAAATGTTGATGACGCTGCCCGATTTGTTGCGGAGCATCGCGCGCATCAGCGGTTGCGAGAAACCCATCTGCGAGATGAAATTGATATCCATCATGTTCCTGAACGTTTTGGCGGGTGTCATCAGAAAACTCGCGGTTTCAATCGCACCGGCATTGTTGACGATGACATCGATGGGAATCTTGTCGGCCAGAATTGCTTTCGTCGCCGCTTTCACGGCAGCTTCGTCGACGAGATCGAAATACACCGGCTCGACCCTGACCTTGTGCTGAGTGGCCAGGTCACCAACGAAGCGCTCGAATTCATCCGTTTGCGTGCGTGCGCAAGCCCAGACATTCGCTCCCTCGGCGGCAAACAGCGAAACAATGGCCTGCCCGATACCACGGTTTGCGCCGGTAACGATTGTATTCTTGTCTTTCAGAAGCATGTGCGTTTCCATTCTTCGGCCAGTCACCCGCTCACTCTGAACTCTTCAATGATTTCCGGCAGGATCAGCGAGAATTCCGCACGGCACGCCAGTTCCCCGGCGACGGTGCCGGTACCTTCGAGCTTAGCAAGTCCGCGCTTGAATGAAATGACCCGTGTATCGATATCGAAACGATCCCCGGCAAGCACCTTGCGCTTGAAGACCAGCTTGTCGGCTTTCGTCAGATAGCAGACTTTCCCCTTGTTGCCCGGCAGCGTCACCAGCGCAAGGGCCGACATCTGTACCAACGCTTCGATCTGCAGCATACCGGGCATGTTCGGGTCGCCCGGAAAATGGCATTCGAAGAACCAGTCCGTCGACGCCAGATTCTTGTATCCGCGCGCACTCACCCCGGGCACTACTTCCTCGGCAATATCGATCATAAGATAGGGAAAGCGGTTCTTCTGGTAGGCAAGAATATCATCCAGTTCCAGTCTGAGAGCGCTCCCCGCTCGTCCGGCATCATCTGTTTCCAATGGCCAGCCTCCTTATAAAATACTGATCACACGTGAAAGCTGGCGAACGATATCATTGCCGTCCCAGACCAGATCCATCTCCAGCGCCCGGCCGACAGGCACCAGACGATCGAAACCGACAAGCCGCTGGCCGACAACGAACGATGACAGTTCGTCCTTGGAGAAACCAAAATACGTCAAGGTCTGGAACTTCGGGCGAATGGCATCGACGATATCGTCGAGCGCCGCAACCGTGTACTCGAAAAACATTCCGTACCGCCCGCGCGCCGTCTCAAGCTCAGCCGGCAACGCATTCAAATTCAGCCGCACCACATCTATACCGTCGCTGACGATATGCGTTACTTCGTTGACGTTGATGACAGAGGACATCGTCGCCACCAGCTTGTCGACCGCCTGTCCCGCCTCAAGTTCATAAGTCCTACCTACATACTGTCTCACCGCCGGCCAGAACCGTTCACCGGCGGCATCCGGATTATCGCCCGTCCAGATAACGATCTGTGGAGATGAACAGGCATTCTGATCCAGTACATAGGTGTCATTGAAAAAATTGCGGGCCAGACGGTTCATATCCTCATCAGGCAAGCTCAGAACGCTTTCGGCATTCAGCACACACAATGAATAGCGGTCGCCAAAGCACAGATCCATGCACCGGCTGGCGGCGGGGATAGCGCGGATTTCATTCACCGTCGCATCGCCGCCCCAAATGACGCGGGCATCGGCAAGCGCGGAAAAGCCGGCCGTGATTGCGCTGCCGCGCGGATAGCTGACAATTGCCGTTTCCTGCGCAAGTTCGGCAAAACGGTCTTCGCTCAGCACATCGCGAATGGCGTCGATCAGGGCAATTGCCTGTGGCGCAAGTGCCGACGGCACCCGGACAACGTTGGCATTCCCGGCCAACAGCCCCATGACGAGTGAGAATGCGAAATTCACCGGCACATTCGAGGGTGCGATGTGAAACGCAAGCCCCCGGCCAAGGCGAACCTGTCCGTCATCGTATGCCTGTTTCAGACGCGTGAGGTTTGCCTCGCGGCACCAAAACGCAAATGTCGCCAGATCGGGATAGGCCTTGGTCGCGGCGCGCCCGCGTAGCAGCTTCGAAAGCGCGCCTATGAATTCACACGCCAGCGCATCGAACGGCGGACGCGGCCGCGCCGACAGAGACGGGCCGCCTACAAGGTAATCGACGCCTTCATCAGGAAGTGAACGTATCACTGCACCCCCTTACTTCTGCTTGGCGCACACGGCCATGAATAGCAAATGTCTTGCCGAGCCTGCCGCATGGGCAGTCGTCAACACCGAGCCATTCGCCGATGTCTTCCGTAATCAGGACATGGCCTGGATAACTGGACGGCAGCAGCGAGACCAATTCGACGAGCCCTTTTTCGCCCTGTCCGCATTCCGAGAAATCGTTCCCCCGGATCACGATATCGGAAAAGATCGAGCTGTGCAGACGCCCGGCTTCGCATTCCATGAAAATCGAGCCCGTCTGTTCGACCATGCCGTAGTAATTATGCACCCGCTCGATCCCGGTAACGTCGGCCAGGCGCGCCTTGAAAGCGTCATTGTCCACGGCGATGTCGGCCAACTTCTTCCAGCCGCCGCCATGTATCAGAATGCCTTGTTCGAAGGGCAGCTTCAGTCCCTTCTCCGCCAGCGCTTCGATCAGGTGCAGAAAGACGATCGACGTAAAGCCGAAAAGCAGTACCGGTCCGCCTTTGTGCTTCTCAGAAAACGCTTCGATCGCGGCCATATCCAGCGCCATGTTTTCATCTAGGGCATAGGTCACATCGCGCCCGAACATGGAAAACCCGATGATCCCCGCCCCCCGTGCTGAAAAATGCCGGCGGTCCTTGACCACCGAAGCGGAATCGATCACCAGCATCGGCAAGCGTTGCGGACCGATGAAATCACCGACGATCTTCGACAGAACCTTGGTCTGCATGACTGCCGCCGTTTGATCGAGAAATATTTTCGAGACTGCTTGTCCGGATGTGCCGGACGACGTCAGGGTTTTGACGATATCGGCAGGCGGCACGCTCATCAGCTCGAAATCCTTGAACAGGCGAACCGGAAGATATGGATATTCGCGCGTCGTATGCATAACCGACGGATCGAACCCGAGTGCATCGAGGATACGCCGATATTGCCCGCACCCTGCGTAATGATGGCGCGTCAGATCGCCAAGCGCCTCGCCGAACAGGCTGTCCTTGTCCGGTTGGGCCATTGAAAATGGCGGCAGATCAATGACGGCGGCAAGATCAAACATATCGTGCGCCATCTCCGCCGGCCGGTAATTTCGGATACGCTATTTTCCCGGCGCTGTTGCGCGGCAGCACATCGATTTCAGACACACTGTAACCACGCGGGTGCAGGGTCGTGATTTCACCGATCAGGTCACCGACTTTCGTGACCGCGCCGCCATCTGCGACATAGACCTGCATATGCCCATCTTCGCCGACACACGCGCAATCGAACCCGGCGGCACAAAGCTGGCGCTCGATCTCGTCCAGGTTGACGCGATGGCCGTATATTTTCAGAAACCTCTTCTTGCGCCCGACGATACTCATGTAGCCGTCTTCATCACGAACGGCGATATCCCCCGTTGCGATGACACCCCGATTGTCATCCCCCCGGCCAAGATCGGCGCGGCTAACCGCATAGCCCATGCTGACGTTGGCCCCTTCGTACATCAGCTCGCCTGCCGTGCCTGGCGCAGATATCTCATCGCCGGATTCGTCTGCAAGCCACATCCGGCCACCCGGAATGGCGATGCCGATACTCCCCGCCTTGTCGCGGGCACGCGCCGCCGGGACATAGGAAATCCGGGCCGTCGCTTCGGTCTGGCCATACATCGCCACGAATAGCACCCCCTTTTCCGCGCACGTATCGATCATGTCATGCATAAGATCGATTGGCATCCGTCCCCCGGCCTGCGTGATATAACGCAAGCCCGATATGTCCATCTTTGCGAACCTGAGCTTTTTCAATAGCTCATAAATGAATGGAACGCCGCCAAAACTTGTAATGGCGCTGGCATGAAACGTATCCCAGAAGGAGCGCGCCATGATCCCGTCTTCTGTCAGCACCACCGACGCACCGGCGGACAGATGCGTATTCAGGATCGAAAGACCGTACGAATAGCTCATCGGCATGGTCGTGATCGTGCGCTCTGCGGGCGTGATCCCCAGATACTCGTTGATCTGTTGCGTATTCGCATGGATGTTGTCAAAGGACAGGCGGACGAAATTATGACTGCCGGTGGTCCCCGATGTCGAAAGCAGCACGGCCAGATCATCGTGCGGCGCCCCGCCCCCCTTGGTGGCACCGGCAACGAGCTGATAGCCGCCAAAATGTGCGATCACCGCAGCATCGGCAAAGCTTTTGGCCGCATCATCCGGCAAGAAGAGATACTCCGGCCTGAAGGCGTCAATAATCCCCAGAAGCTGGTTCGCCTTGATCGTATGATGCACCAGCATCTGCGCGCGCCCGGCCCGCATCAGACCGGTGTAGGCCGCAACGCAATCCGTTTCATTTCGGCACAGAACGAGCGTCAGGGTTTCGGGCGCGACATGGCGCGCAATTTCATCGCCCCTTGCTTTGAGCGTACGATATGAGGACTGAACACCACGATCAATTAAGGCGATTGCGTCTGGCCAGCGCTCGAAAGCATCAAAAATCGATTTCCGCATAGGCTTTTCTGCCCGTTCTGTGCCCTGAAAGTTTTTCTACTCGGCCGGCACTTGAAGAAAATCTTCCTCCGCGAAAATGTCTTCGGCAAGAGATGGCTTGAAAATCGTCGTTTTCTCTTTGCGCAGGAAATTGTTCACAAAATCCTGATCCTCACCGGCCAGGCATTTGCTCGAATGTTCCCTGAAATACTTGATACGGAATCCGAAATCGGAAATTTCCTTCAGTGTATTTTCGAACACATTGCCGATCTTGATATGCACGTACGGACACGCCAGCACATCGCCGATGGGGGTGACGTAAAGGCGGTTGACGGTATTGCATCCGAGGACGGCTTCGTAGTTGCGGTCAAACGGATCCCACAGATTGCGCAGCACGTTCTTATACTTTTTACGCATTTCGATCAGGTGCGCCTTGTCTTCATCGTCGACCATGATTTCAGACATCTGGTGCCACATGCCAGCAGGCGTCGCGACATTGACCAGCGTCGTGTAGCGCTTGTCCTTGGAATACTCCATCAGCAGCTTTACGTCTTCAGAAAGCGCGTTGTAGTGGCCGACCGTGATGTTCATGTACGGCGCCATACCCGCATTCTTGACGTGCTCGAGGGCTTCCATGGCACGGCGCCAGGAATCCTTGCGACCGCGGAACCGGTCGTGCTCTTCCGGATCCATGCTGTCGATACTGACGGAGACGCGATTGACGCCGGCCTTGGCCAGACGTTCGGCCATCGGCGCATCCAGGAAATATCCGTTCGTCGTCAGATACAGATAAAACCGGCTCGGCCGGATGGCTTCGATGACCTCGAACAAAAGATCGGGTTGCAGCAGCAGCTCACCGCCCTGCAGATCCCATTCAAAGATGCCCAGTTCATCGGCCTGATCGGCAATCTCGTAAATCTTTTCAGGTGACAGCACCTCTTTGACGTGGTCGCCCTTGGGCGAGTTCGTGAAACAGTGCTCGCAACGTAAATTGCACGCATTGTTTACGTTGACGTCGATGCCTCGTTGTTTGGTGCCGATTTTGCCATCGTTCTTGCGAACGGCGTCATGAAAGGATTTGAATTTTTCAAGCACGCGCGGCTTGTCTAGTAGTCGCATAGGAGTTCTCTCCTGTGTTCCATTCTCACTGGCAAAACAAAAATGCCAGCTTGGGACGTGTACCATATAGGAAAATGAAGAATAATTATAGGTATTTATTCGGTATTTCCGGGCATCTGGGAAAACGCCACATTCAAAATAATGCCTTCAAAATCTATACATCTAGGCGAGTAAAGGCCATGTGAAGATTGTTGCAGCGGCTTCGGAATAATTCGGGATTTTCATATATTTACCCAATTTTCAGAAACCGCATGCATGATCATCAAAGATCGGCGGTTAAATTCACAAGGTTTTTCGTGGCAATCGCTTTATGCTAAGGACGAGCGAGAGCAGAACGGCTTTTTGCAAGGGTTTCAGGTGCACACTCCATCTTCATTTTATGGCGACGGCGTCTTCATTATCGCCGAAGTCGGCAACAATCACGAAGGCGACTTCGCCCTTGCCCAGGAAATGGTCGGACTCGCCGCCGAAACCGGTGTCGATGCGGTCAAATTCCAGACCATCGTCCCCGAGCGCTTCGTCAAACGCAGCGACGAGCCGCGCTTTTCCACACTCAAGAAGTTCGAATTCAGCTACGACCAGTTCAGTCAGCTTTCAAAACAGGCCCATGCGGCCGGTCTCAAATTCATGTCGACACCTTTCGACCTGGAAAGCGCGGCCTTCCTCGGCAGCATCTGCGATGCAATCAAGATCGCATCCAGCGACAACACCTTCTATGCCTTGATCGAAGAAGCGGCGAAAACGACACTGCCGCTGGTGATCTCGACCGGACTTGCGAACGAGGCGGAAATCCGCATCGCCGTTAGGACCGTCGATGATATCTGGGACGGCAAGCGGCTGCCGATTGATCTCGGGCTTTTGCATTGCGTAAGCAATTACCCTACCGACCCCGTGAACGCCAATATCGCCGCCATATCCACAATCGCGAAAAATTTCCCCAGGCGCACACCCGGTTATTCCGATCACACCATTGGTATTGATGCGGCGAAGCTTGCCGTAGGCGCTGGTGCCAGGATCATCGAAAAGCATTTCACCATCGCCAACGATCATTCCGACTTCCGCGACCATCAGTTATCCGCCGACCCCCGGACCATGAAACGGCTGGTCGAGGAAATCCGTGCCGCAGAAGCCATGCTCGGGGACGGGCAGATCGAAATGGCGGATTGCGAAAAGGACATTGCGCCACAGATCCGGCGTTCCATCGTCGCTGCGCGCAGGCTCGAGGGCGGTCATACAGTCGGCCGCGACGACCTGAACTGGACCCGTCCCGGCACCGGCATGCCCCCCGGCCGGGAGCAGGATATCATCGGCCGGAAGCTCAAGTCGCCGATGGCCGAGGGCGATCCTTTCACACCCAGCAACCTGATCTGAGGCCGCTGGGATGTGTGGCATCGCCGGTGCGTTCGGCCCCCAGCCCACCGACGCCCAGCGCATCCACGGCGCGCTCGCCAGCATGCGTCATCGGGGCCCGGATGCCGAAGCGGCGGCAAATTATACGCTCGGCGAAAACCATATCAGCCTGCTGCATACCCGCCTCGCCATCATTGATCTTGATCCCCGCGCCAACCAGCCGTTTGAACGCGACGGCATCGCACTGACCTACAACGGCGAAATCTATAACTACGTCGAACTTCGCGATGAGCTGACCTCGCTCGGACATAGTTTCAGCACAGCATCAGATACCGAGGTACTTATCGAAGCCTATAGGGAATGGGGGCCTGCGTTTCTCGACCGGCTCGACGGTATGTGGGCGTTCGCGCTTTTCGATCGTACTACCTCGGAGCTGATCTTGAGCCGTGACCGTTTCGGCGAAAAACCGCTCTATACGTGGTTTGTCGGCGACACGCTCTATTTCGCCTCGGAAATCAAAACGCTGACGGCACTGGTGGGACGCAAACCACCGGTCAATACGGAACAACTGCGCCGCTATCTCGTCAACGGATACAAGTGCCTGGGCAAAAGCGGGCAGACATATTTCGAAGGCGTGAGTGCATTGCCCAGCGGCAGTTGCGCAATCATGCAAACCCCGGCACGACCGGCCCCGGCGCCTTATTGGCGGCTTGCCATGGACACCCGCGAGACCTCATTCGAAGATGCCGTCGCTCATGCCAAAAGCCTGCTTATCCGCGCTGTCGAAACCCGGATGCGTGCCGATGTACCGCTTGCCTTCTGCCTTTCCGGCGGTGTCGATTCTGCAACGCTCGCCGCCATTGCGGCCAAGAACATGGGCCACGACATTCATTGTTTCTCGATCATCGACAGTGATGAACGTTATGACGAAAGCGCCAACATAGACATCATGGTCCGGCATCTCGACTGCCGGCATCACCGGGTCCAAACATCGACGGAAGGATTTTTCGAGCGGCTCAGAGCGCAGGTTGCGGCTCATGACGCGCCCGTCGTCACCATCAGCTATTACATGCATGCGTTCCTGTCCGAAGCGATTGCCGAGAACGGTTACAAAATCGCCATTTCCGGCACGGCTGCGGATGAAATCTTCACTGGCTATTACGATCATTATTCGATGTGGCTGGCGGCGATGCATGACACCCCCGGCGTGGACTTCGAGGCCCTGGTCGGTGCTTGGAAATCGGGTATGGGCGCCTTTGTTCAGAACCCGGGGCTTCAGGACCCGTTATGCTTCGTCAAGAACCCCGACCAGCGCGATCACATTACGCTCGACCGCGCGCTTTTTTCCTCGTTTCTGACTGAACCGTTTTCCGAATCCTGGTCGGAAGACAACTATACCGATGCACTGCTCAGAAACCGCATGGCGAACGAATTGTTCACCGAAGCCGTTCCTGTGATTTTGAACGAGGACGATCTGAACTCGATGATGTTCTCGATCGAGAACCGCTCGCCATTCCTAGACCGGGCGCTGGTCGAATATCTGTACTCGGTGCCGGCACGCCATCTCATGGGAGGTGGCTATGCAAAACGCATCCTGCGCGAAATCGGCGCCGGGATCGTTCCCGATCAGGTCCGTCTTGATACCCGAAAGCGCGGCTTCAATGCCTCGATCAACTCGCTTGTCGACCGGAATGACCCGGAAACCCGGGAAATTCTGCTCAGCGAGAGCCCGATCTTCGACATCGTCAAACGTAGCGCCATCGAAGAATTCCTGAACGGCGACATGGCATCCAACAGCTTCTCGAAATTCCTTTTCAGCTTTATCTCGTCAAAGCTGTTCCTGGAAACCCAGGCACAATGAGCACTGTTTGCATCATACAGGCGCGCCATACCTCAACCCGTTTGCCGGGCAAGATGATCCTGCCGCTCTGTGGCGTGCCGGTCATTGAACACATCATCAACCGTGCACGCAGCGTTACAGAAATCGACCGCATCTGCGTGACGATCCCCGAAGGAGACGCCCAAGCGCCGTTGGCCGACTTCCTTGCTCGGTTCAAAGATGTCCACATCTCACGCGGACCCGAGGAACACCTGCTGACCCGCTTTGCCATCGCCGCAGATGAAACCGGCGCCGATATCGTCGTCAGGCTTTGGGGCGATTGTCCGGCCATCGATCCTGCCGTCATCCGCCGACTGCTCGGGACTTTCTCGCATGAAGGCGCGGACTGGGCATATCTGAGCGGTAAAAGCGGCTATCCGCTCGGATACGAATGCCAGGCGATCCGTGCCGCCGCGCTGCAATCGGCGAACCGGGAAGCCGTTGATCCCGCCGACCTTGAATACCTGCATTCCTATTTCGACAAGTTTCCCGAACGATTTTCAAAATCCGATATACGCAGACCCGGCTTTACCGGCGATACGGCAAGTGCGTTGCAGATGCTTCTGGACACGCATGAAGATTATCGGAATTTACAAGCCATCTTTGCTACACTTTACCCGGGCAATCCGATGTTCGGATTGTCCGAAGTCGAGGCTCTGGCGGCGAGGGAACCGTCACTTTTTGCCGCGCCATCTTAATCATCGCTCAACTTTCATGGCCTAAGACAACGATAACCACTTTCAGATTTCAGGAGCAGAATGTTGAAAACCATTAACTTCCATGTCGGAAGCGGACGTTGCGGATCGACGCTTATACAAGCGCTTTTCAACGACAAGATGTTCCATGAAATCTTCGCCCAGCATTCGATCAAATACGACCCGCACATTTACCGCGACACCGGCATGATAGCCCATGACGAGACATTCATCCGCGAGCACTGGCAGCCCGTAAAGGATCAGTATTTCACCCCTATGGAGTCGTTGGCGGAACAGAGTTTTTTCGTCACCCAGGAAAACCTTTTGGGGATGCGTTCGGAAAAGGGCCAAAAGAACATCTGCGATGTATCGTGCGAGAAAATCGCATTCCTTGCGGAAGGCTACCATCCAAAGATCATCATCCTTGTCCGGCGCCAGGACACCTATATCGAATCGCTCTATAACCAGTGCATCAAACGCTATGAAACACGGGACTTTCAGACGTTTTGTGACGACTTCCCGCGTGAAAACTGGCACTGGGCCGACAATATCGAGACCTACGCTAAATTCTTTGGCCGAGAAAACGTCACCGTCATTCCGTTCGAGCAGAAGGTATATGCGGAATCCGAACATTCCGGCTTTCTCGCCGCAGTCATCATGGCAATCGGCGTTGAAACGCGGCTTGCGTTCAGGGACCTCCCCGTCATCAATCCCAGCCTTGCACCGCGCGCCGTGGAAGTCATGCGCGTCGCCAACAAGCATCTGAGCAAGCGTGAAGCGCATAATCTTGCAGACTGGTTCGAAGCGCATGTGCAAAAGGATCCGAACGACCGCTACAGGCTTATGAACGATGAACTGCGAAGCGAGATCGTTGCATACTTCAAGGAATCCAATGCACGTTTGTGCGATGAATACTTCACCGGGTTTCCCGCGGCGAAAGCATACTATACCGGCGCGGACCTCTGAATGAGCGCCTGAACGGTCAAGCTATGGCGAACGCTAACAGCGGAAATGATAAAATGGGCGTTGCCGTGCTTGGCCTCGGCGTCGGCGAGCAGCATGCGGTTGCCTTCAATGCAGACCCGCGCACGGAAATCCGCTGGCTGATCGATCTCGATAAGGCGCGGGCGAGTGACGTGCAATCCCGTATCGGTGCCGGTCAGACCACAAGCGCGCTGAATACAGCGCTTGACGATCCCGCCGTCGATATCGTCTCCATCGCCAGCTTCGATCACATGCATACCGGACAAGTCTTACAGTGCCTTGAAGCGGGCAAGCATGTCTTTGTCGAAAAGCCGCTGTGCCGCACGGCGGATGAGCTTTCATCGATCATCAAGGCATGGCAGGCGGCCGGGCAACCGAATCTGGCGTCCAACCTCGTGCTGCGCGACGCCGATTTGTACCGATGGCTGGCCAGCGAGATTGCCGCCGGCAATCTGGGCCGTATCTATGCCATCGACGGCGATTACCTGTACGGGCGCCTTGAAAAGATTACCGAAGGCTGGCGCAAGGATGTGCCGGATTATTCGGTGATCGAAGGTGGTGGAATTCACCTGATCGATCTGATGCTGATGCTCTCGGGCGAACGTCCGACGAGTGTGAATTGTATCGGTAACCGCATCGCCAGCGACGGCACCGGCTTCAACTACGATGACTTCATGGCCGCGACCTATACCTTCCCTTCCGGGTTGATCGGGCGCATCACGGCGAATTTCGGCTGCGTGCACAGGCACCATCATGTGCTGCGCGTATTCGGCACCGAGGCGACCTTCATATACGACGATGCCGGACCGCGGTTACACAAGACCTGCGAAGAGAACAGACGCGCCGAGCCCGTTGTGCAAAACCCGCTGCCCGCGTCCAAGGGCGCCTTGATCCCGGCCTTTATCGACGCCATCGAAAGCGGGGCAGATCCGGCACCGCAGGCCTACCGGGAGTTCGATCTGATCCGCGCCGTCGCCGCCACCGACACCGCACACGCCAATCATGCAACCCAGAACATCGAGTACGATACATGAACAATCCTGCTGCAAAATACAACATTCCCTTCGGCCGGCCGTGGATCGAGGATGAGGACCGCGACGCCGTCATGCGGGTGCTGCAAGGCCACATTCTGACGCACGGTCCGGAATGCAAGGGGTTCGAGGATGAATGGGTTGCCATGATGGGCGGCGGTTATGCTGCGTCCACGTCGTCGTGCATGGCATCGCTGCACCTGGCGTGGCTCGATCTCGGTGTCGGTCCGGGCGATGAGGTAATCGTTCCCGCCATGACGCACGCGGCAACCGTGCACGCAGTGGCGTTGTGCGGCGCCACGCCGGTCTTCGTCGACTGTGAGGCCGGATCGGGCAACATGACGGCGGAGGCGATCGAAGCTGCTATTACGGAAAAGACCAAAGGCATAGGCATCGTGCATTATATCGGCATCCCCTGCGACATGCCGAAAATCATGGCCGTGGCGGACGCCGCCGGTTTGCCGGTAGTCGAGGATTGCGCCATCGCGGTCGGCTCAAGGATCGACGGCGTGCACGTCGGCCTGTTCGGTCACGTCGGCTGCTTTTCGTTTTATCCGGTCAAGCACATCACCACCTGCGAAGGCGGCATGATCGTTTCCAAGGATGAAGAAACCGTGGCGCGCATCGCCAAGTTCCGCGCCTTCAGCGTCGACCGCACCCATTCAGAGCGCAAGGTCCCCGGCATCTACGATGTCGCCGACATCGGCATGAATTACCGGATGAGCGAAATGCAGGGCGCACTCGGACGTGTGCAGATCAGAAAAATCCCGGAGATCCTCAAACGCCGCAAAGCTAACTTCGAGGCGTTGAAGGCCGGACTGGAAAAACTTGGTTCTATCCGCGTTATCGATGATATGGATCCCCGTTTCACCAACACCCATTATTGCCTGATTGCGGTCCTGGAAGGCAGCCTTGCCGCACGCCGCGACGACACCATACTGGCACTGCAAAGCATGGGTGTCGGCACCAGCGTTTATTATCCGCACCCTGTGTCGCGGCTCACAGCTTATAATAAACGCTACGGTTATACTCCGGGGCGTTATGCAAACGCGGAGTTGATTAGCGACACGTCCATCGCGTTACCGGTCGGGCCGCACCTGAAGACGGATGATATGAAAGATATTGCCGAGGCTCTCGGCATAGTCATCAACGGCTAAAGGCACGAAGAAATTTAGATGATTAAATTCCTGAGTGTTTTTTTCACATGTATCTGGTATGGTGGCTCGTTTCGACGTGGTTAACAGCTTCACATCAACGGCGTCACTTCCCAGAAAGTGGAAGGCTTTACTCAGAATGAGAGGTCTATCATGGTCCAAAAATTAACTCCCGATCTCGTTAAAAAACGGATGGCAGGCGAGCGTGTGTCGCTGGTTGGCGGTGCCGGTTTCATCGGCCACAATCTGGCAATTGCGCTTCGCGCTGTCGGCGTTGAAGTCCAGATCGTCGACAACCTGATGCAGAATAATATGCTGGCCAACGTCAGCGACAGGGAGATTGACGATTTCCGACGCCAGCTCAATCACAACTTCCTGGTTCAGCGTTTCGAAATGATGCGCAATGCCGGAGTCATTATGGACAACGCCGATGCGCGATCCATGACCGACCTTGCTGAAACCCTGAAACGCTTCCAACCGACCAAAATCGTACATCTGTCGGCAATATCGAGTGCCGTTGATGCCAAGAAGACACCGGGACATTGCTTCGATTTACAGTTGGTAACCCTCCGCAACGTGCTGGAATTCACGCGCCTGTTCCCGAACGAGGTGAACGAGGTGGTGTTCATGAGCTCATCGACCGTTTACGGCGACTTTGAAACCGAAACCGTCGATGAAAGTGTGCGCCCGCGGCCGTATGGCATATATGCCAACGCCAAGTTCATGGGCGAGCGGCTGATCCGCACCTATCACGACCAGTACGGGCTCGGCGTCACCATTATCCGTCCGAGCGCGCTTTACGGCGAACGTTGCATCAGCCGCCGGGTCAGCCAGGTATTCATCGAGAATGCCCTGATGGGCAAACCGCTCCTGCTCGAAGGCGGTGGCGATGGCCGTCTCGACTTCACGTATATCGAGGATCTGGTGGACGGTATCATCCGCTCCATGGCATCGACCGGGGGTACAGGCACGTCGAACACTTTCAATATTACCTTCGGAAACGCCCGGACTATTCTTGAACTCGCCAACGTGGTGAAGTCCGTGGTGCCGAATGCGATCCTTGAAGAGCGTCCGCGCGACGTGATCAAACCGATCCGTGGGACGCTGTCGACGGACCGCGCCAGAGAACACCTGAATTTTGTCCCGCAGTGGACGCTCGAAGTCGGCTACAAGCGCTATTGCGAATGGTACGTGGATCAATGGGAACGCACGCGCCATCGCATGGAATATAACTGAGCCTGCTGCTTTTGTTTTCTGCTGTCACGTTTTGTGCCGGCAATCCTGAAAACAATAGCGAGGTTCAGCTTTCAGGCTGCACATGATCGGCATTATCGATTACGGACTAGGCAATCTGCGCTCTGTTCTGGGCGCGGTGGAAAAGCTTGGCCACAAAGGCGCGATCAGCGCCAATGCATCGACGCTCATGCTTGCGGACAAACTGATCCTGCCGGGTGTCGGCGCATTTGGCGACGGCATGCGTAATCTTGACGAACGCGGATTGATCGAGCCGTTGAATGAACTGGTGCAGGACCGGAAAGTTCCGATCCTCGGCATTTGCCTCGGGTTTCAACTTCTGGGCCAAGGCAGCGAAGAATTCGGCGAGCATGCCGGGCTCGGCTGGATCCCCGGCACCGTCAAACGCATCCGCCCGGAAGACGAAACGCTCCGCGTGCCGCATGTCGGGTGGAACGACTTCGAGCAAACCGCTGATTGCATCCTGTTCGACGAAGTCCCGGACCCGGCCCTGTTTTACTTCGTGCACAGCTATCACCTTGAAGCCGACCCAGGCATCACAGTCGGCACCTGCACATATGGCACACCACTGGTTGCCGCCGTGCAGTCGGGCAACGTTTTCGGCACACAGTTCCACCCGGAAAAAAGCCAGCAGCACGGGCTCAAGGTGATGCAGAATTTTCTGGAGCGCGCGTGATGCTGAGAAAACGGATCATCACGGTTCTGACGCTGAATGACGGAACGCTTTTCCGGACCAAACTGTTCACGCCCGATTACCGTTACACACTGAATTTCGTCGATGCCTGGTCGGTGGACGAAATTGCCATTCTGGACGTGACGCGCGGCGATACCCCGGACCGGGAAAAGTTCTTCTCCGCCGTTGCCGATTTCGCGCAGACCTGTTTCGTGCCGATCTCGGTCGGTGGCGGCATCCGCAAGCCCGAAGACGTCAACCGGTATATGGCTGCCGGCGCTGACAAGGTCATCGTCAATACAGGCGCCTTGGAAAACCCGAAACTAATTAGTGACATTGCCAATGCCTATGGATCGCAATGTGTTGTTCTATCCATCGATGCGGCAAAGCGCGAAAACGGCTACGAGGTGATGTCGCATTTCGGCACGACACCAACCGGCCACGACCCGGCAACATGGGCAAAGTATGCACAATCCCTCGGCGCCGGCGAGATCCTTATTACCGCGATCGAACGGGATGGCGCACTGCAAGGCTATGATCTGGATTTGTGCGCAGAGGTCGCCGATGCAGTTTCCATTCCAGTGCAGGTCCTGGGCGGATGCGGCAACTGGCAGCACATGACGGCGGCGTTCGCCCTCAACGGTGTCTCTGCGGCCTGCACACAGAACATCTATCACTTCACCGAACAGAGTATCGCCAGTGCGAAAAAATATCTCGACGCCAAAGGCGTCCCGGTCCGGGTATAATCTACTGATTCGCAAGGCCTACAGGGAAAAAACGTGATCAAATTTTGCAATACCTGCTTGATGCCGAACACCCGGCCCCGCGTCGAGTTCGATGCGGACGGCATCTGCAATGCTTGCCATACGGCGGAGCGAAAAAACACCATCGACTGGGACGCTCGACGTACCGAATTCCTGGAATTGATCGAGCCGTATCGGGGCCATGATGGCCCCTATGACTGCATCGTGCCGTGGTCCGGCGGCAAGGATTCCTCCGCCATAGCCTATCGCATCAAGTTCGAGTTCGGCCTCAACCCCCTGCTGGTCACCTTTTCGCCGCTGATGCCCGATCAGGTGGCGCAGCACAATCGCGAGGAAATGATCAAACTCGGCTTTGACCAGCTGATGATCCGGCCCAACCAGAAAGTCTCGCGTCGGCTATCGAAGCGGTTCTTCACAGAACGCGGCGATCCGAAGATCCACTGGAACGCCGGTGTCAATGCCGCACCGGTGCAGGTCGCGGTGAACTACAATATCCCGCTGATTTTCTATGCCGAACACGGCGAAAGCGAATACGGCGGTCGCGTATTGTCCGACGATCACATGAAGATGCGTGATTTTACCGAAGTCCTCGAACACCAGATCGGCGACGACCCGTTCAACTGGATGGATGACGAGATCGCCGAGCATGATCTGGCACCGTACCTTTATCCCGATTTGGGACGCGTCGAAGAGGTCGGTGTGAAAGCGCTGTATTTCGGTTATTTCTTCCGCTGGTCGATGCTCGATAACTGGAACTTCATCAAAGACAAGATTGACTTCCATACTGCCGCAAACGGCCGCACTGACGGCACCTTTACCGACTTCGACAGTCTCGATGACAAGATCGACAACCTTTATTACTACATGCAATTCATCAAGTTCGGCTTCGGGCGATGCGTCCGCGATGCCTGCCGCATGATCCAGAATGGCCAGATGAGCCGCGACGAAGGCCTCGACCTGGTACGGAAGTTCGACGCCGAATTCCCGACGACGTATCACGCCGATCATCTGGATTATCTGGATCTCAGCGAAGCGGAGTTTACCGGGATCGTCGACAAGCACCGCGATCCTGAAATCTGGGCCGAGCAAGGAAACGCGTGGGTACTGAAACACCCGCCGGAGTAAACTTGGACGTAATCGCATAGGTTTTCTTAACGCCGAAGAGACATGATGGCATGAGCATGAGTACGGCACGTTTTGAAACGACAGAAACCACCACTGTTCCGGACGATTTCCTGAGCGGCGTATTCGGCTATCCGTGCCGGTTTCTGGCACATCCATTTGATTGGAATGTGTTGAGTGCGGAACTCTCGGCCATGTCCGCAGGTCCGGCCTTTGTATGGACGAAGGTAACGGGTCGGGACGATCCGTCATTCGCCCCGCTGATCGATTTGGGTTTCACCATTGCCACGGAAGAGATCACCTACGAACGCCCGGCAGCGTCTAAGATGCATGAGCCGTTGATCCCTGCCCCACCCCCTGAGGATTTCACAGTGCGCAAGATCATGCAGGCAGAAGCCGCTGGCGAGGCTGCAATTGCTGAACAGGTCGGCGCGCTGGCGGCCCGGAACCTGACGACGTCGCGATTTCATCAGGACCCGGAAATCCCTGACAATATTGCCGCCGAGATCAAGAAGCGCTGGGCGGTGAATTTTTTCAAGGGGCTGCGCGGTCAGGAGATGATCGTCGCCATGACACCGGGCGGGCGCATTGTCGGCTTCAATCAGTTGCTGAGCGGCCCCGACGGCAAGGTCATCGATCTGATCTGCACGGCGGGCGACTATCGCCGCCATGGTGTCGCACGCGCGCTCGTCGAAGCGATGATCGAACCCGGCAAGCAGATCCGTGTCGGCTCGCAAGCCAATAATGACGCCGCCAACAAGTTCTATATTTCCATGGGCTTCCAGCCCGTGCGTTCGTCGATCTGCCTGCACTGGCATGCCGGCAACAGGAGCCGCGCATGAGCGATCAGACCTTCACCCTGTACCCGTGCGATCTTTGTAGCAGCACCGATCTCGCCGAAATACCGGCGGCCCCGCATTATATGGATGGCCGTCCGCTGCATGTCTGCAAAAACTGTGGCTTCATTCAGGCCGCCTATCGGCGCACCCCCGAAGCGCTGCAGAAAATGTGGGCCGAGGAAATCTACCGCGCCGACGATGCCCGCGTCAGCGACAAAACCTATACCGCGCGCATCCCCGCCGTGATCGCCCGCCAGACCTTTGCCGTCGAGTTTCTCGCCGAAAATGTTGACATCAAAGGCAAGAGCCTTGTCGACATTGGCGCCGGTGAAGGCCAGTTTCTGGAGATGCTGACAGCTCCCCGCTTTGCCATGGACGTGCTCGGCATTGAGCCCTCGGCGGATAACTGCGCTCTTCTTGATGAACTCGGCTTCGCCAATTTTCACGGCACCATGGAAGATTTCGCCGCCGCCAAGACCGGCCGGACATTCGACATCGCCAGCCTGGTATGGACGCTGGAAAATTGTCAGTCGGCATCAGGCGTCCTGGCCGCTGCCCATGACGTGGTAAAGCCCGGCGGGTATCTTCTGATGGCCACCGGGTCGCGTATCCCGATGCCATTCAAGAAACCGCTGCAGTATTATCTGGGCCCCAACGTCGATGCACACCCGTTCCATTTCAGCGCCAATGCCCTGACCAGCCTGATGCACAAGGCGGGGTTTCAGGTAGTTGCCCACAACCGTTTCATCGACAGCGACTATCTGGTGCTGATCGGCAAACATGTCGAGAGCAACGATGGCCTGGCAATGCCGACTGACGATTGGCGCAATATCGTCGATTTTTTCGACCGCTGGCACAGAGAAACGCAAACCCATTACGCCGACTGGTGAGGCCTTAGGAAACGCAATGCACATCCCGGCCCTGATCTTTGCCCGTATGGATTCCAGCCGCCTGCCCGGCAAGGCCCTGAAGCCGTTGGCGGGTGCGCCGGTTCTGGCCTGGGTGCTGCACCGTCTATCAAGGTCCAGGGAACTGGATGGACTTGTGGTTTGTACTTCCGAACGCACAATCGACGATCCGATCACCGAAGTTGCGGAGAGGATGAAAGCAGGCCTGTTTCGCGGCGCCGCCGAGGATGTACTGGGCCGTGCCCTGAGCGCCACGCAAGCCCTGAACGCCGATGCGGTGGTTCGGATATCCGGAGACAGCCCTTTCATGGACGCGCACTTAGTCGACGCCGTGGTTCGCCGTTTTCGCGATTGCACACCCGACATCGCCACCAATGTGCATCCGCGCACATATCCCTCGGGGATGAGTGTCGAGGTCATCGCCACGGCGGCGCTTGAAAAGCTCGATCTCGCCGTCAGCGATCCAGCCGACCGCGAACACGTGACGACACATCTGTATCGCCATGACGATGATTTCCGGATCGAGAACGTCGCGGCACCCGTATCGTTACGCGACGTCGATCTGGCCCTCGACACCGAAGAGGATTTCATCTTTCAATCGTGGCTCGCCGGCGAGGTTGCCGCCGATGCCGGGCTCGATACAATCGTAGAAGCCGCCAGACGATATGGCGCGCGTGAGAAAGTGACCGTGACATGAGCCGATCGGAAAGACTGGCATTGCTGGGCGGCAGCCCCGTGATCGACACCCCCTTCGCAGATTATCAGTCCATGGGCGCGGCGGAAGAGGGCGCCGTCAAACGTGTCGTGCAATCCGGCTGCCTGTCCGGTTTCTTCGGCAGTCCCGGACCAGAATTCGGCGGCGGACCGGAAGTGCGTGGTTTCGAGGACGACTGGTGCGCGCGTTTCGGCATCAAGCACACGATCAGCGTCAACTCCGCGACCAGCGGGCTTGTCGCGGCGATGGGCGCCGTCGGCGTATCACCCGGAGACGAGGTCATCGTGCCGCCATGGACCATGTCGGCCACCGTCGCAGCGCCGATCTTTTATGGCGGCATTCCGGTGTTCGCCGACATCGAGGACGAGACCTTCTGCATCGACCCGGACGAAGTCGCCAAACAGATTACGGACAAGACCAGGGCCATTGTCTGCGTCAATTTGTTCGGTCATCCGGCACACTTGGCCAAGCTGCGCACCCTCGCTGATGCCAACGGAATTTACCTGATCGAAGATAACGCCCAGTCGCCGTTGGGCTCTGAACACGGCAAGCCCGCCGGATGCATAGGCCACATCGGAATCTACAGCCTGAATTTTCACAAGCACATCCACACCGGTGAAGGCGGCATGTGCGTCACCGACGATGACGACCTGGCGACACGCCTCAAATTGATTCGCAATCACGGTGAAAACTGTACCGATATGCTTGGGGACGGACCGATTGCCAACATGGTCGGCTTGAACCTGCGCATGACGGAGATGAGCGCCGCCGTCGGACGCGTGCAGCTTGCCAACGCGGATGCCCACGTCGAGGCCCGCGAACGGATCGCCAAACGCCTGACCGACGGCCTGCAGGGACTTGAAGGATTGACGCCGCCCGTTACCCGCGATGGATGCCGGCATAATTTCTATGTCTGGATGATGAAGGTCGACGAGAATGCCCTGGGGCTGAGCCGGGCATTGTTCAGCGAGGCCTTAAGCGCCGAAGGCTTCCCCCACGCCACCGGTTATGTCGCGCCCCTGTACCGGTTGCCGATGTTCAGGGAGCGTATCGCCATAGGCCGTGACGGCTGGCCGTTCACGCTAACCGACCGTACTTATGACGATTTGCACTGTCCCGTCACCGAAGACATGCACAATCGCCGCGCCTTGCTGTTCGAACCCTGTGCCTATGATCTCAGCGACGCGGATGTCGACAAGATGATCGCCGCCGTCAGAAAAGTTCACGCCGGGCGCGACCAGCTAAATGCGCACATAGCCGCCGAGGTCAGCACATGACCCGCACCGTTGCCAGTATCGAAGCCCGCATGAATTCTTCCCGCCTGCCGGGCAAAATGATGATGATGCTTGGCGGCCAGCCTGTGCTGGCACATCTGGTCGGGCGCATGCGCCAGTGCCGACATCTGGACGACCTGATCATCGCCACGTCCGACAATCCTGCCGACGACGCAATAGCCGGCTGGGCAGCAGCCAACGGCGTCGACTGCTTCCGCGGCAGCGAAGATGACGTACTGGCCCGCGTTCTCGGCGCGCAAGAAAGCATGAAGGCGGATGTGGTGGTGGAACTGTGCGGTGATACGCCGTTTCTCGACCCGGCGATCGTCAACCTTGCCGTCAGTGCCTTTCATGCGGCAGGACCGGATCTGGTCACAACTGCGCGCGAGCGCATGCTTCCGGACGGACAGGATGTCGAGGTCTTTTCCATCGATACACTCCGTGATTTCGAAACTCGCTGTAAAGATGCCGCTGCACGGGAACATGTATCGGCGCCGTTCTACACCGAGCCGCAATGGCAAATCCACGATCTGCGTCCACCCGGCAAATGGAAGCGCCCGGAACTCAGGCTTGTTCTCGATACCGCCACCGATGCGCAATTTCTGGGCGCGCTGGCTTCTGCCGTGATGGTTCGCGCAGAACCGATGTTCGGGCTGGACGATATCCTGGCAACCTTCGATGCCTCGCCCGAGTTGCAGGCACTTCATAGTGAATGCCTTGAGGCCGTGGCGTGAGCGCGCTGAGGACCCTGCTCGTCGGCTTCGGCGGGATCGCGCGTGGTCTGGCAACGGATGCGCGCATGGCGGCTTACTTTCCCATCGCCACGCATGCACAGGCCTTGAAGGCCGATAGTAATTTCAACTGGGTCGGCGTCGTCGACCCGGACCCGAATGCACGGCATGCAGCGGAAGCGGACTGGCAAGTGCCGGGTTTCCAGACACTCGCCGAAGCGAGCATCCTTGCCCCGGACCTGCTGGTACTTGCGACACCGCCGGGCGGGCGGGCGGATGCCTTGACGATGCTGCCGTCCGTCAAGGCGGTGTTCGCGGAAAAGCCTCTCGGCAATGCGGATGGGGAGGCCCTGATCGCAGCCGCCGCAGCCCGCGGCATCCCGTTGCAGGTCAATTACTGGCGGCGCGGCGACGAAACCCTCGGTGCACTGGCGGCAGGTGAACTGGCGCATCGTATCGGGACACTGCAGGCCGGCACCGGAGTTTACGGCAATGGCCTTAATAACAACGGCTCGCATCTGATCGATATGATCCGGATGCTGATCGGCGACCCTGCATGGGTGCAGGCCATAAGCGACACGACCGAGCATACAGACGGACCGGTGACGGACGATATGCACATTGCATTCGCGCTCGGCTTTGCCGGCGGCGCGGTGATCAGCGTGCATGCGGTGGACTTCAAACATTACCGCGAAGTGGCGCTGGATCTCTGGGGCACGGCAGGCCGGCTTGTCCTGCAACAGGAAACCCTCGATATCCGGCATTTGCCACATGCGCCCAACCGGGGACTGGACGATGAGCACGAAATCGCCGCCGATCAGGGACAAGTCCTCGCCTGTACCGTTGGCGATGCCCTGCCCCGCCTGTACTGCAACCTGTACGATGCAACCACGACCGGTTGCGCCCTGTTGAGCCCGGGAACAAGCGCCCGGGCGACCGAGCGGATCATCGACCTGATCCGACGTTCTGCAGAACATGGCAACGTCCGGCTTGCAATTTCGGACAGCGCCTGAATATGCGGGTCATCTGCGCCATCGAAGATCCGGGGGCTGCCAACGGCATGGTTGGTCTAGCTGACGCGTTGTCGGCGAAAGGAGTTCAACTTGCAATCTATGCAACCGGCCCAGCAACAGCCTACGCCGCCAGTATCGGCCTAGCAGTTCAGGAACTGGATAAACTGAGCATGCCTTTTTCTGCCGATGCCGTACTCGCCGGCACGTCGGAAAATCCGGACAGCCCCGTCTTTTCACTGACACGGGCCGCAAAGGAAGCCGGTATTCCCACCTTCGGCTTCGTCGACGGCCCGGCGAATGCCGCGTATCGCTTTCGCGGCATTAGCTCCGATCCCCTTACTCATGTGCCGGATTTCCTGCTGGTCAGCGATGCTGCCGCCCATGATGCCTTTATATCCCTCGGCGTGACATCCGAGAACATCGATGTCGTCGGTCATGCCAGCATGGACAGGGTGCGCGCGCGGACCGCTGAACTGGACGCCGAAGGCCGAATGGCGGTACGCGCCCGGTTGTTCGCGGAGATTGATGCCGCACGCCCGCTGGTGGTGTTTCTGGCTGAAACCTCGGACGGCCTTGATCCCGCAGAATTCAGGCGCAATGACGCCTATACCCTTTTCGGTCGCGGCGACAGCGATGGCCGGACGGAAATCTGTCTGGAGGAGACCCTGGATGCGCTGATCTCTGTAGCGCCCGAGGCGGCTGTGGTCCTGCGCCTGCACCCCAAAAACGACAGCGCCATGTTCACGCCCTATACCGGCGAGATTTCCGCGCTCAGCAGCGGCGGTGATCCGCTGGAAGTCATTTATGCCGCTGATCTGGTCATCGGCATGACCTCGGTGCTGTTATTCGAAGCCGCCGTTATGGGCCGCCCGAGCATTGCCGTTACGCCACGCCAGAGTGAAGCCGCCTGGCTCAGCAGCATCGCTCTTGGCCTGACCAGCCACGTTTGCACCACCGAGGCGCTTCGAGATAGCATCAAAGAAAAGCTCCAGTCGGGACAGGCGGCGATGAAGAACCTCGACAATCTGGTCCCACCCGGTGCCGCAATGCGCATGGCGGATGCCATCTGCCGCCGCATCGAATGCTGAGAGGTAAACATGACGGCCCCCGCAACCCTGAGCACCGACCGCCTGACGCTTCGTCCTTTTGAGACGGCGAAACACCTTACACCGGCTTACGTGGCGTGGCTGAACGATGCCGAGGTCGTCCGCTACTCCGAACAGCGCCATCACACGCAAACTCTGGAAAGCTGCCGCTCGTTTGTCGAAAGTTTTACTGCTGGCCCCGGTCACCTTTGGGCCATTGAGCAGGCCTCGGACGGACAGCACATCGGCAACATTCACGCCGACATCGATACAGCCAACGCCCTTGCCGACGTTGCCATACTGATCGGCGCACGTTCGGTCTGGGGTCAGGGTTACGGGTTGGAAGCCTGGAACGCCGTGCTGAACTGGCTTTTCGACAAGGCGGCCGTCCGCAAAGTCGTCGCCGGGTGCATGCAATCGAATGCCCCCATGCTGCGGATCATGGAACAAAGCGGCATGGCCGCGGACGGTACGCGCAAAGCGCACTACCTTCTCGACGGCCAACCCGAGGATGTCATCTTCTACGCCCGATTTGCCCGCACCTAGCCCTCTATCAACCGCGGATATCCGCAGCTTTCATCGGAAAATCCGCCAGACGGGTCGTTTCTGCCCCCGCAACCCGGCAAGTTCTGCCCAAAGAGCCGCTTTTACCCACTGAAATTGTCTGTTGTCGATTAATTTATATTGTTATTTCAATGGCTTAGATTGACGCCTAAAAACTGGCCCGCCGTTTGCTTCTACTCCGTCAACGAAATTTCGTTCATGGAGAAGATAAATGACGAGTTTGGCGATCGAGCAGAAGCTTCAGGAACACGGTTACCAGAGCGGCGGCACCCAGCAAGCTGCCCCGAACCAGATTCATCTGGGCGGGTTTGCCGTCTCCTTCGAAGACCTTCTGCAACGTGTCGGCGCCCGCCTCGACAACGCTTTCAGCGCTGCCGACAAATCCGGCGGTATTGCTGCCTCCAACGAGAACGCCAATGTGAACAACGAGCCTCGCGAATATCCCGAAGCACGCGACAGCGCCGGCGATCATGGCCACCAGCGCAATAATGACGACGCATCGGATCATGGGCGTACGACTGCAGCGGATGCCCGTGATAACGGCGCGGACCGTGGCGCGGATGCGCCGCGCAGCGATCACGCCGCGGACAATGCTTCGAGCCGTGCCGACAACGCAGATCGTGATGCTCACGGTGCACACGAAGGCAAGGACACCGCTGATCAAGGTCCGTCCGATGACACGGCCAACGGTGACAACGCCACAGAAGCCGCCGCAAATGACAGCAATGACGGCAACGACAGTGACAAGCCCGCCGAAAAACCGGCTGAAGCCGCCAACACCGATGGCGGCGCCAATCAGAATGCCAGCCAACAGGGGCATAATGCATCCATGGCCAGCGCCGTATACGCAGCAGGTCTTGTTGGCAACAAGGGCGGCGAGACCGCCAATAGCGCCCAGAGTGACACCCTGACGCAAGCGCAGAAGGGTGCCGATGTCAGCGATAACCCCGTTGTTCAGGCGGCTGCCGCCAAGGCCGGCAAGAACGCTCAGGGCAATCACAGCAACGCCGAGCGGGGCCAGAAAGACCAGAACAAGGCTGCCAATGCCGGCGAGCAAAAAACTGCGGGCAACGAGCAGAAATCCACTGCGACGAACACACAGAATCAAGCTCAGCAGTTGTCGCGCGTGATCGGAAACGACACCCGCGCCAACATCAACGTCAATATAACCAATGAGCAAAACCAGCTGACCTCGAAGCCGGCCTTCACGATTGCCAACGGTTCGGTCCTGACGCAGGCCGCCGGTAACGGCAAGGGTAACGCATCGAATGCGCAGAACGCTCAGCAGCAGGGTCAGAACCAGGGCCAGTCCCAACAGGCGCAGCTTGCCGCCCAACAGCAGGCACAGACGGCTCAGCAGACAAATATGCAGAACGCGCAGCAAGGTGCACAGACAGGTGCGGGTAAGGCGGCAGCAACCGCCGCAACGTCGATCCAGACCGCTTCCGGCGGCGCCCAGCAAGCCGGCGGCAACGAAGCCATGAACAATCCCACGCAAGGCGCAAATGCCGCTCAGCAGACGCAGCAAACCCAACAGGCGCGCGAAGCCGCACCGCATCAGCAGGCACAGCATGCCCAGCGCGGCAACCTGCCGGGCAGCGCCGTCACTGAACAGATATCCGTCAAGATCACCAAGGCGCTTCAGACCGGAACCGACAAGATTTCGATTCAGCTCAAGCCAGCCGAACTGGGCCGCGTCGACGTGAAGATGGAAATGACCCACGACGGACGCGTCATGACCGTCGTCACGGCGGAAAAACAGGACACCCTGGACCTTTTGCGCCGGGATTCCTCGGAACTTCAGAAAGCCTTGGCTGACGCCGGGCTTAACAGTGGCGACATGGAATTCAACCTGAAAGGCCAAGAGCAGCAATCGGCCGAAGCCGAAGACAACGCCAAGAACAATCCGGCAAACATGGAAGCCGAAGCAGAGGCAGATGCCGATGCCGGCGACGGTGTCATGTCGGCCTGGGAAAGCGGCATCTTCGCCAACGGCCGGTTTGACCTGCGCGCCTAAGCGATACGGAAAGTATAAGGCCAGGAAAGCATAAGGAACGGGAACGATGTTAATCAGCAGCAGTACAAACACCTCGGTCGCGGAAGGATCTAAATCCGCGGATGCCGAAGCCAAGCTGGAAGAGGATCTTAACCGGTTCCTCAATCTTCTCGTCACGCAGTTGAAGAACCAGGATCCGCTGGACCCGATGGACAGTAACGAGTTCACCTCGCAGCTCGTACAGTTCGCCAGCGTCGAACAGCAGATTTTCGCGAACTCCAATCTGGAAACCCTGGTTGGACTGCAACAGAACAATCAGGTCGCTTCGATGGTCGACTTCATCGACAAAACCGTCGAAGTCGCAGGCACCAAATTCCCGCTGGAAAACGGCCAGGCGAAATTCACCTACACCATGCCGGCGGGCGCCAAATCGGCAAGCATTATCATCCGCGACGCCAACGGTCTTACCGTTTACGAGCAGGATGCCGACCTGGATCAGGGTCAGCATGCGTTCGACTGGGACGGCCGCGACCGCAACGGCGGCACCGCGGTCGACGGGTCCTATTCCGTACTTGTCACCGGCCTCGATCAGCAGAACGAACTTCTGGATATCAGCCACACTGTCTTCGGACGTGTCACCGGTATCGGCATCGATGGCAGCGAAACGACACTCTACATGGGCGATGTTGAAGTCCCGCAAACACAGGTGCTGTCCGTCAAGGAGCCACCGAAAGTTGAAGCAGCGAACTGATAACAGAACGAAATTCCCGCGGCCTTAGGGGCCGATGATCGAAGGAGAAGACAAATGTCACTTTTTGGCGCACTGACCTCAGGCGTTTCCGGCCTTACCGCGCAATCGAGCGCGATCGGGGCAATTTCGGATAACATCACCAACGTCAACACGATCGGCTACAAGGGCACCCAGGTCGACTTCCAGACACTGGTCACGGTGCAGACATCGGGGACCTTCTACTCCGCCGGTGGTGTGCAGTCGAAACCGCGCCAGGATACCGGCGTACAGGGCCTGTTGCAGTCTTCGACCTCGCAAACCGATATCGCGATTTCCGGAAACGGCTTCTTCGTCGTTAACGAATCCAATTCGCCGACACTGTCGAACGAGTTCCTGTTCACCCGTGCCGGTTCGTTCTATCAGGACGATCAGGGCTTCCTGCGCAACACCTCGGGCTACTACTTGCAGGCCTGGCCGACAACCGCCGCCGGTGTCGTCACCACCAACAACACGGCCCTGACGATCCCGAACCAGAACGTCATTTCGACCGACTTCCTGGCAACGGTGAACCTGAACCGGGTCGGTGGCACGGCGACGGCGACCTCGAACATCGGCATCGGCGCCAACCTACCGTCGACCGATACGCAAGGCACGACGCATAAAACCGACGTGCAGTTCTTCGACACGCTGGGCAACGCCAACACCACCAGCCTGACCTATGCCAAGGGCAACCGCGACAATCAGTGGGATGTCGCGATCACGCCTCCGTCAGGGGTCAACGTGGTCACGTTGTATTCCGACACCGCCGGCGCAACCGTTTACGAAAGCCGCGGCCAGCTTGAATTTACCGGCCTTCCCGCTAACGACGCGACAATGACCATCACCCAGAACGGCACGACGATCACGTACCAATTCGATACAACAGGTGCCGGCGTCGATACGGCGACTGTCAAACAGGTTGATATCTCCGCGGCGACAACGGTGGCTCAGGCAGTCGCCGCACTGGTCGCCAAGGTCAAGGAAGCGGACACCAACTTCGCTGATTACGGCGGCTTCACGAACAACCGCATTCAGGTCAACCCGGGTTCATCGACGGGGATCTATTTCACTGAAGACGGTTCCGGGGCGATCACGGTCGATCCAACCGGCCTGCTGACCTCGACCGGCGCGCGGGCGACTTTACAAGAGTCCAGCTATACGGTTAAGGAAACGGCGACTGCAAACCGGGATTATCACCAATTTACTTTTGGTGGTCTGCCCGCCGATGGCGATACCGTGACGATTAACGGCACCACCTACACATTCTCCACGGCAGAAGGCGCGGTCAGCGATAACGACACGACAATTCGCCGCGATAGCGTCGCTAACATGCTGGCCGATTTGGAGGCTTCGATCGAGGCTAACGACGCCAGTTTCGCATCCGGTGCATCTTCAGTCCGCACTCGCGTCAATGCCAGCCAAGCGGAACCCCCTAGCACGACCGCGGACACTCTGGTCCTCAGTACACTTTCGGCCGGGTCTTATGATGTTTTGTTCAGTGCAGCCTTTGCTAACATCCCAACCGAACCGGACGGCACCGCCACTTATGTTGCCAACACAGCGCACGCGGTCAACAAAAACCAAGCCATCCAGTTCAACTCCGACGGTCTGCCGACATCCTTCGCCATCGCCGAGATGGAAATCATCGGCTTCGCCAACGGCGCGGCGAACATGGATGACGATGCTTCGAACTCTTCGCGCATCACCCTCGATCTGGGCCGCGTCGGCGAAGCCAACGGGTTCACCCAGTTCGGCGCGGAATTCACCCCGGGCTTCATTACCCAGAACGGGTCGCAGTTCGGTACCCTTGCCGGCGTCACCATCGACGAAAGCGGCCTGATGACGGCGCTCTTCGATAACGGTGAAACCCGGCCGATCTTCAAAATCCCGATCGCCACGTTCGTCAACGTCAACGGCCTCAATGCGCGGACCGGTAACGTCTGGAACCAGACCCAGGCATCGGGCGACAACACGCTTCGCGAAGCCAACAACGGCACCGCCGGATCGGTAACACAGGCCGCCCTGGAATCCTCAACCGTCGATATCGGTGCGGAATTCACCAAGATGATCGTCGTACAGCGCGCCTATTCGGCAGCAACCAAGATCATCTCGACGGCTGACCAAATGCTCGAAGAACTGGTGCGTATCAAACGATAGCACCTGATTTAACACGCTGATCCCGGGACCACGGGAACCTGTTCCACAACCCACCGTCCCAACCCAAGGCCCCGCTAACGGACTGAAAATCCGCCAGCGGGGCCGTCCCATTCCGGGGCGGATTGATCGCCGCTGAAATCGGGGTCATGCTCGGTGCATGGCGGACGCAGAAAAAACCCTCGAACAGGCCGGCGCGGATTTTGCCTCCGGCAACTTCGCCGAAGCCGCGCGAAATTTCCGGGCCGTCATCCGAATGCACCCCGAAGTTGGCGAACTGTATATCAATCTGGGCGCCGCGCTCAGGGCCAGCGGCGACATCGCCAGCGCAGAAAAAGCCTACCGGGAAGCTATCTCCAAACTTCCGAAAAGCCCGCTGGCTTGGTTCAACCTCGCCAATCTCCTGCGTGAAATGAACCGTGGCCCCGAAGCCCTGGCCGCATACCGCAAAGCCGACAGCCTGCAGCCCGCAACGGCGGAAATCCTGAATAACCTCGGCGTTCAGCTTTATGACATGGGGGCAATTGAAGACGCGCTCAAACAATATGACGCGGCACTGGCAGTGCGGCCTGGTTATGGCGACGCCCTCACCAACCGGGGCAATGCCCTGCAGCGCCTCGGCCGCACCGACGAAGCTGAAACGGCGATCGAGCAGGCACTGACGCTGGCGCCGGCTAATCCCGTCTTTCTTCTCAACAAGTCATCCCTGCTGGCTGCCTGCGGCCGGCATGCGGACGCTATCGTCTGGGCCGACAAGGCCATTGCCGCCGATCCCGGCTACACCGAGGCGCGCCTGAAACGGGCCGGGCTCTTGATACAAACAGGCGAGTTGGAGGCAGGCTTCCGGGAATACGAAGCCCGCTTTCAAATTCCTAACTGGCACAGACTGCCGGCGATGATGCCGATGCCGGCGTGGCGGGGCGAGGATATAGCCGGAAAGTCCCTGTTGTTGTGGAACGAACAGGGCTTTGGCGATGCATTGATGTATGCCCGCTATATCCCGATATTGCTGGCCATGGGCGTGCGCGTCTCGGTGATGGTGGAAAGCGCGCTCAAGGAACTCTTTAAAGTAAGCTTCAACGATGTCGCGGTTTTTGACCTGAAAGCCCCCCCCGGCAAAGCCGACCTGCATGCCTCGCTGATGAGCCTGCCGCATCTGATGCGAACCACGATGCAGACCATCCCCGCCGATGTGCCTTATCTGGCACCCGCCGCGGAAGATGTCAGGATCTGGCACGACGACGTGATTGCGCTATGCAAAGGGAAACCTGCTGTGGGTCTGATCTGGGCCGGCAATCCCGGTCAATCTCACGATTACACCCGCTCCATGGCATCGGACAGGGTGCAGTCCCTGCTGGCACGTGAAGATATTTGCCTGTTCAACCTGCTGATCGGCCCACGCGGCGACGAAATCCGTGACGCACGACTGATCGATGTTCGTGACCGATTGGACGATTTTGCCGCCACGGCGGCCCTGATGCAGACACTTGATTTGGTGATCAGCGTCGACAGTGCGCCCGCACATCTGGCCGGCGCACTGGCCAAGCCCTTATGGATGGCGTTGTCGTACGATCCGGACATCCGGTATTTCCTGGGGACGGACGAAACCCCCTGGTATCCGTCCGCCACATTATACCGCCAGACAGCCCCCGGGGACTGGGATGGCGTGATGACGCGTATAAATGCCGATTTAAATGTCTTTGTTAGAACAAAAGCAAAGAGTTAACGCGTATTTACCTTAGGGTTTAGCTCTTTTTTAAGGCCCTTCTGCTTTTCTATACATCCCAAGATTCTCAGGGACAGAAACAACGAAGCAAGCATCGGAAAGCAGAACGCAATGACCGAATTAAAACATTATCGCGAGGGAAACCGGCCGTACCGCTCTGAAGCGCTGAGCCCGAGCGGCCTGCCGATGACGATGAGCGACCTGCCGCCGACGGACACCACCCGCTGGGTGCCGAGGCGTAAGGCGGATGTCGTCGCCGGCGTACGGTGCGGACTGATTACACTCGAAGAAGCCTGCAGGATGTATCAATTGTCGATCGACGAGTTCCGCTCCTGGGAGCGGCTGCTTGAACGGCATGGCGTCCGGGGTCTTCGCACCACCCGCATCAAGGCATACCGCGCCTGATCCGCAAAAATCACCTGTTTTCGGACCTGCGCCCGGATATTTAAACTTCCCGGGCAACGCCGGAGATAGGCAATTTTTGCCGGTCATTAACTTCTTATTCACTAAACCGCCCCTAGCATCCAATCAGGGTTAACGGTGGATCGCGCATTCGCGCAGAAATCCGCCAGGGATGAAGTGGGGACGCACGTGGATACCTTTGTTCAGGCTTTAAGAAATCTTGGGCCAATGCGCCTTGCCATCATGGGCGGCGTTATTCTCGGCCTGATCGGCTTTCTGGTTTTCTTCGCCACCAAGCTGTCGACGCCGAGCATGACGACCCTGTACGGTGAGCTTGGCCAAAGCGATGCCGCCGGCATCGTCAAAGAGCTTGAAACACGCAATATCCCCTTCGAAATAAAGCAGAACGGCACGCAAATCCTGGTCCCGCAGGACCGGGTCATGCAGTTGCGGCTGGAACTTGCCCAACAGGGCCTGCCGTCCGGCGGTTCGATCGGTTACGAGCTTTTCGATCACGCAGATTCCCTCGGTTCCACGAACTTCATGCAGAACGTTAACCTTGTGCGTGCCCTGGAAGGCGAATTGGCGCGGACCATCGGCTCCATTAGCACGGTCAAAAGCGCGCGCGTACACCTCGTCATGCCGAGACGTGAGCTTTTCAGCCGCGAAAAACAGGAACCCAGCGCTTCCGTCATCCTGCAGATGCGCGGTCCCATACGCCTGACCAACGAGCAGGTAGCCGCCGTGCAACACCTGGTTGCCTCGGCCGTCCCGCAGTTGACGCCCAACCGTATTTCCATGATCGACAACAAGGGCTCCTTGCTGGCATCCGGTTTTGAAGGCACCGATCCGATGACCGGCATTGCCGCCAAAGCCGATGAACGCCGTCACCGCATAGAGTCCGAAATGGCCCGCACCATCGAGGCCTTGCTCGAAAAAACCATTGGTTACGGCCGTGTCCGGGCCGAGGTCAGCGTCGCCATGAATTTCGACCGGATATCGACACAGACCGAGGAATACAACCCGGACGGTCAGGTCGTGCGTTCCACCAATGCGGTCGAGGAAAATCAGAATTCCAAGGATTCCGAGGGAGAGCCGCCGATCAGTGTCGGCACGAACCTGCCTGATGCCAATCTCGGAACCGGCGACACCGCCAGCCGCACGGAAAACCAGACCCGCACCGAAGAAACAACCAATTTCGAAATTTCGAAAACCGTCACCAATCACATCCGCGAGGGCGGGCAGATCGAAAAACTGTCCGTTGCCGTGCTTATCGACGAAAAGCAGGGCGTGAATGAAAACGGCGACAAGATCTCCGACAAGCGTTCCGAAGAAGAAATGAACCTCCTGTCGACGCTGGTACGTGGCGCAATCGGCTTTGATGAAGACCGTGGCGACAAGGTCGAGATCATTCAGATGAAGTTCGCCTCATTCGAAGCGCCGGAAGAGGAATTGGAACTGTTTTTCGGCATGGGTAAAAATGATATCCTGCGGGTCGTTGAGATTCTCGTCCTCAGCATCGTCGCGATCCTCGTGATCCTGCTGGTGGTCCGGCCGCTTCTGTCGCGTGCCTTCGAGGCTCTGCCGTCGGCTCAGGAAGCCGCCGAGCGTCTGCTCGCCGATCAGGGCCGCGCGCCGGCGCTGACCGGACCGGGCGGCGGTCGGGTTCCGGTGGAAAGCGAGGAAGACGAAGAACAGTTCGAGGAACTCATCGACATCGACCGGGTCGAAGGCCGCGTTAAGGCATCTTCGGTCAAGAAGGTCGGTGAGATTGTCGAGAAACACCCGGAAGAGGCCTTGTCGATCCTGCGCTCCTGGATGTATCAGGAAAGCTGAGGCGGAAACCGGGGGGAGAATTAGGAAATGGCGAAAGCAGTCGATTACAGGACGCTAACCGGACCGCAAAAAGCGGCGGCATTCATGCTTGCCGTCGGTCGCGAACATTCGTCACGCATCTTCGAGCGGATGGACGACGAGGAAATCCGCGAACTTTCGCATGCCATGTCGACACTGGGGTCGATCAACGCCAACGTCGTCGAGCGACTTTTCGTCGAGTTCGCCGATCAGCTCTCCACCGCCGGCGGCCTGGTCGGGTCTTACGATTCCACCGAACGCCTTCTGATGAGCTCGCTGCCCGAAGATCGGGTCAAGCAGATCATGGAGGAAATGCGGGGCCCGGCGGGCCGCACCATGTGGGACAAGCTCGGGAACGTGAACGAAGCCGTACTCGCCAACTACCTGAAAAACGAATACCCGCAGACTGTTGCCGTCGTGCTGTCCAAGATCAAAACAGACCACGCCGCACGGGTTCTTGCGCTTTTGCCGGAGAACTTCTCGATGGAAGTCATCATGCGAATGCTGCGCATGGAAGCCGTACAGAAGGAAATTCTCGATCACGTCGAGCGCACGCTCCGGACCGAGTTCATGACCAACCTGGCGCGCACCGCACGCCGTGACAGCCACGAATTGATGGCCGACATCTTCAACAACCTGGACCGCAACACTGAAAATCGCTTCATGACCGCTCTTGAAGAGCGCAACCGTGAATCGGCCGAGCGCATCAAGCAGCTCATGTTCACCTTCGACGATCTGGTACGCGTCGACGCCAGCGGCATCCAGCTTCTGCTGCGCCAGGTCGAGAAAGATCAGCTGGCGGTTGCCCTCAAGGGGTCCTCGGAAGAAGTCAAGGAACTGTTCTTCGCCAACATGTCGGAACGTGCCGGCAAGATGATGAAGGAAGACATGGACGCCATGGGCGCCGTACGACTGAAAGACGTCGACGAAGCACAGTCTGGTATCGTGCAGACAGCCAAAGCACTGTCCGATGCCGGAGAAATCGTCATTGCCGGTTCCGACGAGGAAAGCGAGCTGGTCTATTGATCACGCCGGTTTCCCAGTTACTTACCCGGTGTTATGACTTTCCAGCACATATGCGGACAGGCTTGCTATGAGCACGGTCACGAAATTCACTTTCGATCTTGATTTCGATGCCCCCGAAGAGCCGACGGTTCCCGAAGCCGTGGAAGAAGAGGAAGAACCGGAAGAGATCATTCCGACTTTCTCGGAAGAGGAAGTCGAGCAGGCACGTGCCGAGGGCTTCGAGGCCGGCAAGGAAGAGGGCCGCCGCGAAGCCGCCGACGCCACCGAGCAGAAGTTGCTTGAGGCCATTGAGAATGCCTGCACGCAGATCGGCGAGATTTATAGCAATCAGACCGATGCCAATCGCGACATCGCCCGCGAGATGGTTTCCGTTTCAACCGCAATCGCCAAGAAAATGTTTCCCGATCTCAATGCCCGCAATGCCCTGGGCGAGGTCGAGCGCGTCGTTCAGGAAACCCTCAAGGCGGTCACCGAGGAGCCACGCATTCAGATTATGGTCCATTCGGAGCTGCGCGAACCGCTCAGCGAACGGCTCGGGACCATGACGCACCGTGCCGGTTTCGAAGGCAAGGTCTTCGTCAATCCGGACCCGTCGATGGCGCTCGGCGATTGCCGTATCGAATGGTCGAACGGAGCTGCGGTTCGTGACGGCGAGGAACTGTGGGAGATGATCGACGAAATCATCGAACACAATCTTCACGGCCCCGTGGATCTTAACGAAGAAGGCGCTGACGAAGCCGAAGCCGCGCAGGAACCTCTGCAGAGCGACCCGGATCACCAGGCAAATGAAGATACAGTGCCAGAAGATGCACCATTAGAAGTTGCCGCAACTGACGACATGACGCCCGAAGATACGCCGGCACAAGCAGCTGGCGATGAGACCGCCGATACCGACACTGCGGCGATTACAGAAGACAATGAAAAAGTGCCTGCCGAAAGTGAAACTGCTAAAACTGCTATGGATGAAACCGCAGCGGTTGAAACGGCGGAATCCGCCGAAACAGAAGAATTGACGGCTGACGAAACGCCGAGCTGGCAGGCGGCGATGGGCGAATCGACGGACGCCGAAACGGCACCCATGCCCGAGCCGGTAGCGGAAATGACGGAAGAAGTGTCGCAAACCGAGGATGAAGCGGATTCCGTATTGCCGCAGGTTGAACACGATGAACACTCCTTCACCCCCAGTTTCGGCACCGATGACGACGTATCGGCTGAGGATAATAATAAGGAAGAACAAGTGGTTAGCGGCCCTGAACGACCCGCGCCGGTCCCGCATATCGATGATTTGGGCGAGGTTGAAAATGGCGCTGGCGAAGATGCCGGGGACGAACAGGCCAGCCTGACGCCTGTCACGGATCCCGATCCGGTGTCGCCCGAGACCCAAGCCGCTATACTCGACGCGCAAAGTGCGTTGGCCGATGACGATGATAACGACGACAACCGAAATCCCGCTGGCGGATAAACCGGTAAAGGAGAACAAACATGGCTGAAGAAGAAGAAGGCGGTCTCGACCTCGCCGATCTGGGTGAAGCCGACGATTCGCCGGCCCCCGAACCGAAGCAGGCTGATGAAGAGGATTCCATCGGTTCGGCCATGACCGAAATGGGCGACCTGCCCCGGAGCGCGAAGGACCTGGAAGCCGTTTACGACATTCCAGTGCAGGTCTCTGCCGTTCTCGGCAAAACCACAATGCCTGTCAGCAACCTTCTGAAACTGGGCCGTGGCGCCGTTGTCGAACTGGACCGTAAAGTCGGCGAAGCTATCGACATCTACGTGAACAACCGGCTCGTCGCCCGCGGCGAAGTGGTTGTGGTTGAAGACCGCCTCGGCGTCACGATGACGGAAATCATCAAGACCGAGCGCGCAAGCTAGGACCGGCAAGGACAGTCATGGCGGACGAGCATATTCATAGCGCCGGCGGCACATCGCTCGATCTTGCGACCGTGATCGGCCTGCTATCAGGCTTCGCCATGATCATTACTGCGATCATGCTCGGCGGCACGCCCGAAAGTTTCATCAATCCGCCGTCAATCCTGATCGTCATTGGCGGCACGCTCGCCATCACCACTGTCTGCTTCAGTTTCTCGGACATGGCCAAAATGCTGTCCGTCGCCGGGCGCGCCATGGTCCGCAGTACACAAGAACCATACGATGCCGCCTATAAAGCCCTGCAGGTGGCCGAGATTGCCCGCAAACAAGGTGTTCTGGCACTGCAGAACGTCGTCGAGAATATCCGTGACGAGCCTTTCTTTCACAAAGGCATCAGCATGGTGATCGACGGTACACCCGGCGAAGAGGTAGAGCAGATCATGCGACGCGATCTGATGTCGATGGCCCAGCGCCACCGCCAAAGCGCCAGCATCCTGCGTAAGATGGCGGAATTCTCACCGGCCATGGGCCTGATCGGCACGCTGATCGGTCTCGTGCAGATGCTCGGCAATCTGCAGGACCCGACGACCATCGGTCCTGCCATGGCCGTCGCCCTGTTGACCACTTTTTACGGCGCTGTGCTGGCCAACATGGTGTTTCTGCCGCTGGCCTCGAAACTGGAGCGGAACTCGAACGAGGAAGCCATGATCCATCAGGTGTTTTTACTGACGTCGGCCTCGATCGGCCGCCAGGAGAACCCGCGGCGTCTGGAAATGTTGTTGAACAGCATCCTGCCGCCGTCACAACGCGTCAAATATTTCGATTAACGCCAAGACCTGGGAATACAAGCTCGTCATGCAACTCATCATTGTCGGAATTCTGGACGGACAAATCGGCGCGGCCAGCCAAATAGCCATCAAGCGTGGCGCCAAGGTCGCGCAGGCAGACACGGTTGAAGACGGCCTTGATCTGTTGCGGCGCACCGGCGCCGATCTGGTGATGATCGACGTCGTGCTCGACGTCGCCGTGTTTATGAACGCACTCGAAGCCGAGCGCATCAACGTGCCGGTCGTCGCCTGCGGCGTATCGAACGACACACAAGCGGCCGTTCGTGCCGTCCGTGCCGGGGCCAAGGAATATGTTCCCCTGCCCCCGGACCCGGAACTGATTGCCGCCGTTCTTGAAGCGGTCACCGAGGATCAGCACGCGCTAATCTATAAGGACCCGAAGATGGCGGAAACCGTCAAGATGGCGTCACAGATCGCACCGTCTGAAGCGAGTGTATTGATCACCGGGCCGTCGGGTACCGGCAAGGAAGTCCTGGCGCACTATCTGCACTCGAAATCCAAGCGCAAGGATCGACGCTTCGTTGCCGTCAACTGCGCTGCAATCCCGGAAAATCTTCTGGAATCCGAGCTTTTCGGGCATGAACGAGGCGCTTTCACCGGCGCCGTGGCACGCCGCATCGGCAAGTTCGAGGAAGCTGACGGCGGCACCCTCCTGCTTGATGAAATCAGCGAAATGGACGTGCGCCTGCAATCCAAGCTGTTGCGTGTCCTACAGGAACGCGAACTGGACCGGATCGGTTCCAACAAGTCGATCCAGGTCAATGTCCGTATTATCGCCACGTCAAACCGCAATATGGAACAGGCGGTCAAGGACGGTCAGTTCCGCGAAGACCTGTATTTCCGTCTCAATGTCGTTAATCTGCGCCTGCCTTCGCTGGCAGAAAGGCCGGGGGACATAATGCCGCTGGCGAAACACTTCGCCGCCAAATACGCCGATGCAAACGACGTTCCCAACCGGCCGATTTCCGACGCCGCAGCCGACAAACTTGCCGGCTATCACTGGCCGGGCAACGTGCGAGAACTGGAAAACACCATGCACCGTGCCGTGCTGCTGGCCGTCGGCGATGAAATCAACGAAGCCGCCATTCACCTGACGTCCGGCGACAGCGGCGCCGGAGCGACTGCAGGCGGCGGTGACGATGCCGCACAGGCACTTGTCGGTCGTACCGTCGCCGAGGTCGAACGCGAACTGATCATTGACACGCTGCAGCATTGCCTCGGCAACCGGACCCACGCCGCGAACATTCTCGGCATTTCGATCCGTACGCTCCGGAACAAACTCAAGCAGTACGGCAGCGAAGGCTTCAATATCCCATCACCCGGCGATGCCTCTCAGGCCGGCTTGTAAGTTGGATTTAAAGAAAGAAATCATGAAGTTGACCATGTCAGACACCTCAAGGGGAACCTGCTAAATGGCCGAGGCCGGCGGCGGCGAAGTCACGACATTCAATACCGGGGATTTTGTCCGCGACCGGTTGATATCCGCCTCCAAACGAGGCGATATCATGCTGGCGCTTGGCGTCGTCGCGATCCTTGTCGTGCTCATTCTGCCGATGCCGCGCTGGATGCTGGACTTTGCGCTGGCCTTTTCGATCACGTTTTCCGTATTGATCCTGATGACCGCGCTGTTCGTCGAACGCCCGCTGGACTTCAACTCCTTCCCGACGATCCTGCTGCTCGCAACGATGATAAGGCTGTCGCTGAACCTCGCTTCGACACGACTCATCCTTTCCGACGGTCATGAGGGAACGCAAGCTGCCGGACAGGTGATCGAAGCCTTCGGGGGCTTCGTCATGGGCGGGAACTTCGTTATCGGCATTATCGTTTTCGCCATTCTCGTCATCGTCAACTTCATCGTCATTACCAAGGGTTCCGGCCGAATTGCCGAGGTTTCGGCACGGTTCTCACTGGACGCCATGCCTGGCAAACAGATGGCCATCGATGCCGATCTGTCGTCGGGCCTGATCGATGAAGAATCCGCCAAGCTTCGCCGCAAGGAACTGGAAGAGGAAAGCTCGTTCTTCGGCGCCATGGACGGCGCGGCAAAGTTCGTTCGCGGCGACGCCATTGCCGGCTTGCTGATCACGTTTATCAACGTCATCGCCGGGATGATCATCGGCGTCGCGCAACAGGGCATGTCGTTTGGCGATGCCGCCGACACTTACACGCGCCTGACCGTCGGTGACGGCCTTGTCTCGCAGATTCCGGCGCTGATCGTTTCCACCGCAGCCGGTCTGGTTGTCACCAAGGCCGGCGTCGCGGGCACGGCCGAGGTTGCGATCTTCAAACAGATGGGCGGCCAGCCAAAGGCGCTCAGTCTGGTCTGTTTCCTGTTGCTGGCTCTGGCGATGATGCCAGGCATTCCGGCGTTGCCGTTCCTGACCCTGGCCCTGATCTGCGGCGGCGGCGCTTACTTCGTGAACTGGCGCAACAAAACCGCCGAAGAAGAAGCCGTCCGGCAGATCGAGGAAGAGAAAGTCGATCCCAAGTCCATCGCCGAAGAACCGATTTCGGCTACCCTAAAGATCGATCACATCCGCCTTGAGCTTGGCTACGGCCTGCTGACCCTGATCAATGCCCCCAAGGACGGCCAGAAACTGACCGACCAGATCAAGGCGCTGCGCCGCCAACTCGCCGCAGAAGTCGGTTTCGTGATGCCGTCCGTGCGTATTCAGGACAACATGCAGTTGCCGGCCAATGTGTATGTCATCCGCATCAAGGAAATCGAGGCCGGGCGTGGTGAGCTTCGTCCCAACATGCTTATGGTGATGGACCCGCGCGGCGAGGAGATCTCGATCCCCGGCGAAAAAACCACCGAGCCGACGTTCGGCCTGCCGGCCATGTGGATCGAGGAAGCCAACCGCGAAGAAGCCCTGTTCAGAGGCTATACCGTGGTCGATCCGGCCACCGTGGTGACCACCAACATCACCGAGCTGATCAAGGACAACATGTCGGAACTGCTGTCGTATGCTGAAACGCAGAAACTGCTGGACGAAATCGACAAAGACCACCAGAGGCTTGTCGCCGACATCATCCCGGCGCAGATTTCACTCGGCGGCATTCAACGCGTGCTGCAAAACCTGCTGGCTGAGCGTATCTCGATCCGCGATCTGCCGACGATTCTCGAAGGGGTATACGAGGCCTGCGGCAACACCCGCAACGTGATGATGATCACCGAACACGTTCGCGCCCGCCTGGCACGGCAAATTTCCAATATGAACACCAGCGAACAGGGTTTCATCCCGCTGGTGACGCTGTCACCTGGATGGGAGCAGACCTTCGCCGAGAGCCTTGTCGGACAGGGTGAAGACCGCCAGCTTTCGATGCCGCCGACCAAGTTGCAGGAATTTATTACCCAGCTCCGCAACACCTTCGAACGTCAGGCGATGATGGGCGAACAGCCGGTATTACTGACCAGCCCGACGATCCGCCCATTCGTACGCTCCATCGTCGACCGCTTCCGCCCGATGACGGTGGTCATGTCACAGAACGAGATATACCCTAAGGCGAAGATCAAGACTGTCGGCCAAATATAAACGGCGGCCTTGAAGAAACGATTCAGTCTGGTGAAAGCGGCCCATGCGCCTCAGAAACTATACCGCTCCGACGATGCCCGAAGCCATGGCGCTTGTCCGCGCCGACATGGGCGACGACGCCATCATCGTATCCACGGAAGTGGGTGTCGGCGATCAGGCTTGCTGCATCACCGCCGCGATTGAGGACGAGCTTGAAATTCCCGGCGACAGCGCCGTCCGGATCACCGAAAGCACCGATAGCGTCCAAATGGATCCGGAACCCCGGCGCCAGTATCTGCGCCAGGTGCTGACCGCGCACGGGCTGCCAGCGCATCTTTGCGAACAGATGCTGCGCGATTGCGATCTGGTTGAAGACACCGATCCGGCTTTAGCCCTGGCCGCCGCCATCGATATGGGCGCACGTTTCCAGCCGATCGATTTCGATACCCAAGACCGCCCGTTGATGCTGGCCGGCATGCCCGGTGCTGGCAAGACGATCACCGCCGCCAAACTGGCTGCCCACGCGCGCTTCGCCGGTAAAAGCGTGTTTATCGCCACCGCAGACACCAAACGCGCCGGTGGGGTCGAACAGTTGCAGGCGTTCACGCGGATTCTCGAGCTGGACCTGACGACCGCACCTGATGCGGAAGCCCTGGCCGGACACATGGAAGCCATCCGCGCCGCCGACGCGCAGATCATCGACACTGCCGGTATCAATCCGTTCGACGAAGACGAGATGCAATCGTTGCGCGCCCTGGCTGCTGCCGTTGATGCCGAACTTGTTCTGGTGCTGGCTGCCGGTGCCGACGCCATGGAATCCGCCGATACCGCCCGGGCATTTGCCGCCATCGGCGCCACGCGTATGGTGATCAGCCGCCTCGACATGACACGCAGGCTCGGCGGCATTCTCGCCGCTGCGCTGGCCGGGCGTGTCGCCATCGCCAATGTCAGCATCAATCCGCAGGTCGCAGACGGCCTCAGCCGGATCAATCCCGTTTCACTGGCTCAACTGATCATCCCCGACGACGAGCCAAGAGAACCGATACAGAAAAAGGCCGCGCAATGAGCGAAGAGACACCGCAAACACCCCAGTCCCCTGCCCGCACAAAAGGCAACATCATTGCCGTGGCTTCAGGTAAGGGCGGCGTCGGCAAGACATGGTTTTCGATCACGCTGGCCCACGCGCTGGCCATGGTCGACCGCCGCGTTCTGCTGTTCGACGGCGATCTGGGGCTGGCCAACCTGGATATTCAATTGGGCCTGATGAACAAGAATGATCTTGGCGGCGTCCTCGCCGGGCGGATCAGTCTGGCGCAGGCTGTTGGTTACTGCGAAGACGGCGGCTTCGATGTGATTGCCGGACGGTCCGGGTCTGGTGCGCTCTCCAATCTGGCTGGAAACCGTCTGCAAACATTACTCGACGAGTTGGCGTTGCTGGCGGCGAATTACGATTACGTGATCCTCGATCTCGGTGCCGGGGTCGAGAGCACGGTGCGCCGCCTCGCCTATGCCGCCGATCAGATCATTGTCGTCGTGACCGACGAGCCGACGTCGCTGACGGACGGATACGCGTTTATCAAAATCGCGCACAACGAACGACCCGAGACCGAAATCAAGGTCGTCACCAATATGGTCAATTCGACGACTGAAGGCGAGCGCACCTATAATACGCTGAACAAGGCCTGTCAGGGCTTTCTTAAATACTCCCCGGATCACCTCGGTATCATCCGCCGCGACGACAAGGTGCGGGGTGCCATTCGCGCCCAGCAATCGCTGTTGAACCGCTCTCCCGACAGCGTCGCCGCCGAAGATATCAAGCAGATCGCGCGCATCATCCGGCGTGGACACGCCGGCGCAGCCTGAGCGGGCAATGAGCGAAGTCACACCCCCGTCAGCCGCGCCACCGCCGCCCGCATTGGCGACTTTGCAACGCATCATCATTATAACGGCCCCCCCAGCACTGGCCGAACTTCCCGCTGGCACGAAGCTCGATGTCCTAGTCGCGGATATTGTCGATGCCGCGCAAATCAGGCTTTCGACCCGGTTGGGCGACATCAGCCTCAAGGCACCGCAGCCGTTACCGGTCAAGACCGGCGATGCGCTGATCCTGCAACTTGTGAGCGGCGGCAATAATCCGCGTGTGCAACTGGCGACGACGGACGGGCGCACCCTCCCCTTGTTGGCAAGGGGAGCGGCCACTACGTCGCCTCAGGCCAGCTCTACGCCCCTGCAGGGACCGGGTACGGCGGCGGCACAAATTATCCCGGGCGCCTTCGTCACGGCGAACCTGCTCCGCCCCGTCAGCGTCAACGCGGCGCTTATCCTACAAGCGAAGCCTTCCCCCGGCGGTTCATTGCAAGCCACACAACAGGGCCCCGGCCTCAGCGGCCCGAAACCAGGGGTTCAAGCTGGACAGGCACAACCTGCACATGGGCAGACAACTCAGACTCTGGCCGGCACTACGGGCACGCCGTCCTCGGCTGCTTCACAGTCTAATCAGGGTCAAGTAAGTAAAGGTCCGGCGGCTCAAGGTCAGGCGGGTCAGGGCAATACCACCATCCCCGCCACTAGCAGGCTTGAGATAAAGATCACTACCGTCAACATCGCCACTTCCCCACCGGGTCGTTTAACCCCAGGACCAGCACAAGGACAGATATCCCTTGCTCCGGGAGCAACCCTCACCGGCATCGTCAGCGGCCGCCAAGGGATTGGCCAGACGGTCGTGCAGACACACGCCGGGCCGATATCCCTGCCGACCCTGCAGGCATTTCCGCCGGGAAGTGAAATCCGCTTTGAAATCGTCTCGTTGAAACCACCCGTGGCGGGGACGGCCCAGCATGGCCCACTACACGGCGGCGTTGCCCCTATCCTGGACGGCTCTTGGGGAACTTTCAGCGAAGCGTTGGATATTCTCCGTGACGTGGCCCCAGGCGCACACCAGCACGTGATGCAAGCTGCCTTGCCCCGCGCCGACGCACAGATGGCGACGAACGTTCTGTTCTTCCTGTCGGCCCTTCGCGGCGGCGATATTAAGAACTGGCTCGGCGACGGGCCGGTCCGTATTCTGGAAAAAATGCGCCCCGATCTCGCCGGACGCCTCAGAAGCGACATGACACAGATGACACGCAGCATCGATGACCCGCAGAGCGGTGAATGGCGCCTGCACGGCGTACCGTTCCTGTTTGGCGCCGACATTGACCGGATTCAGTTCCTTGTCCGAGATCAGGAAAACGATGAAGACGGCGATGAGGAAAGCAAAGGCGGCACACGTTTCGTGGTCGATCTCGAGTTGAGCCGTCTCGGCCACCTGCAGATCGACGGGCTGGTCGGTGAAAAAAACAAGCGGCTCGATCTCGTCCTGCGCACGGATGAGCCGTTGCAGCCCCATGTCCGCGATGACATCCGAAGAATTTACAACGACGCCCTGGAACTGACCGGGCTCGAAGGATCCGTCGGATTTCAGGCCCAGCCCGGCAACTTCGTCAACATCCCTAAACGTATGCCCACCACTGGAAACAACGGTGTCATAGCATGAATTTGATGGACACTCCCGACAGCCTGCGTATACGGCGCGACCTACTGCTCACAACCCCGGCGCCGCAACCGCGCCACGATGCGGTGGTCATTCTGGAGAACAGCTTAAAGGATGCACACCTGCGACTTCGATACGTGCCGGACAGGGATGTCTTGCAACCCGAAAGTCTGGGCCGTTATGTGGATGCGATCCGTGCCATGACCTTCGCCAGTTTCGAAGAAACGGCACAAACGATCCTTGAGGACATCAACGATCAGGTGATCCCGTGCTGGCTTGAAGTGACACTAAGCCGTGGCGGCACGGACATGCATCACGAAGTACGCATCGAAGATCGCCAACCGAACTGGAAAGACCGCGGCCTTTTGGATCGCCTCGCACCGTAGGGCTTTCCGCCCCGGAGTCTCAGGTGTGTCCGCGCTTTTTCCGATTGAACCCGGTGATGCCGATCTCGTCGAGTTCGAGTTGTTCTTCGCGGTTGGCTTCGGCCTCCATACGCGCGACACGACGCTCCTCGGAGATTTCGAATTTCTTGAATTCAAGGAATGCCAGCCTGAGCTGTTCGCGAGCCGCCGAAACCTGTTGCTCCTGTTCGGCGATGCGGCGCTGGTAATCCTCGCGCCTGAGGATCGCCTGCGCGGCATAAGCACCGTAAAATATCCCGCCTTCGGTCGGCGCTGACGCAGCATGCGCCTGTTCGCGCTTCAGTTCCGCTTCAAGGTTCTCCAGAAGCCCGATAAGGTTATCGAGCTGGCGAAGCTGTTCCGCGAGGTAGCGGCGCTTCTGATCCACTTCCCAGTCATTCAGCCGCACCAGTGCCTTGAAGTCACGTGCCATCTAGCGCATTACCCACCGCATATTATCCACCGGCTGCCTGCTCCGTCGCTGGCGCATCGCCCTGCATGCCTAGGATTTCGTAGAGCTGATTATAGCCTTCCTCGAGCGAGGCATTCTCGCCGATCGACTGTGCAAGATAAGCTTCAAGCTGGGGATAATAACTGATCGCCTCGTCGACGGCGGCATCGGACCCTTTGCGGTAGGCGCCCAGGCGGATCAGTTCAGCCATGTCCTCGTATGTCGAAAGCAGTTTGCGCGCCCGCACGATGGCGGCGTTCTGGGCATCCGTGTTGCAGGCCGGCATGGTCCGGGAAATGCTTCGCAAAACGTTGATCGCCGGGTAACGGTTGCGCTCGGCGATTTCCCGGTCGAGCACGACGTGGCCGTCAAGGATACCACGCACCGCATCGGCGACCGGCTCGTTGTGATCGTCCCCTTCGACCAGAACCGTAAACAGGGCGGTGATATCGCCCTGCGATCCGTATCCAGGCCCGGCGCGTTCCAACAGCTTCGGCAGTTCCGAGAACACCGACGGTGTATAGCCCTTGGAAGCCGGCGGCTCACCCGCCGACAGACTGATTTCCCGTTGCGCCATGGCAAAACGCGTCACACTGTCCATCATGCACAGCACATTCTTGCCCTGATCGCGGAAATATTCGGCAACGGCCAGCGTCACGTAGGCGGCCTGGCGGCGCACCAGCGGCGGCTCGTCCGAGGTCGCGAGGATAACAACCGTACGCTTCATCCCTTCCTCGCCCAAATAGTCCTCGATGAATTCCTTAGCTTCACGGCCGCGTTCGCCGATCAATCCGACGACACTGATTTCCGCATCCGTATTTCTGGCCATCATCGACAATAACGTCGACTTACCGACGCCGGAGCCGGCAAAGATACCCATGCGCTGGCCGCGGCATGTGGTCAGGAACGTGTTCATGATACGCACCCCGAGATCAACCTTGCCGGCGACGCGGCGGCGCTTGTGCGCGGGCGGGGGCGAGGCGTGGATCTGATAACTCTTGGTGCCGGATTCGATGGATCCGCCCTCATCCAGCGGATTGCCGAACGCATCAATCACCCGTCCAAGCCATGACTGATCCGGATAAATAGAGGGTTCGGTCGATGCCAGCTCAGCCTGGCAGCCGAGACCAATACCGTCGAGCGAACCGAACGGCATCACCAACGCACGGCCACCACGAAAGCCGATGACCTCACAAATGACGTGACGGCCCTTGCGTCCGTCGACGCGCACATGATCACCGATCGACAACGTGCCCTGCAAACCGCCTATTTCGACCATCAAACCAACGATATCGGCAACCCGGCCAAAGACCTGATGGTCCGGAAGCCGCGCCACTTCGTTGGCAATATTGTTGGCAAACACCCGCAAAGGCTTTTCCCCGTCCCGTTCCCGCACGCCCGATGACGTGACAACCCATAGCTACAATGACGGCTCAATCCTAAAAATATGTAAAGGATTGACCATTGATTAACCATACCTACCGACATGCCAGGATAAAGAAACCCGGGCACAAGGCCCGGGTTTTTAAGATAATAACAGGCTCGTATCAGCAGCCGGACACGCACTTCCCCATGCCGTCGAAAGACATGGTCTTACCGCTGAGCGGCACGTGCACAGGCACCGTGACAGCCTTGATGAAGGTCTCCGTCCGGGTCCCGGCTCTTACCTTGCCGCCTTCGGTCGCCGGTTCGTTGGCATGCGATGCAATCACCGATGCCGGTTTGATCAGCTCGTTAATGACGAATGCCGCCTCTTTCGGGCCGGTTGTATAGGTATCGCCGATGTTCATCACCACCAGCTTGGCCTTGTACTGATCGCCAACAACGATCTTTTGTTCTGCCGTGACCCCGGTGTCGCCCGAAAGATAGACGACGAGACCGTTGGAAAACGTCAGCACATACCCCGTCGGCGGACCGGCATAAGCGGTCAGGCCGGCCGCATCCATATCATGGCCGAGATCGCCCCCGATCATGGCCCCGGCAATCCCGTTGGAATGCACGGCCGGTACCGTGGTTATGACAACCCCACCGAGCTTGCGATTGGCACCGAAGCGCACCAGTTGCGAGTTCTTGGGGTCGCCGCCGAGTGCTTTCAGCTTGGCAGCGAAGAACTTCGGCATTTCACTGCCGGTGATGATCTTGGCGCCCTTCGCCAACGCGATATCGACGGTATTGGTGTTCGGCACCGTCGAGACGGAAACATCAGGCTTGCCGCACTCACCGGCATTCGGCGCCGGAATACGGCGATCACCCGCATGGTCGCCATGCATGTGACTGACCAGCAGAGCGTCGATCTTGCCGAGTCTGGGATCGTCAGGGCCGGCCACGGTTCGTCCGGCGTCATAAAGAATACGCGTGCCGTCCGGATCCTCGAAGATCATGGCCCGGTCGAAGGGGCAAAACTCGCCATCGATGGCGCCCAAAGGCGTCACCTTGACGTCGGCGGCCTGTGCCGCAGGCGCAGCGGTCACGGCCAAAACAGCCAGCGATACCGCCGGCAGGATATTCAATGCCTTAAACATGTTACCTCCCAATTTTCATGGCCAGATTGCGTGGCCTTTTTCATAGACTGCACGTCTGTTTGATACAGCTTCCGCTCCGGTCTTTTCATTGCCGGGCTTACATATTTATAAGGGGATTCTGTTGCCCGACAGCAATCAAATATTCGTTAGCTGATTTTTACGGAACCGATCGGATCGGGCACCTTGATCAGGATGCGGCCGCTTTGATCTTTGCCGGTCTATTGCCGCAATGCACATCGACATCGGCGCGGCGGTTGTTCTCATTTCGGACGCCGTCATACGTGTGAACCTTGAGGCGCCGTTCGCCCCATGCCTCGACACTGTAAACCTCCAGCTTGGCGCGGCGCAGTTGCATCGCGACATAATCGGCACGGTCACGGGACAGCTTGAGATTATTGAGATCATTGCCGAGCGTATCGGCGAACCCGGTAACGTCGATTTCACAGGGTCCGACACCCAGATGCTTCTTGATCTCAGGAACGATCTTGGCAACCTGCTTGTCGACAGAAGCGCCATCCGCCTTGCCGATGGCGAAATACACGGACTCGCTGAAAGTTGCCTCTTTTTCGGGCTGCTGAGCAACGGTCTGTTGCTTGGCGGCACCTTCCACAAGCAGCTTGCTGAGCCCGGCAGTGATCGTTTTCTGTTCGGCGAGGATTTCCTCGGTGGCGCGTTTAAGCGCGCTCACATCCTCGGCCAGCGCGGTGCTCTCACCCGGATTAATCTGTTTCAGGGCATCTGCCGTTTTTGCGGCATTGGCGCGGATCTCCTCGACCGTCTGTGTTTGCAATTCCATCACCACAGACCGGGTTTCCGCCTGATGACCGCTCAATTCCTTACGTAGAAAATCGAACGCCACATAACCTGCCGGGACAATGCCGGCGAGAATGATGACAGCGGCAAGAACGAATTTCCCGGTCGAATTGCTATTTTCAGACATGCCCAAGCCCAGTTCGTTTCAGATCCGGGCAGTATTAACATATTGCCGGGCGTTTGGACACACATCCTGTATACAGAAGCGTGTGTGCTGACACTACGCAAACAGTATCTTTTCCCTGCCTGGCGACAAGAACCGTTCGAAAAGGATTGGTTGCGGAAAAGTCAGTCGACGGCGAGCATCACGTCGGATGCCTTGATAATGGCCGTGACTTCCTTGCCGACGGCGAGACCAAGACGTTCGGCGGAATCCCGTGTAATTGAGGACACTACCGTCCTGCCACCACCGATATCGATGCTGATCACATCGGTAACGACACCTTGTTTGATTTCGCTAACGGTTCCTTTGAGGGCATTGCGGGCACTGATTTCCATGTGGTCTCTCCTGTTTCCAAGAACATGCAGGTTACGAACTTAACCTCAGAATGTGAACTTACAACGTTAACGCATACAGTTTACACGCCACTTTAATTCTGCAATTTCCTGCTTTTTAATGCGGACCACCGCAACAGGACTCTCACCTCCCACATCCCCAATTTCTCGATTCGCAGTAAAAACGGCAGATTTCTGGGCATCTCGGCTGCTGATTCATAAAGGTTAACAAAAAACCCCGTAAAGGGTTTGGCGCAGACTCCGCAAATGGTAATATGGTTAACGGAAAGCGATTCGCGGCGTTTTAGCGGGCCGGAGGGGACAAATGCGCGTACTTTTAGTGGAAGACGATCCGACGACCCAGGCAACGGTCAAGCTGATGCTGGAAACGGCAGGCATGGTTGTCGATGCGACGGATCTCGGCGAAGACGGTCTGGAGATCGGCAAGCTTTACGAATACGACATCATCATTCTCGATCTGATGCTCCCGGACATGGATGGGCTGGAAGTGCTCAGACGGCTTCGCGATTCACGCGTCCAGACGCCAGTATTGATCCTGTCTGGGCTTACGGAATCGGAAATGAAGGTCAAGGGGCTCGGCATCGGTGCCGACGACTATCTGACCAAGCCTTTCGACAAATCAGAATTGATGGCCCGCGTGCAGGCGATCGTGCGCCGTTCCGCTGGGCACGCCCATTCGATCATCCATACCGGGCAGATGTCGGTAAATCTCGACACCCACATGGTCGAAGTCGATGGCCAGCCGGTGCATCTGACAGGCAAGGAATACGGCATTCTTGAGCTATTGAGCCTGCGCAAGGGAACGACCCTGACCAAGGAAATGTTCCTTAACCACCTGTACGGCGGCATGGACGAGCCTGAACTGAAGATCATCGACGTCTTCATCTGCAAACTCAGAAAGAAACTGGCCGATGCCACTGGTGGGGAACACTACATCGAAACGGTGTGGGGCCGGGGATACGTGCTGCGTGATCCGGAAACCATGCCGGCCGCACAAACCGCGACGGCATAACAACGCAATTCCCAAACGATATTCGTTAACGGGGGCCGGTTCGACCGGCCCTTTTCTTTACCCTAATCGACCAGCCCCAGTTGCAGGAACTTCGCGCGGATGCTCTCGCTGTCGAACGGTTTCAAGATGTAGTCGCTGGCCCCGGCAGCCAGTGCTTCGTTGATGTGATCCGTATCGTCTTCCGTGGTGCTGAAGATAATAACGGGAGTTTCACCACCCGGCTTACCGCGTAGCGCACGGAGCAGCTCAATACCGGTCATCCCCGGCAAACGCCAATCCAGGAGGATCGCGTCTGGTATGGTTTTGTCACAGGATTCCAGTGCTTCGTGACCATCCGAGGCTTCTTCGGTATCGAGGCCGATTTCCTGTATGATCTTCCTCGCCACCATGCGGATGACCTTGGAATCGTCGACAATAAGACAACGCTTCATGTTTTTGTCCGGTCCCGTTTGATGGCTCAATCCGCGATGGCGAGAGCGGCGAAACGGACCTCGTCATGGTCTGCCGCGACTTCAAGCTCGCATCCAGCTTCGAGAACAAGAAGCTGGGTCAGATAACTGTGGATGGAACGACTGTCGAGCGACGTCATCGACTTGCCCGGAGTCAGCCCCTGCGCCAGATCCTCACGCAATCCGGCATCACTACCGGTGGCGGATACGGCGAGCCCGATGCCGCCTTCGACCTCGGCGATCTGGACACTGACGGTCCCGCCCCTCGGCAGGCATTCGGACCCGATAAGGATCAGATTCAGCAAAAGCTTGCCCATCACGGGATCGATTTCACGGACACCATCGCCGTAGTCGGGCCATTCGAGCCGGGAATTGGAACCCTCAAGGAAGTCTTGCGCCAAGGCACGCAGCGCCGTGACCTCTGCCCCGCCCTTGCCGGCGCCGCCCGCACCGAAGGCAACGCGGAAGAAACCCAGGCGCCGGGTCAGTTCCTGGCCGCTTTTCGTCGCCAGTTCCATGGCGCTGTCATCCAGCCCCCCCATCTCGGCGAGAATTTCAAGACCGGCATTGACCGCGCCGGCCGCCCCTACGAGATCGTGACACAATCTGGAGCATACGAGCTGGCTGAGCCTCAATTGTTCACTCATGGATTCTTACTCCCGCCTCTGCAAAACGAGCACTTTCTTAGAACTGCGCGCCAACGATAGCATGGATATGAGACTCGCCAAGTCAGCAATAACCACCAATAGGCACCTAATCGTCAGCTCTCCGGACGATGTCCTCGGCCAACGATGTCACCAGATTCCGGTTACCGCTTTCCACATTGCCTGCGTTGCGTGCACGGCGTTCGGCTTCACGGCGGACATCGGCGATGTTGACGGGGATCTGTTGAAGTATCACGGTGAGAACCGATTCGATGGCAAGTATATGTGCCGCTAGATTTTCCGTGTCCCGACCCTGGCGTTGTGCACTGCTGCCCAATACTTCGATCCCGTCCGCAACTTTGCCCAGGCTATCCTGAAGATCCCCCATCTGGCGCAAGAAACCATCCAGCCCGAGCGTATCTATCATCTCGTGGGCGGCATCCGCTTGCGGGCCATTTTCGCTCATCACGTTTCCTTTCCAGTTTCCTGCTTGGCAGACAGCCTCCAGACTAACGCGCGTTAATATCGCATACCATCCTCAGCAAACCGCAAACATCTGCTAAAATCCAGCAACTCCTTGAAATCGTGGCTATTTCAGTTACATTTATCTGACACGGCATGGGGAGTGCCGTAAACAGGATATGGTGATTTCCATGAAGTCAGTACTTATCGGCAGTATTGCCGCCCTTGTTATCGCAATCGCGGCCGGTGCCGTGCTTAACAACATGAACCCGACGTCGGGGCAGGCTTTTTCGACGTCCAACACACGCCTCAACTAAAGATACGAAGGCCTTTAACACAGGCCGAAACGAGAAAAAGGGCGGTGCCGCGGCACCGCCCTTTAGCGTTTCTGAAAACCGGGTTATTCAGCAGGCTGCTGTTGCCCTGAGCCTTTGTGCATTTCTTCCTCGACCCAAAGCGAATGGTGCTCTTTGGCCCAGTTCAGGTCGACCTGACCGGTACCGACGGCATCGAAAGCACCTTCCATACCGACCGAACCGATGTAGATGTGTGCGATGACGATGACAATCATGATCAGCGCCACGACGGAATGCCAAAGCACTGAGATCTGCGCTTCCTGCAACGGCGTGAAACTCGTCGGCAGATCGGCACCGAAGTTGTTGATGAAGGCGAAAGTCCCGGCCCAGGGCTGGATTTCAAACGGCCACATCATCGCCACGCCTGACAGCGACAGCGAGAAACCGCCCAACACAACTGCCCAGAAGATGATCTTCTGTCCGGCATTAAAGCGTCCTGCTTCAGGGTGAACGCCTTTGGAAAACAGTCCTCCACCGATCGCCAGCCATTTCAGATCACGACCTTTCGGAATGTTGTAGCGAACCCAAAGAACGAACATCAAAGCGATGCCGACCATGAAGGCAAAGGCAATATAATTGTGCGCAAGCTTGCCGTAATAGGTCAGCGTGCCAAAAGCTTCCGGTCCGATGACCGGTTTAAGGAAATACCGGCCATAAAGAATGTTCAGCCCGGTAAACGCCAGCACGATAAAACTGGTGGCGGTCAGCCAGTGCACGGCGCGCTCAAGCGCGTTGAAACGTTCAATTGTGCGACCCTGAGGATCGAACCCGTGATCGATCTTGATGCGTCCACGCACAGCGAAGAACACCACCAGCAGGATAAGGATAGCCAGAAGGCTCCATGCGCCATAGATGCTGAGCGGGCCGTTCTTGAAAGCCCGCCAAGCATCGCCGTCGGCCTGCACCATCTGCGCAGCTTTCTTATCGGGAATGGATACGGTGCCACTTACACCACCCTTGATCGCGCGCCACATTTGGGCATCGGAAATGTTCCCGAGCGTATTGCCCGGCACATCGCCATTTTGCTGCGCCTGCGCCGAATGATCTGTGACCAGCGCCAGCCCGGCGTTCATGGTCATGGATCCAAGCCCGACCAACGCGGTCACGAATACCGCAAAAGCGCCGGTCCGGATAATTTGCATCAGCTTCGTCATTTACTTAACTCCGATTGCCGCCCGTGCCTTGGCCCGGGTCAGTTACCACCTTGGAATTTGCCGCGCTCCTGCAGCGCCTTGTCGGCATCGCTTTCGACCAGCGGCGCACGCACATCGCTGCCCCGGGTCGGACCACCGCCGCCGAGAGCCGCCTGCTGACCGCCTTGTAATATCGAGCGCTGACGCAATTGCGCGAGGTCGTCCTCGTTCAGTGAAGAAGTCGGCATCTTACCGGGATAGACGCCCGGTTTGTATTGCAACGGCCGTCCCTGTTCTTCCGGGCGGCACCCGGCGAGGACGACGAGCGAGAAACAAACGACCCCAAAGATTTTCAGAATTCGTAAATCGAACATGGTAATTCCTTGTTCTTACATTTCCGGCAGACCGCGCCGGAATTTTCGGATGTTAAAGGAGGGGCGGCATCCCGCTCAAGAGATGCCGCCACCTTAACCTTTAGACAGACCGAGAGGTCAGGAGCCGGCCTTCAACTGATAAGCCGTACCCCAACCCCACGCACCGGAGCCGAAGCCACGCGATACGATACGCTCGCGGTAGATGTTGGAGATCATGTTGCCATCCCCGCCGAGCAATGCCTTCGTCGAGCACATTTCGGCGCAGATCGGCAGCTTGCCTTCCGCGAGACGGTTACGGCCGTACTTCTGGAATTCGGCCGTCGAGTTGTCGTCTTCCGGACCACCGTTGCAGAAGGTACATTTGTCCATCTTGCCACGCGATCCGAAGTTACCGGCCTGCGGATACTGCGGCGCGCCGAACGGGCACGCGTAGAAGCAATAACCACAGCCGATGCACAGGTCCTTGGAGTGGAGAACCACGCCTTCCTCGGTCTGGTAGATGCAATCCACCGGACATACCGCGATACACGGCGCATCCGAGCAATGCATGCACGCCACCGAGATGGAGCGCTCACCGGGTTTGCCGTCGTTAATCGTGACGACCCGGCGACGGTTGATGCCCCAGGGAACCTCGTGCTCGTTTTTGCACGCGGTGACACAGGCGTTGCACTCGATGCAGCGTTCTGCGTCACACAGGAACTTCATTCTAGCCATTTCTGTGTCTCCCTATTTCACGCTGTTTTGACACGGCAGAGCGTGACTTTGGTTTCCTGCATTTGGGTCACCGAGTCATACCCGTACGTCCCGCACATGTTGGAAGCTTCACCCAACACATATGGATCGGCGCCTTCCGGATATTTCTTCCGAAGGGATTCACCCATCCAATGCCCGCCGAAGTGGAACGGCATGAACACAACCCCCGGCGCAACACGCTCGGTTACGAGCGCCTTGACTTTGACACGACCACCTTCGGGGCTTTCGACCCACATGTCGGTACCGTCCTTGATGCCGGCATTGTTGGCATCGATCGGGTTGATTTCACAGAACATGTCCTGCTGCAGTTCGGCAAGCCATGGGTTGGAGCGTGACTCGTCACCACCACCTTCGTATTCCACGAGACGGCCCGACGTCAGAATGATCGGGAAGTCACCGGAGAAATCCTGCTTCTGGATCGAGGCATACTTGGTCGGCAGGCGATAGGCCTGACGGTCCGTATAGGTCTCGTACTTCGGCAGAAGGTCACGCCGCGGCGTGTACAACGGCTCGCGGTGCAACGGCACCGGATCCGGGAACGTCCACACCACGGTACGCGCCTTGGCGTTACCGAACGGTGCGCAGCCGTGCTTAATGGCGACACGCTGGATACCGCCCGAAAGGTCGGTCTTCCAGTTGGTCTTGTCGCCGGCGACCTTTTCGATGGCCGCTTTTTCCGCATCGGTCAGGTCCGAATCCCAGCCAAGCTTCTTGAGCATGGCCATGGTGAATTCGGGGTGGCCGTCCTTGAGCTCGTTCCCAACCGGATACGAGCCTTCGGCAAGCAGGTTGGAACCGTTCCGTTCCACACCGAAACGGGCGCGGAAGTTGAGGCCGCCTTCGGCAACCGGCTTGGACGGATCATAAAGAACCGGCGTACCCGGGTGCTTGATGTCAGCAGTCCCCCAGCACGGCCAAGGCAGACCGTAGTAGTCACCGCTGACCGGGCCACCCTTCGCAAGAAGCGTGGTGCGATCGAACGTTGCCTGGTTCGCCATGTGCGCTTTCAGGCGCTCCGGCGACTGGCCGGTGTAGCCGATCGTCCACATACCCTTGTTGAACTCGCGGGTGGTGTCTTCGATGTTCGGCTCCTGGCGGCCATTGCCGAGGTCGTCCATTTTGATGTTCTTGAAGAACTTGTCGGCCCAGCCGAACTTCTTCGCGAACATCGCCATGATTTCATGGTCGGTACGCGCTTCGAATACCGGGTCCACAACCTTGTCGCGCCACTGCAGAGAGCGGTTTGACGCGGTCACAGAGCCGCGGGTTTCGAATTGCGTCGCGGCCGGCAACACGTAGATGCCGTCCTGACGATCCGGAATAACGGAAGCGAACGTCGGCACCGGATCGATGACAACCATCAGATCCAGCTTTTCCATCGCTTTCTTCATTTCCGGCAGTCGGGTCTGCGAGTTGACCGCGTGCCCCCAGTAGACCATGGCACGAAGGTTGTCGGTCTGGTCGATCTTGTCCTTGTCTTCGAGGACGCCATCAACCCAGCGCGACACCGGGATACCCTTCGAGTTCATCATCTTCTCGGTCTCGAACTGACCGGCAAGGAACTCGTAGTCGACATCCCAAACACGTGCCCAGTGCTTCCACGACCCCTTGGCGAGACCGTAGTAACCCGGCAGCGAATGCGACAGGATGCAGAAATCGGTCGCACCCTGAACGTTGTCGTGACCGCGGAAGATGTTGGCGCCGCCACCCTGGGTACCAATGTTGCCCAGCGCCAGCATCAGGATGCAGTAAGCGCGGGTGTTATTGTTCCCGTTGGTGTGCTGCGTGCCGCCCATGCACCAGACGATGGTACCCGGACGGTTGTTGGCCAGCGTCCGCGCGACCCGGCGAAGCTGTGCTCCCGGAACCCCGGTCACACGCTCGGTCTCTTCGGGCGTCCACTTCTTCACTTCGGCGCGGATCTGCTCCATGCCCCAGACACGCTGCTTGATGTATTCCTTGTCTTCCCATCCGTTTTCAAAGATGTGATGCAGGATACCCCAGATCAGCGCGACATCCGTGCCCGGACGGAACCGGACGTATTCGTCAGCATGAGCGGCCGTCCGCGAGAAACGCGGATCGCACACGATGAGGGCGGCATTGTTCTGCTCTTTCGCCTTCAGAATGTGTTGTACGGCAACCGGGTGCGCCTCGGCCGGGTTGGACCCGATGAGGAACATGGCTTTCGAGTTGTGCATGTCGTTGTAGCTGTTCGTCATCGCACCGTAGCCCCAGGTGTTGGCAACACCGGCGACCGTGGTCGAGTGACAGATACGTGCCTGGTGATCCCCATTATTGGAGCCCCAGAACGCATAGAATTTACGGAACAGATACGACTGCTCGTTATTGAACTTGGCGGAGCCGAGCCAGTAAACCGAGTCAGGACCGGAGGTCTTGCGGATCTCCATCATCTTGTCGCCGATCTCGTTGATGGCATCGTCCCAGCTGATCTTCTGCCATTTGCCGCCCGACAGTTTCATCGGATATTTCAAACGGCGATCCGCATGGGCATGGTGACGCACCGATGCACCCTTGGCGCAATGCGCACCCAGGTTGAACGGGCTGTCGAAACCAGGCTCCTGGCCGATCCACGCACCGTTGGATACCTCAGCAATAACCGTGCAGCCGACGGAGCAGTGCGTGCAGACAGATTTGATCTGTTGGATTTCACCGGCGGCAGAGGCCGCTTCGGCTTTTTTGACCATTCCTGCCGGCAGGGCCGATGCCAACGCGATACCGCCAGCTGTCACCCCTGAACGCTTCAGGAAGGTCCGGCGATCCATTGAACCGCCAACGACTCCGGCTAGTGCCTTCGTCAAACGGGGGCGTCCCGCAACCCCGTTGCTCTTTTTGGTGAGCATTTAATTATCTCCCAATGTTGACCATTTAAACATTAGTACCCGTACAGGCCTAGAAGCGGCTCAGCTCGTAGTACTTCATGACATGTTCGGTTTCCCGGTAACCGCTCGTCTTGCGATCCTCGGGCAATGCTGCTTCCGCTTTGGTTCCGGAAAGAGCGGCTGTTGCGATACCGGCAGCACCGGCAACACTTGCCCCTTTCAGAAAATCACGGCGGGCCAGCGTGTCCGATTTTTCGGTCCTTTTCATAGCTGTCTCCCAATAGTTGACACGTACGTGATGGCCACCATGGCCATTCTTTCCTTGTCTTGTGGACCCGGATTACACCCCCAGATGGCGAATGCTTCTCCGTTCCGTCTCTTTATCAGCGGCTCAACCGCCCTTAACTCCAGGCAGCTCAAGCCGCCATTTCATAAGCCTCGCGCTCGATCTCCATGAACAAGCGACCGATGGTCCCTACCGGCATGTAAAGCACAGCTGCCTGCGCCCCCTCGAGGTCCTTGAACATTTTTCCGGCCCATGGCGCCAGGTGTTTGTCGAAAAACGCTTTCGCTTCAGCCGACCCCACCTCGCCCCCAAGTGCACCGGTCAGCAGACCGTGCATCATCTCGCACAGGCTGGCGATGTGGTCTTCGGGTTCAGAATTATCCTCGGACGAAGCGATCCCAAGGCGTGCCATGTCGGCGCGCAACTCGGCCAATGGCTTGTCGTAAACAAGACCGGTTAAATACAAGGAAGCATATGGTGAAATTTCACCACCGGCACCGACACCGTAAAACAGCTCGGTGAACTCCTCTTCGGCTTTCACGCGCGGTGTACGGAGGCAAAGCTTTCCGAATGCGGCAATCGCCACGCCCAGTGCACTATCATCCTCATGACCGGCGAGAGAACGCATCATCTCGAGCGTTTCGTCATCCATCGGTGCGGACAGGACCCGCGCAAGTAAACCGTAAAAATTGGCACGCATAAGATTGTCCTCGGACACGCTCGGCGCGCCAGGGGCAAAATTGGAATCAGACGATGAATTGATAGCTGTGGACTTTGCCACTTTTTCTCCCTTGGTGCTTCCCAGCTACAGCGACTTTTCTAGTTCTTAAAAGAATATTTTTGACGCTTTGTTATGCATTGGCGGTGAGCTCAAAACCGAACAATTACCCACACTTCGCCCACTAAGCCTGAATGTTAATATTATCAGGTGGCATCCCAGTTGGTGTCAAATGGATTCTCCCCGAATTCGATTGTGCACCTGCGAAAAAAATTATTACTTTCAGTCGCTTAAGGCCATAAATTTACTATGGATATATGCTCAGTTTTCAGTATCGTCCTCGCTGCCGCCAATTTCGTCATCTTCAATTTCCACAGGCGTTTCATCATTTTGCGGAGTTTTTTGGTTTAAAACCCCATCGTTTTCAGCCCCTTCTGCGGCATCCTCTTCAGCGTCGTCGTCATCGAACGCCTTCCGTGCCTGTTCCGGCATCATGTCGCGAAGTTCTTTTTCGCTCAGATGCCCCCGCCCAACCTGATAATTCCCGGTCAGGCCGTCGATGATCCTGTCGATGATATTGAAATCCTCATCGTAGTCGTTCAGCCCGTCACGGACGTTGAAGAACGGATTGATTCGCCACATAACCCTGAGCGCCCGGCGCTTCATGAATTCCGGCACCCCTTTACGCAGGAACGGGGTAAAGTCCGAATCCTTATCGAGAGAATCCAATGGCGCCAACGCAGCGACGGTCTCGCGTTCCTCGTCGCTCATGTCCTCTTCGTCTATGCCGGCAAACAGTGTGTCGTCTTCCATCGCCGCGGCAACGGCATCCTGGTCTGCTTCTCCGTCCGTGTCTTCGTCCGCCGGCAGGTATCCGACCCCACGCGTCAGGCGGTCATCGCCGTCCTCAGGATCAGGGGCCAGAGGCACCATAGCCGGCACGAAATGTCGTGACCGCGCACCGCCCGGAAGCGTGGCAAACGGATCAGCGGGTTCGGCCGCCGCAGTTTTGCTGCGGGCTTTTTCCGACTGCACCTGCGTTTCTTCGATGGCATCGGCACCACCCTTGGCCTTGAGGCGCGACCAGCGGCTCAAACGTCCTTCAGCCACTGCCACCCCCATTGCGACGTCCTTGCTGGAAGTCACCCTTGCGCGGATCGTAGGGTTTGCGCTTACGTTTCTTGAACGGCACATCCTTGTGATGCGTGTCGCAGAAGGTCTTCACCCAGGCCGCGATTTCAGGCGGCATCACAACCCCTTCGACCATCTGATCGGTGTCTTCGGTATAGCTTTCCGCCTCGTAGGGGCAAGCCGTCACCAAGTGCACCAGCATTTCCGGATCGTCTGCTTCCTCGGCAGGGTTGAGGACGATGTATATATGCGGCGGATCGTTCGAGAGATTGACCCGATAGCCCTCCGTCTCGCCCCGAAACAGCTCCAACGGCATGGTCGCGGCGTGAAAGTGCACCCAGCCGTCCCCCTCGCGGAGCTGCACCCATTCGTCGTGCGGGTCCTTCGCCGGCGCACCGGGAAAGACGGCGACCGGCTGGTAGGTGTAATCCTGCCAGCGGCTATCGCTGTCACGGCGCTCGATGACCACGCCAAGCGGAATGATTTCGTGCTTTTCCGGGGCCGCCGCTTCCTCGACGGCGAGAAGACGTTCCGCTTCTTCCAGATTCTCCGGACGGTTGACGTTGAAGAACGGATCGACGGGCTCGGTCTCGAACGGGACATGCGTGATGCCGATGCGGTCGGTCCACAGATCGATCTTGCGCATCTCTTCGTCGATCATGGCGCGGCGCAGTTCGTCTCTCAGCGCGACCGGCCAGACGGCGAAAACCGGATGCGTGCGATCCCCGCTAATGGCACAGGACAAAGGCGTCTGCCCCGCGCTCACCGGGGCCATCAGCCGGGCCACCAGATCGTGCGGCAGGAACGGCGCATCGGTTGCGAAGCTGACCACGTAGTCGGCCTCGGGGACGTTTTCCGCCGCCCAGTCGAGCGCCGTCAGGATGCCCGCCAGCGGTCCCTGATGGCCTTCGATGACGTCGGCGACAACCGGCAGGCCGTATTGCTGGAACCGCGCCGGATCGCCGTTGGCGTTGAGGATCAGGTGATGTACCTGCGGCTTCACACGGTCGATGACGCGGTCCAGGATCGGCTTGCCGCCAAGTGCCCGCATCGGCTTGTCGCCGCCGCCCATGCGCCGGGCCAGGCCGCCTGCAAGCAGCACGCCGACGATCGGCTTCGCGGTGGCTTCAGGCGCGTTCATTCCGCAGCCGCTCCCTTGCGGTTCATGTCTTTCGGTTCGTCCTCGATGGCCGACGCATCGATATCGAATTCGATGCGGCCCTCGCCGGCCAGCGCAATGAAGCGTTTGCCGCGCGCGCGGCCGATCAGGGTCAGCCCGACCTGACGCGCCAGCTCGACGCCCCATGCTGTAAAGCCCGAGCGCGAACACAGGATCGGCATGCCCATCTGCACGGTCTTGATGACCATCTCCGACGTCAGCCGCCCGGTCGTGTAGAAGATCTTGTCCTCGCCCGAAATGCCGTTCAGAAACATGTAGCCGGCGATCTTGTCGACGGCGTTGTGGCGGCCGACATCTTCCATATAAATCAATGGCTTGTCTTCATGGCAGAGAACACATCCGTGGATCGCCCCGGCCTCCAGATAGAGGCTCGGCGTGGTGTTGATTTTCTTCGTCAGGGCATACAACCAGGAGGTTTTCAAAATCGCGTCGGGGTTCAGTTTCGCGGTCTCGAACTTCTCCATGACGTCGCCGAAAACCGTGCCCTGCGCACAGCCCGACGTCAGGGTTTTCTTCTTCAGTTTCTCTTCGTAGTCGGTTTCACGCGCGGTCCGCACGACGACGGTTTCGATCTCTTCGTCATAGTCGATGGCGGTCACTTCATCGTCGGCGCGCAGCATGTTCTGGTTCAAAAGATAGCCGACGGCGAGGTAGTCGGGATGATCGCAGATGGTCATCATGGTGACGATCTCGCGGCCGTTGAGGAACAGCGTCAGCGGGCGTTCCACCGTCACCGATGTTGCAACCGTCTTGCCGTCCTGATCGATCCCCTGCACGCGTTCGGTTAGTTTCGGATCGGCCGGATCTGGGCGGATCAGGAATTCATCCATGCCGGAAATATCGTCGCCTGGACGTGCCACCGAAATCTCTCCTCCCTAATCGCGCCGGTTTGGCATGCCACATACCATGCTCAGCGTCTTATTTGGTAACGCGATCATCTTGGGCAAGTGGGCCAAGATCAAGCCACGATAATAAAAACCACGCCCCGGCACCTTCAATCCTGCATATTTATGCATTGATATGCATATTTTCCCGAGTTAGGCTCCGCCGTTAACGAAATTAGGCGCAAAAGACGCATTTTTGGGAATTTGACGGAAAGCCGGTCCGGGAAGCATGAACGACATCTCCGCAGCCTTTGCGACAGCGCTTCAACTGCTGCTCGCGTTTGACGACAAACTGATCGAAATCGTCGCTCTGTCGATGCAGGTCAGCCTGTCGGCGGTTGCCCTGTCCGTCGTCATCGGTCTGCCGCTCGGCGCCGCTCTGGCGCTGTTCAAATTTCCCGGCCGTAACGGCTTCGTGGTTTTCCTGAATGCCCTGATGGGTCTGCCGCCGGTCGTCGTCGGTCTTGTCGTCTATCTTCTGCTGTCGCGCTCGGGGCCGCTCGGCGTGCTCGGGCTTTTATTCACACCGGCAGCAATGGTCGCGGCGCAGGCGATCCTGGTGACGCCGATCGTCGCCGCGCTCACCCGCCAGGTCGTCGCCGATCTGTGGGTCGAATATTCCGAGCAGCTTCGCTCACTCGGCGCCAGTCCCGCCGGTGCCATTCCGGCGCTGCTGTACGACGCCCGGTTCACACTTGTCACCGCCGTCCTCGCCGGGTTCGGCCGCGCCTCGGCGGAAGTCGGTGCGGTGATGATCGTCGGCGGCAACATCGATCACGTAACGCGAACCATGACGACGGCCATCGCGCTCGAGGTCTCGAAGGGCGATCTGGCGCTGGCGCTCGGCCTCGGCATCGTGCTGATTTCACTGTCGCTGGCGATCAACGCCGCGACCTATGCCGTCAAGCAGCGCGCCGAAGCGGCCTGGGCATGAGCACGGCCATGAACAACGCCCTTCCAGACACCATCGACAGGTCAACGGACGCGATCTCCCCGGCAAACGGCGCCAACATTCTGCCGCTTCACGTCGAAGCGCTGTGCTTCAATGCCGGCGGACGGCGGCTGATCGACGACATCTCGTTCTTCCTCGAAGCCGGTCCCCGGACCGCCATCCTCGGCCCCAACGGCGCCGGCAAGTCGTTGCTGCTCAGACTCTGCCACGGACTTCTCCAGCCGGCTTCCGGAAAAATCACCTGGCTCGGCGCCGCTCATGAAAATCCGGCCCGCAAACAGGCGATGGTTTTCCAGCGCCCGGTCCTGCTGCGCCGCACCGTGACCCAGAACATCGACTATGCGCTCAAACTGCACGGTGTCGCCCGGTCCGACCGTGCGCCGATCATCGAAAACGTACTGAGCCGCACCGGCCTCGGCCAATTCGCGCAAAGCCCGGCCCGGCATCTGTCCGGCGGCGAGCAACAGAAACTGGCGCTGGCCCGTGCCTGGGCGACGAAGCCGGAAGTGCTGTTCCTCGACGAGCCGACGGCCAGCCTTGACCCCGCCGCGACGCACGCCATCGAGAACATCATCGACACCATGCACGACGAAGGCACGCGCATCGTCCTGACCACCCATGACCTCGGTCAGGCGCGCCGCCATGCCGATGAGGTGCTGTTTATCTACAAGGGGCGTCTGCTCGAAAAGACCCCCGCCGAGGCATTCTTCAAGTCACCCGAAAGCGGCGAGGCCGCCGCGTTCCTCAAAGGTGAGTTGAGATGGTAACTGCAGAAAACAAACGCATGAACAGTTTAGGGAGATAACAATGTTCAAACTGAAGACACTGCTGGCCGCAGCGCTGATGGCGCTGAGCTTCGCGACCGCCCCGACCTCACAGGCCGTGGCCGCCGACAAGTACATCACGGTCGCATCCACGACCTCGACCGCCAATTCCGGCCTGTTCGATTTCCTGTTGCCGAAATTCACCGAGAAAACCGGCATTGAAGTCCGCGTCGTCGCGGTCGGCACCGGCAAGGCGATCAAGCTGGCGATGAACGGCGACGCCGATGTGCTGTTCGTGCACCACAAGCCGTCGGAACTTAAATTCGTCAAGAAAGGCTTCGGCGTGAAGCGCACCGACGTGATGTACAACGACTTCGTCATGGTCGGTCCGAAGTCCGACCCGGCCGGCGTCAAGGGTACGAAGACGGCCGCCGACGGACTCAAGAAAATCGCCGCCGCCAAGTCTCCGTTCGCATCGCGCGGCGACAACTCGGGCACCAACAAGAAAGAGCTGGAGCTGTGGAAAGGCGCCGGCATCGATCCGACGGGTGCGGGAAACAAATGGTACAGCGCCACCGGTTCCGGCATGGGCGCGACGCTGAACGTGGCGTCCGGCATGAACGCCTATTCGCTGACCGACCGCGCGACGTGGCTCAAGTTCAAGAACAAGGGCGACCTTACGATCGTGCTCGAAGGCGACCCGGTGCTGTTCAACCAGTACGGCATCATTCTGGTCAACCCGAAGAAACACCCGCACGTCAAAACCGAACTCGGCCAGACGTTCATCGACTGGGTCATCGGCAAGGAAGGCCAGGGCCTGATCAACGAATACAAGATTCTCGGCAACCAGGCGTTCTTCGCCAACGCCCAGCCTGGCGCATAAATCAGAATCTTAAACGATCCCTTGAAGGGGCTTCCCCTTCATTCAACTGCCTCCCCCACTTCGGTGGGGGAGGTTTTTTTTACGCCCCTCTCCTTGCCCCTCTCCCGGCGCTGCGCGCCACCCTCTCCCAAGGGAGAGGGGAAGGGCACATATCTCCCTCTCCCTGGGGAGAGGGGTCAGCTTTCGCCGGACGGACTGTAAGCCAGATAGCCGCGCTGGATGGAAATGTGATCGGCGATGTGCTTGGCGTCGTGCCACACGCCCCAGATGAACGACGAGCCGCGCTGGCTGAGCCACGGCAGGCCGAGGAAATAGACGCCGGGCTCCGATGACACGCCACGCTGATGTTGCGGCCGGCCTTCGGCATCGAAGGCATCGACCTTGAGCCAACTGAAATCGCTGCTGAAGCCGGTCGCCCAGACAATCGACGCGACACCCGCCCCGGCCAGATCGAGGGTAAGGATGGGATCGCTGACGCACGCCGGGTCCGGGCCGATCAGCCGCGCTTCGGGCTCTTCGGGCAGGTCGAGATCGTTGCGCGCGATATAGGCGTCGGCTTCGTCGAGCACCGACAAATAGTTGGCGTCGCCGGCATTGATGTTGCGGGCCAGGTCGGCGGCGAAGCTCAACACGCCATCGTTGAAGGACTCCGTCCGCCCGACCAGCGTCATCCCCGCCTCGGCCAGCCGCCGGAAATCGATGGTTTCGCCGCCATGCGCACCGCTGACCGCAATCGTCACATGTTCCGTACCGGCCTTCGGGGTTTCCATGTCCCACTTGCCGAGCACACCAAGCCACCAAACGAAATCGCGGCCCCGGTAGCTGCGCGGCGGCCGGTCGTGCGGCCCGACCGAAAGATAGACCCGCCGGCCCGCGCGCAAAAGCTCGTCGGCGATCTGTGTCCCCGATGATCCCGCGCCGATCACCATGACGGCCCCGTCGGGTAATTGCGCGGGGTTGCGGTACGCGCTGGAATGGATCTGCACGACACCCGCATCTTCCGGAACAACCGCCGGGATCACCGGATTCTGAAACGGGCCGGTGGCGGCAACCACATAGGTGGCGTCGATCGCGCCCGCAGACGTTTCGACGTGAAAGCCGGGCCGCCCCTCGTGCCGGCGGACTTCCCCGACCTCGACACCGCAGCGGATCGGGGCCGCGATCTTTTCTGCATAACGGACGAAATAATCCGCGACTTCTTCCTTGGGCGGAAATCCGTCGGGGCCGGTTTCGGCGAATTCCATGCCCGGAAAACGGTCGTGCCAGGCCGGCCCGTTGGCGACCAGCGAATCCCAGCGTTCCGAGCGCCAGCGCTCGGCGATCCGGCCCCTTTCCAGCACCAGATGCGGAATCCCCAGGCTGCCCAGATGCTCGCTCATGGCGACCCCGGCCTGACCGCCGCCGACGACGAGAACTTCCGTTTTTTCAACGCTCATGTATCGGTCCTTCTCCTTGTCCCCCGCCTGGCCCTCTCCCGGCGCTTGGTTCAAGACGTGAACGAAATCGAAATCTGTCCGCACGGGCCGAAATCGCACAGCACCTCGTCGCCCGGCTTGACGGGGGTAACCCCGGTCATGGTGCCGGTGGTGATGATATCCCCCTTGCGGAACGGCAGTCCGATCGATTGCGCTTCCGTCGCTGCCCATTGCAAAGCCAGCAAAGGATTCCCGAGCACCGCGGCGCCGGTCCCGGCATTGCCGGGTTCACCGTTGAGCGTGATCGCCGCGCCGACGCCGGCCATATCCATATCGCGCCAGCCGTCGATTTCCGGGCCGCAAACAAGCGCCGCATTGAACGAGAAATCGCTGATGCAGACGGAAATGCCGGCGCCCTTGAAGCCGCCCTCGAAACGGCAGCCGACCACTTCGACGGCAATCAGGGCACGCTTCGTTGCGTCCAGCAGGTCGTTGATCGAGGTGATCCGCGCATCGTCCAGATCCTCGGCCATCTCGAAAGCGATCTCGCATTCGATGGCGGCGCCGTGCTCGGGCCGGGCCACCAGCGTGTCACCGGATTTGTAGAGGTGTTCGGCGAAAACCGGACCGATCGACGGACCGTCCATGCCCAGCAGGTCCTGCGCCATGTCGCTGGTCGCGGCGACCTTCCATCCGGCGCGGGTCAGCCCCGATGCGTCGGCGGCGGCGGCCTGCACCTGATAGGAAACGTTCCGTTCAGCCGTGCCGGCAACGGCGCTGCGCGGCAACAGGGTGCCGGATTTGCGGGCCTGCCATATGTCGCGGCCGAGTTTGACGATATCAGGCATCGTAACCCTCCACCCCGATCAGCACACTGTCGGCGGATGCCTGACGCAGGGCCAGCGGTCCGGCGTATTCTTCGGACGCATGCCAGCGGCGGATGGCGTCCAGGTCCGGAAATTCGATAACCACGATGCGCGGAAACGGCATCTCGCCTTCCAGCACCGCCGTCTCGCCGCCGCGCACGATGTACTTGCCGCCGTACTTTTTCAGCGTGTCCGGTACCAGCGCGCGATAGGCCTCGAATTTTTCCGGGTCACTCACATCGACCTGAGCGATCATGTAGGCAGGCATAAACGTCTCCTCGCTTTTCGTTATTGTCGGCATAAACATTTGCGCTCGGACCCGGAATGGCAAGGGAATGTTGGCTGTCCGGGCCCGCCGTTCCGGCCCCGGGCGGGACTTTCCGGCATGGTGTGCTAGGGTTCGGGTGACATCCGAAACTGAAAGAGAGACAAATGCCCGAAGACAAACCCGGAAAAGAGACCGCAAAACTTCACAAGGCCTACGCCGCCACGAATACCGACGAACTCGCCGATGCCTATGACGACTGGTCGGAAGAGTACGAAGATCACATGAAAAGCATCGGCTACACGCACCCGGCGATGGTCACCTCGCTGGCCAGCCGGTATATCCCCGGCGATGCGACGCCGATCCTCGACGCCGGGTGCGGCACCGGGATCATGAGCGAAATCATGCAGGCGCTCGGCCATGACGACATCATCGGCCTCGATGCGTCGCCCGGCATGCTGAAAATCGCCGGGCAGAAAGGTCATTACCGCAACCTGCATCACATGTATCTGGGCGAGCCGCTGGATTTCGGCGACGACACCTTCGGCGGCGTTGTCAGTTCCGGCGTGTTCACGCAGGGCCACGCCCCGCTGGACGGTCTCGACGAGCTGATCCGTGCGTCCAAACCCGGTGCGCGGATCGTTTTTTCCGTGGCCCGGACCTATCTTGACGGCCTGTTCGATCCCAAGCGCAAGGCGCTGGAGGACGCGGGCCTGTGGCGATATGTCGATGAAACCGGGATCTACAATTCGGCGCCGCTCGGCGATCATCTGCCGAGCCGGGTTTACTGCTTCGAGGTTTGTTGAGTTTGGGCGTCAGCCCAGCATATTGCGAATGGTGCTGTCGTTTTCGGCCCAGCTGATCCAGTTGCGCGGCCCAAGGCCGTACTTGTTCTTGTGATCGGCGCTGGCGCCGGCTTCAAGGAGGGTCTTGCAGACCCCTGACTGGGCGCGCGCGCAGGCCATCATCAGCGCGGTGTTGCCGTACTGGTCCGTGGTGTCTGCCTTGAGGCCCTGTTCCAGCCCGGCGCGGACGGCTTCGTCGTCGCCCCTGGCGGCGGCGTCCATGAATTCTTGCTCGGTCATTTTCGCGGTCATCTTCGTCGACGTCATTGCGCCCTCCATGCCGCAACAGTTCGGGTGCGGGCGGGGAATCGTCAAGCGCTATTCGTGACGCGGGGCCGGATATCAGGGCGCGTTGTAGTGAACGGTGCCCATACCGGAAATATCGTACCCCGCCATTTCTTCGGCGCGGGCCTTGAATTCCGCGGTTTCGCAGAACGCCCGCAGGCGCTGCAGGGGGGCCTGGAAATAATCACGGCGGCGGATCATCAGATCGTAGCGTTCGCGGTGCAGGGGGATGAAATCGAGACCGTACTGATGCGCCGCTGCGCGAATCCCGAGCCCCGCGTCGGCGCGGCCTTCGACGATCGCCAGCCCGACATCGGTTTCGGAGTGCGCTTCGACATCGGCGATATCCAGCACATCGAAATCGAGCCCGGCTTCCGAGACCAGATACTGGAACAGCACGCGCGAGCCGGCGCCGATTTCGCGGATCACGAATCTGGCGTTGGCGGCCGCAGCCTCGGCCAGTCCGCGCACCCGCATCGGATTACCGGCGGCGACGATCAGGCCCTGCTCGCGCCAGGCCCATTCGACCAACACGCAATCCAACCCGACGGTGGCTTCGCTGGCCGGGCCGACGTTATAGCCGCCGTCGCTCAGGTCGAGCACATGCATGCCGCAGGCCACCGCCTCGCCCCTGGAAAAGCGCTGCACGCCATCGAGGCTGCCGCCCGCCATCAGCGCCAGCTCGCACCCCGACGTGCGCACCGCCCATTCGAGCAGCGGATCGTGCGAGCCGACGATCACCGGCGGCGGCGGCGTCGCGTGGGAAGCGGCGATCTTCGGGAACGTCGACGAGCGCGCCAGCCAGATATCGATCAAGTGCTTCGGGAACAGCCATTTGCCGGTCACGCGGGTGCACGGGATTTCCCCGGCGCCGACAAGATCGTAGACCTTGCGCTCCTTGAGCCGCAGGTAGTCGGCGACTTCCTTCGTCGTCATCAGGTCTTTCATGCCGGTTCCACCCCGCGTTCCGCTGGCATCGCTTAAACCCTTAAAATTGATATGTCTTTATTTACAGACAATATGCGTTATGTAATGCCGAAACGACAGCCCCGGTATCGATAACGCCTGAAATTGAAAACAAGCAGGCGGATCGTCATATACAGGACCGGACGCTTTTCGGCGAGCCTGGGAGGGAATGTATTACCATGAAGCTCAACGGCAAGGACGTCTTCGTCTGTTCGTGCGAAGATACGATGACCATCGATGCCGACGCCCTGGCCAAGGGTCTGGGCGGTGACGGCGCGTTGCGCCCGGCGCGCCACCTGTGCCGGGTCGAGCTGAACCGCTTTACCGACGACGCCAGAAACGCCGACAAGATCCTCGTCGCCTGTACCCAGGAAGCGCCGCTGTTTCTCGACGCCCTCGAAGAACTGGGCGACGACGCGCCGGAAGCCGACTTCCTCAACATCCGCGAAATGGCCGGCTGGTCCGAAGCCGGGCGCGCCAAAAAGGCCGACAGGAACGTCACAGCGAAAATGGTGGCGCTGATCAAGGAAGCCGCCCTGGACCTCAAGGAAGCGCGGTCCGTCAGCATGATTTCGACGGGCATCGTTCTGGTGCTGGGCCGTGACGACATCGCCATCGAGGCGGCACGCAAGCTGAGCACACGCATGGATGTGACCGTGATCCTGGCCGGCGGCGCCGTCGCCAGCCCGCCCGACGTCATGGACATGCCGGTTTTCATCGGCACCGTCACCAGCGCCAAAGGGCATCTCGGCGCGTTCGAGATCGGCGTCGAGAATTTCCGCGCCACCGCGCCGTCATCCCGTGAAAAGCTGGAATTCACCGGCGTCGGCGAAGCCGGCAGTTCGACCTGCGATCTGATCCTCGATCTCAGGGGCGATGCGCCGCTGTTCAGTGCCGCCGACAAACGCGACGGCTATTTCCACGTCGATCCGAAAAGCCCGGCCGCCGTGATGGAAGCGCTGTTCACGCTGAGCGACATGGTCGGCGAGTTCGAAAAGCCGCGTTACGTCGATTACGACGCCGGCATCTGCGCGCATTCCAGAAGCCGCATCACCGGCTGCTCTAAATGCCTCGACATCTGCCCGACCGGCGCCATCGAGCCGAACGGCGACACCGTCAAGTACGACCCCTACATCTGCGCCGGCTGCGGGTTGTGCGCCGTGGTCTGCCCGACCGGTGCGGCGAAGTACAGCCTGCCCGCCGGTGACGGCGTTTCGGAGCGCCTGCGCGCGCTGATCGGCACCTATACCAAAGCCGGCGGCGCCAAGCCGGTGCTCTTGATCCACGACGCCGCGTTCGGGCGCGACGTCATCGCGCTTTCCGCCCGCCACGGCCGCGGCCTGCCCGGCAACGTTCTGCCGTTCGCCGTCAATCAGGTGACGCAGATCGGCCTTGAAAGCATCACCCTGGCACTGGCGCTCGGCTGTTCTGAGGTCTGTTATCTTTTACCGCCGAAAAAGCGCGAAGACCGCGACACGCTGTTAGAGACCATCACCATCGCCGATGCGGTGACGGAAGGTCTCGGCTACGGCGCAGGCCGCGTGCGTCTGCTCGAACCGGACGATCCGGACCAGCTCGACGCCGCGCTTTACGGAACCGAGATACCGGACGCGATCCCCGCCGGCGATGTCGCCGGTGTCGGGCGCAAGCGCTCGGTACTCAGGCTGTCGCTGGATGCGCTGCACAGAAAAGCGCCGAACAAGGTCGACGAGATCGCGCTGCCCGCCGGCGCGCCCTTTGGTGCCGTCAAGGTGGATGTGGACGGCTGCACGCTGTGTCTTTCGTGCGTCGGCGCATGTCCGACCGGCGCGCTCAAGGACAACGAAAACCTGCCGCAGCTTAACTTCGCCGAGGACGCCTGCGTGCAGTGCGGGCTATGCAAGAACACGTGTCCGGAAAACGTCATCACGCTTGAGCCGCGCCTCAGCTTCCGTGAAGAAGCGCGCAGCCCGCAGGTGGTCAAGGAAGAGCAGCCGTTCCTGTGTATCCGCTGCGGCAAGCCGTTCGCGACGCACGCCTCCATGCAGCGCACCATCGACAAGCTCAAGGATCACGCCATGTTCCAGGGGCCGGGCAAACTGGAGCGGCTGAAGATGTGCGAGGACTGCCGCGTCGTGCAGATGACGACGGAAGACGGCAACCCGCTGGCGCACGGCACCGTGCCGATCCCGCGCACCACCGACGACTACCTGCGCGAACGCGACGACCTGCGCGAAAAGGCAAAACAGGATATGATCAAGAAGGGCCTGACGGAGGGCGAAGCCTGAGGTAAACAAATATGACCGAAGGCGAAGCCTGAGATGGATTTCGTCATTCCGGCGCAGGCCGGAATCCAGGACATCAACTGCACTGGACCCCGGCCTTCGCCGGGGTGACGGCGCACCAGAAGCGGCAAGTTCAGGACGGCAAATCAGGGTTTAAGCCCCCGGGGATGACGTAAGCCCACAACAGGCTTATATTCGAGATGTAACGAAGAGGACGAGAAACTCTTGGACGGTACCGCGACCACGAAAAGCATCGAAACGCCGATGATCGACCCGTTCGGGCGTCACGTCAGCTATCTGCGCGTGTCGGTCACGGACCGTTGCGATTTCCGCTGCGTCTATTGCATGGCCGAGGACATGACGTTCCTGCCGAAAAAGGACGTGCTCTCGCTCGAGGAACTGGAGCGCCTGTGCGGTGCCTTCATCCGCAAGGGCGTGCGCAAACTGCGCCTGACCGGCGGCGAACCGCTAGTGCGGCGCGGCATCATGACGCTGATCGACAATCTCGGGAAACACATCCATACCGGTGCGCTGGACGAACTGACCCTGACCACCAACGGCAGCCAGCTGGCCCGCTATGCCGACGACCTGATGGCCGCAGGCGTGCGGCGCATCAACGTTTCCGTCGACACGCTGGACCCGGCGAAGTTCCGCGAAGCAACCCGCTGGGGCGATCTGGAAAAGGTCATGGGCGGTCTGGCGGCGGCCAAGAAAGCCGGTCTTCAGGTCAAGATCAACGCCGTCGCGCTGAAGCATCTGAACGCCGACGAGTTCGACGACATGATCCGCTGGTGCGGCGAAAACGCCTTCGATCTGACGTTGATCGAAACCATGCCGCTGGGCGAGATCGGCGAGGACCGTGTCGATCAATATCTGCCGCTGTCCGAAGTCCGCCGCGATCTGGAAAAGCGCTGGACGCTGACGGACATCCCCTACCGCACCGGCGGTCCGGCGCGCTACACCGAAATCAAGGAAACCGGCAGCAAGCTCGGCTTCATCACGCCGCTGACGCATAACTTCTGCGAAAGCTGCAACCGGGTACGCCTGACCTGCACCGGCACGCTGTACATGTGCCTGGGACAGGACGACGCGGCGGACTTAAGGAAGCCGCTCCGCGCCAGCGACGACGACGCTTTGCTGGATGCCGCGATTGACGAGGCCATCGGCCGCAAGCCCAAGGGCCACGATTTCATCATCGACCGCCGCGACGCCAAACCCGCCGTCGGCCGTCACATGTCGATGACGGGTGGCTGATTCCAGTTAACACATGCTTCGAGACGCCCCGGATCAAGTCCGGGCCTCCTCAGCATGAGGTGTTTCCTAAAGGTCCTCATCCTTCGAGACGGCCTGTTACTGCCCCGTCGACGGACGGCGTTGCAGTTCCTGCGTGCGCGAGCGCTGTTCGGCCAGCAATTGCTGCGTCAGGGCCTGCTGTTTCTGTTCCAGCTCGCGCGCCAGCTGCACCTGCGCCTGCGTCACCTGGCGCTGTTCGGAAGCCAGCTCCTGGGTGCGGGTGCGTTGCGCCTGCGCCAGTTCCCGGCCTTTCTGCTGCACCTCGCGGGTGCGGTCTCGGGCCTCATTGAGCAGCGCCCGCACGCGTTGCTCCACGGACTGGGTCAGGTCCTCGCCCTTCAGAAGCTGCTCGGCCTGATTGACGATGCCTTGCAGGCTGCGCAGGCTGCGTTGCAGGTCCTGGGCGATGGACGATGCCGAGGCGCCGCGCTGCTGGCGTTTCCGCTTGCCGCCGACACAGGTCATCTGCTTCGTCACGGCATTCAATTTCAGGAAAAACCGGCCGCAGTCGGCCAGCGTGTCGGCCTGCGCCGCGCGTGGCGTTAAGGCCGCTGCAAGGGCGAGCGGCAAAATCAGGGTCGCGGTCACGGCAAAGGATCTCATGCGGTTAGTTTAACGTGATCCGCGCAGAATTTGAATTGACGATTGGCGTTGCGTCAGCTTCCCTGTGGCGCATGAAAAACAAGCACATCAAACAGCCGCCCGTGCGGTCCCTGCTTTCGGCCGCCGGCCTTGCTTTCATTCTCGTCTGCGTCGGCGCACCGCCGGCCCTGGCGAAGATCACACCGGCCGAATGCGAAGCCGATTACGCCGCCATGCTGGCGGAGATCGAAAGCAACCGGCAGCGCTCCCTCGACGAGTTGAACCGCGAGTTGCGCTACACCACCGACGACGACGTAGCGGCCAGCATCAACGCCATGATCGATCAGACGTGGGAGATCGAGGAAACCCACCTCGGGCATGCCGCAAATGCGTATCGCGACTGCATGAAATACGCCAAGCAGTAAGCCTGAGGCGGCGGCTGCACTGGCGCGGCTTCTTTCGCACCTGCGAACAATTGCTTTTCCTTCCGGCCCCGGTGTGCCAAAACCGGGGGGCTGCGCGTCTGCGCCCGCGCGCCCCGAATTTTTCCGATATTGAGGAGTTTCCCATGGATTACCAAAACATCATCGCCGAAACCAAGGACGGCGGCGTCGCGCTGATTACGCTGAACCGCCCGGATGCGCTGAACGCGCTGAACGATGCCCTGATCAACGAACTGGGCCACGCCATCGACGGTTTCGAAGCCGACGACGCCATCGGCTGCATCGTCATCACCGGTTCCGAGAAGGCCTTCGCCGCCGGTGCCGACATCAAGGAAATGCAGTCCAAATCGTATATGGATGCCTACAAGTCGAACTTCATCTCGACGTGGGAACGCGTCGCCAAATGCCGCAAGCCGGTAATCGCCGCGGTCAACGGCTTCGCGCTCGGCGGCGGCTGCGAACTGGCGATGATGTGCGACTTCATCCTCGCCGGCGACAATGCCAAATTCGGCCAGCCGGAAGTCAAGCTCGGCATCCTGCCGGGTGCCGGCGGCTCACAGCGCCTGACCCGCTTCGTCGGCAAGTCGAAAGCCATGGAGATGTGCCTGACCGGGCGCATGATGGACGCCGACGAAGCCGAACGTTCGGGCCTCGCCAGCCGTGTCGTAGCGGCCGCCGAACTGCTCGACGATGCCCTCAAGACCGCCGCCGCCATCGCCGGCATGTCGAAGACGACCTGCATGATGGTCAAGGAATCGGTCAACCGCTCGTATGAAACGACGCTGGCCGAGGGCATCCTGTTCGAACGCCGCGTGTTCCATGCCGCTTTCGCCACCGAGGACCAGTCCGAAGGCATGGCCGCCTTCGCCGAAAAGCGCAAGGCCACCTGGCAGGACAAGTAAGTAAAAGCCCCCTCACCTGTCCTCTCCCCCGCTTCGCAGGGGAGAGGGACCCTGTCGAAACGCACTGCATTCCCATCCCTCTCCCCCTCATAGGGGGAGAGGTTAGGTGAGGGGGTGCTTGAACATCTAAACTTTCCGGGCCAGCGTCAGGCCGTCGCCGATCGGCACCATCGAAATCTCGACGCGGGCATCGTCCTTGAGCGCCGCGTTGAAGCCCCGCATGGCGATGGCGTTTTCCGACGACGTTTCCGGGTCGGCCGCATTGCCGCCCATGAAGACGTTGTCGACGGCGATCACGCCACCCGGCCTGAGCAGCGTCAGGCAGCGCTCGAAATAATCCGGATAGCCGGGCTTGTCGGCATCGATGAAGGCGAAGTCGTAAGCCCCGCCCTCGCCCGCATCAATCATCGCATCCAGACTTTCCGCCGCCGGTGCAATGCGCAGGTCGATCTTGTCCGCAACCCCTGCCTTCTCCCAGAACGGCACGCCGATGTCGGTAAACTCGGTCGAAATGTCACAGGCGACCAGTTTGCCGTCGCCCGGCAACGCCAGCGCCACGGCGAGCGCCGAATAGCCGGTAAAGGTGCCGATCTCGATACAGTTTTTCGCGCCCAGCATGCGCACCAGCATCTGCATGAGCTGCCCCTGCTCGGGCGAGATCTGCATGATCGCCCATTCGTGACCGGCGGTCTCGGCGCGCAGTTCGGCCAAAATCGCCGCCTCGCGAATGCCGACATCGAGCATATAGCGGTAAAGTTTTTCATCGATATCGAGGCTGCGTGCGCTCATTTTCTCTCCCCGGCACAGTGTATCCGTATTTTACTGCATACGGATGATGGGCTACTTTGCCCGCCATGAGCGACGATGTCATCTACCACATGTGCCGGGCCGATGAATGGGTTCAGGCGCTGGAAAGCGGCAGCTATCCCGGCTCCAGCCAGGACAGGGCCGACGGCTTCATTCATTTCTCGAGCAAGGATCAGGTGTGGACCTCGGCGGCGAAACACCGCCGCGGCCAGGACGGCATTCTGCTGCTGGCCGTCGACGCCAAATCCCTCGGCGCGGCGCTGAAGTGGGAACCGTCCCGGGGCGGGCAGTTGTTCCCGCACCTTTACGGTCCGCTCGATATCGATGCCGTGATCGAGACCACGCCGCTGCCGCTCGACGCGGAAGGCATTCACGTCTTCCCGGAAGGGTTTCCGCCGCCCGAGATGGACGGGGACGCCTGAGCGTGGACGCGTACAGCCTGAGCTGGCCGCTGGTCCGTCACCTGAGCCCGGAAAGCGCGCACAATCTGGCGCTGTGGGCTCTCTCGAAGCGGCTGGTGTCGGGTGCGCCCTATGCCGACCCGGTGCTGGAAACCGAGCTTTGGGGCCGCACGTTCAGAAACCCGCTCGGCCTCGCCGCCGGTTTCGACAAGGACGCCGCCGTCCCCATGCAGGCGTTGGCGCTCGGCTTCGGCTTTGTCGAGATCGGCTCCGTCACGCCGCGCCCGCAACCCGGCAACCCGAAACCCAGACTGTTCCGCCTCGATGAAGACGCCGCCGTGATCAACCGCATGGGCTTCAATTCCAAAGGCGCTGAGCACGCGGCGGAGATGCTGTCGCGGCTGCCGGCGTCGCGCGCGCTCGGCGTGATCGGCGTCAATCTCGGCAAGAACAAGGAAACCGAGGACGCGGCGGCGGATTACGTGAGCGGCATCGAAAAGCTTTCCGGCTTCGCCGATTACATCGTCGTCAATGTCTCGAGCCCGAACACGCCCGGGCTGCGCGCCCTGCAGGACCGGGCCGAGCTGGAAGGACTGATCGCACGGGTCCGAAGCGCCCTCGATGCGGCGGTCCCGGACAACCCGCCGCCGCTTCTGGTCAAGGTCGCGCCCGATCTGACCGACGCCGATATCGCCGACATCGCCGCCGTCGCCATGGGTGACGCCGTCGACGGCCTGATCGCGACCAACACCACGATCACCCGGCCGATGGGTCTTAAGAATATACACCGCGACGAAACCGGCGGGCTCAGCGGCAGACCGCTGGCGCCGATCTCGACCAGGGTCATATCCGACTTTTACAAAGCCACCAACGGCCGCGTGCCGCTGATCGGCGTCGGCGGCATCGCGTCCGGTGCCGATGCTTATGCCAAGATCAGGGCCGGGGCTTCGCTGGTGCAGCTCTATTCCGGCATGGTGTTCGAAGGCCCGTCATTGCCGGGCCGTGTCTGCCGGGCGCTGGCCGGGCTTTTGAAACGCGACGGCTTCGAACACGTCGCCGACGCCGTCGGCGCCGATCACCGCTAATCCCCTCTCCTTGGGGAGAGGGATTCAGTTGACGTCGTGCTTCGGCTTGCCGAACAGCACCCGCGTCACCACCGAGATCGACATCACGATAAACAGGATGCGGACGATGTGGTGCGTTGAGACGAACGCCGTGTCGATGTGCATGGCGAGGCTGATCAGCGTCATCTCGGCCAGCCCGCCGGGCGCGAAGGAAATCCACAAAGCGTGATAATCGAGCTGCGTGATCTGGTGCAGGATCGACGCCGCGCCCATGGCCAGGCCCAGCGTCGTCGCCGCGCCGATGATGCCGACACCGACCGGGTTGATGAGCTGGCGGCGCTCGACGCCGACGAAGCGGCAGCCGACATTGGTGCCGATGACGATCTGCGCCAGGTTCACCAGTTCGCCCGGCGGCTTGGCCGTGGTCAGCCCGAGAAAATGCACGATGGCGCTGATCAGCATAGGCCCGAGCAGCGCCGCCGCCGGAATGCCCAGCCGCTTCGCCCCCAGATAGCCGACCAGGGCGCACGTCACCAGCACCGACGCATCGGCCATACCGAGATCGTTGATAGTCCCCATCGGTGACACCGCGGGCGGGGAGTAGCCCTCGAAGATGCGGAAATAGAACGGGATCAGCAAAACCGTGAACATCACCCGCGTGGCATGGATCAGCGAGATCGAACGGACATCGATGCCGTAGCTTTCGGCGATCAGGATCATCTCGCCGAAGCCGCCCGGCGTCGCCGCCAGCAGCGCTTCGGGTCTTTTCATCCCGGCAAAACGCTGGAAGCCCCACATCAGGATCGCCGTGACCACGACGACGAAGACCAGCAAAACCACGATACTGATGATCCAGCTCGATGCGTGTTCGAGGATTTCCGGCGTGAAGGCGCTGCCCAGCATGACGCCCAACACGGTAATCATGACCGAACGGCTTTTACCCGGCCCCTTCAGGCGGACCCCGAAAATGGCCAGGCCGGCGGTGAACATCATGGCGCCGATCATCCACGCCAGCGGGAAGCCGATCAGCGAGAAAATCCAGCCGCCGAACGCGCCCCACAGCAGGGTCGCGACGATAATCGGCGCCTGCTGTTTCCAGCCGCGCTTGTCGGGCTTGTCCGGTCTGTCTTCGGCTTCTTCGTAGGCACTCACGCGCTGAACTGCTCCCGGAGTACCCGTTCCTCGAGGTTGTGTTCGGGATCGAACAGAAGCTTCGGCGCATGATTCGCGACCTGCGAGATATTCACGCTGACGACGTTGCGGACCTCGTTGAAGTCGGCGGTCGCACTGACCCTGCGGTCGGCGGCATCCAGCACCTCGAAGGTGATCTTGGCCTTTGACGGCAACAGCGCACCGCGCCAGCGCCGGGGCCGGAAGGCGCTGATCGGCGTCAGCGCCAGCAGGTCGTTGCCGAGCGGAATGATCGGCCCGCTTGCGGACAGGTTGTAGGCGGTCGATCCCGCCGGGGTCGATACCAGCACGCCGTCGCACATCATTTCGTCGAGCCGGGCGACGCCGTCGACGATGATGCGGATCTTCGCCGCCTGACGGGTTTCGCGGATCAGCGAGACCTCGTTCACGGCGAGCGACGCATGCGCCTTGCCGTCGATGTCGATGGCTTCCATTTTCAGGGGATGCAGTTCGATCAGCTCGGCCTTTTCGAGCCGTTCGACCAACCCCGCCTCGGCGTATTCGTTCATCAGGAACCCGACCGAACCCCGGTTCATGCCGTAAATCGGTATTTCGCGGTCCATCAGATCGTGGATGGTGTGCAGCATCATGCCGTCACCGCCCAGCGCGACGATCACATCGGCGCTGTCGACGGACTCGTTTCCGTATATCCGCGCAAGCCGCACCCGGGCTTCGGCGGCTTCCGGGGTCGGCGCCACGACAAAGGCAATCCGTTCATACTTCATAATGACTGTAAGTTAGCGACTGGCGCGGCATTGGGAAAGACCCGTCGAGTTTCAAGTTCCGGCCTCGGCAAATCTGGATTCCGGCCTGCGCCGGAATGACGATTTTTATGTTTATTCGTCACCCCGGCGAAGGCCGGGGTCCAGTCATCGGTTGCGCTGGATTCCGGCCTGCGCCGGAATGACATTTTTTATGTTTATTCGTCACCCCGGCGAAGGCCGGGGTCCAGAAGCACCGGTAGTATCTAAGGCCGGCAAATATCATCCCATAAATCGCGCCACGTCGGATTCATCTCTTCGATCAGCCGCAGTTTCCACGCACGCTTCCACTCTTTGAGCGCTTTTTCGCGCTGGATCGCGTTTGCAATATCGTCAAACGTCTCGAAGTAAACGAGTGTTTTGCAGCCATACCTTTTCGAAAAACCGTCAACGACGCCTGCACGGTGTTCCCACACACGCCGAACGAGGTCTGACGTGACCCCAATATAAAGCGTCCCGTTTCGGCGGCTCGCGAGGATGTATAGATAGCCTTGCCTGTTCATGCTTCGTGTTATGGAAGACCCAGACGGATTTCTGGATTCCGGCCTGCGCCGGAATGACAATTTTTATGTTTAGTCGTCACCCCGGCGAAAGCCGGGGTCCAGAAGCACCGGGGTATTAGGGCTTTTCCAGTTCCGGGATCAGGGCGCGGCGCTCGACGAAGCGGAATACCGTGGTGTCGGTGCCCTGCAAAATCACCAGTTCGATATTCGCGACCACGGTTTCCACAAGGCCGGTATCGATGTCGATCAGCGCATAGCCGTCGATCAGGGCGCGCATCGGCGGTGCCATCTCGGCGCGGTCCAGCTTGACCGTCAGAAAGCGGCGCGCGTCGATTTCCGACAGCCCGACCACCATGCCCTCGACCCGCAGCGGGATCGGTCCCGCGTCGCGGAACAGATCGCCGAGATCGCGCCGGAGAACGGTCATCCGCGAGCCCGTATGAAGCCCGCCCGCCCCCATATCCAGCACCAGCCCAAGCATCGGCTGCAACGCTTCCAGCAGGTCGATGCGGGCGTCCTTTTCGCGCTTCATCTGCGTCCTGCCGTCACTGTCGTCGGGACCGGCACGGGTCTGCAGGCGCTTGAACGGCGGCACCCGCCCGGTATCGATCAGCCCGGTGCCGAGCAGCGCGAACTGGGCGCGGTGCGCCTTCGTGTCGAGGCCCGGCAGATGCAGGGCGATCCGGCGAAAACGGCCGTCGGGCGTGATATCTGCAACGATTTTGCCGGCGTCTTTACGCGCGACGGTTTTCGGGCCGAAGGTAAAGCTGGTGGCGTCACGCGTCAGCGTCATCACCGGGCCGTCCTTGCCCGCCGTCACCTCGACGCTGCCCTGCGCATTGAGCCGGTATAGACCCGGCGCCTTTTCCGGCCCCCAGACGATGTCGGTGACGAAGCGGCGCACGGGCGACGGCTTGTAACGGATGGCGACGTTGACTGGCGGCTTCAGGGCTTCGATGCGGTCCGGGTAATTCAGCAAGATGATCTCGTCGGGCAGCGATTGCGCTTGCCCTGCGAGCGGCAGCATCAACCCCGCCACAAGCAATATCGGAGTGAGCCGGCGGCGCACCGGGCTAGGGCCTCGGTTGCGGCGGCTGAGCACCGGAAGACGGCGTGTCCGGCGGCCCCTTGAAGCTTGCCGCGAGGCCGCTGCCCGGTTCCTTGCCTGGCGCGCGGAAGCCCTGGATACGCTGCCAGATGGCCCTGAGACCGCGCAACAACTTCGGCAGAAGCCAGATCAGCAGCAGCGCGAACAACGCCATCCAGATCAGGAATACCACCGGCTTGAACAGCGCCAGCAGCAGGCCGACGATGACGATGACATCCTCGAAGATCGACGCGAACCAGTTCGAGAACGGCTCCGGCGAGGTATTGATCAGCGCCCGGCTGCCGGTCTTGGCGGCGTGCGAACCGGCGCTGACGACACCGCCCAGCACCAACGCCGCAGCCGCCTGCCACGGCTCGGCGACGCCCGATACGCTGCCCATCGCCAAAAGCGCGCCGGCGGGAATGCGGATGAAGGTATGCAGCGCATCGTTGAGGCTGTCGATGCCGGGGATCTTGTCGGCGAAGAATTCCAGCCCGTACAGCAGCGCCGCCGTGGCGATTACCGGCGGGCTCGCCAGCACTTCAAGATCGGGCGGCAGATCGACGGCGCCGGTCATGCCCAGCCCGCCGATCATCAGCGCCGCCAGATAAAGATTGATGCCGCTGGCCCATGCCGCACCCAGCGCCAAGGCCAGCGCGCCCATCACGTCCGGGCCCAACCCGTCCATGCTAAAAGACACCGCCCGAGGTCGCCGTCAGGGCATTGGCGGCGATATAGAAACCGAGCACCAGAAGCGCGAAAAAGAACACCCGGCGGAACAGGTCTTCGGGTATGTGCTTGCGGATCTGCTGGCCGACAACCATGCCGATCACCGCCGGCAGCACACCCGACGCCGACATCAGGCCGAAATCCGTCGACAGCAGATCGTTGGCGCCGAGCGCCACCCCCAGCGCCAGTGTCGAGGCGGTAAACAGCATGCCCATCGCCTGCACCAGCATGTCGCGCGGCAAGCCGATGGCCTGCAGGAACATCACGCCGGGGACCACGAACGAGCCGGTCATCCCGGTCAGCACGCCGTTGACGGCGCCGAGCACGGTGCCGGTCAGGATTTCCTGCGACGGGCGGACCGTCAGCTGGATGCCGCCGAGGCCGAGGCTGGCATAGGCGATGATCAGCAGCCCCAGCAGTGCCGACAGCATGTTCAGATCGACCCGCGTCAGGAACGCCGCGCCGACGCCGACACTCGCCGTCGCCAGAAACAGGAACGGCCACAGGCGGCGGACGATGACCCCGGCATTGCCGCCGACACCGGCCTGCCACAGATTGGTGACGAACGACGGGATCAGCAACAGCGCCATCGCCGTCGTGAGATCGAAGGCAACGGTCAGCAGCGCCAGACTTATGGTCGGCAGCCCGAGGCCGATGACCCCCTTGATCGTACCGGCGAGCATGAACGTCGCGAAAATGATGGCGAGTGTAATCGGATCAAGCATGAATGGATGCTAAAACACTTACGCCGGGGATGAAACCAATCTGACGTCTTTGCACCCTTCCCTCTCCCCGGGGAGAGGGAAGGGTGCATGCGCGCCGGGAGAGGGACCTTGCAGGCTTAGTGAATCAGTTTTTCGAGGATCGGGCGCCAGTGTTCGAGCGGACGTGTTTCCAGACCGGCCACCTTGGCCTTGTCGTCCCAGCGGCGGATCTGCACCGCGTCTTCGCTGTAGGGCGTGGCACGGAATTCGGCCATTTCCGCGTCGCTCATCAGACCGCCCTGCAACTTCATGGTCGTGACGGAGCCTTCGGACAACGTCCCGTAATAGTCGGGATCGACGCTGCAGAGATAACGCTTGGCGGCAACGTGCAGCCGGATACCGGCCAGAACGCGTTCGGAAAAATGGTCCTGCAGCATTTCCGCCCCGGCGTCGTGATGACCGCGCCCGCCACTGACCTTACCCATGTGATCGGGCACCAGGGTGTCGGAAATCTCGTCCTGGCGCACCGCGACGCGGCCGATGTCGTGCAACAGCGCGGCGCAGATCAGTTCCGGGTCGCCGCTCATCGCGTCGGCCAGCTCGGCGATCTGCAACGCATGCTCCAGCTCGGTGATCGGTTCCGCGCCGTACTGCACGGCACCCGCGCCCTCGAGCGCATCGAACAGGGTATCGACGGTAACTTTGCTCATTTTCAGTTCTCCAGTATCAGCGGCACGCGCAGATAGGCGCCGAACTCGCCCGGAAAATCGACGCTGACGCGGGCATGCACCCGGCCCTGGCGGTCGAAGAACGTGGTCCGTTTCAGCGACGGCAGCATGGTTTCGTGCCAGACGTCGGGATGGATATACAGCCCCTGCGTGCCGTCGAACCAGAACGCGGTGAAGCTCTCTGGTTTGACGTCGTCGCCCGGCGGCGCCAACGGCACGACGAACGGCGCCTTGTCCTGGGGGAAAAACAGTTGCCCGCCGTCGGGATGATAATTGGCATGAAACAGCAGCGCCGCTTCGCGCCCGTCGTCGTCTTCGGCGATCGTCCTGGCGACGTCGGGATCGAAGGCTTCCGGGAAACGCGCATCGCAGGCCAGAATATACTCGTCGTTGACGGCATTGTTGCGGCCCCGAAGCAGATTGTTTTCCCACCAGAACTCGAACAGGCCTTCGGTGGTGCCTGCCTCGTCGCCGGTGTCGCTGTCGACCGGACGCCAGCCCTGGGCCGGCCAGCGGACGATCTCGACCGCAACCTCGTCGGGGTGCGAAATCAGCACACCCAGCCCCTCAAGGCTTTGCGGCGTGGCGCGCACCAGTGGAATGCCGACCTGCGCCAGATCCTTGCTGCCGGTGGCTTTCTTTACGCTCGCATCCATGCCGTTTCCTTTGCCTGCAGTGTTTCAACTGGCGGCATTGTCGGGGCATTCGCATTTTCAATCAAATTAATATTATTAGTCATAACTTGTAATAAAACTTATATCTTGGTAAACCCCGGTATGCGCCACATCCAGCTCCGCGCCTTTCACACCGTCGCCCGCGAACACAGCTTCAGCCGGGCCGCCGAGGCATTGAGCGTGACCCAGCCCGCCGTCACCCTGCATGTGCAGGCGCTTGAGGAAACCTATGGCCTGAGCCTGTTCAACCGCACCCGGGGCGGCGTCACCCTGACCGGCGAGGGCGCGCACCTGTTCGAACTGACGACGCGGATGTTCGCCGAGGAAGCGGACATCGCCGAGTATCTGGGCGGTATGTCGGCACTGCGTCACGGGCATCTGAACATCGCCGCCGACGGGCCGCACGTGGCGCTCGATCTGGTCGCCGAATACCGTACCCGCCATCCCGGGATCGATGTCCGCATGACGCTCGGCAATGCCAACGAAACCCTCGACGACGTCATGAATCAGCGCGTCGATGCCGGGGTCCTCGCCAACCCGCCCGACGACGCGCGGCTGCACGTCATCAATGTCCTGCGCCAGAGCATGGTCTGCATCGTCGCCGCCACGCATCCATGGGCGGCGCGCGACGACATCGCGCTTGCCGATCTCGCCGGTGAACCGGTGATCCTGCGCGAACGCGGATCCAACACCCGCAGCATTCTCGAAGCGGCCCTGAAGAAACGTAAAATAGACATCGTCCCGGTGATGGAACTGGGCAGCCGCGAAGCGGTGCGCGAAGCGGCGGCGCACGGTCTCGGTTTCGGCTTCATGCAGGAACGCGAAGCCGCCGGGGATGCCCGCGTCGTCGCCCTGCCGATCCGCGATCTGCAAGGCACCAACCTTGTCACGCTGGTGTGCCTGAAACGTCATGCCAAACGGCGCACCATCGAGGCCCTGATCGCCGTCGCCCGATCCCTGTCGAAACTCGGCTGACGGTTTCAGCACTTAAATCAGGTCGACACGCCGTCCTTCGGCATCGGAACGATAGACCGCCTCGACAATCCTGAGATTGGCCAGATACGCCGAAGCCGTATTCACCGGCATTTCGCCAGTTTCGAGCGCACCCAGCACATGACGGTTCAGCCGGTAAACGCAGTCCCCGGCGTAGCCGTTGTCGGTCCAGTCATATGTCATGCGCTGCTCGTCATTCTCGCCGAATGCGCGGCGGAACAGATCGCCGTCGCCATCGAGGCGCAGCACCCCGTCGGACCCTTCGATCAGCATCTCGCCCATCACCAGCCGGCGGTTTGTCGCCGCATGATCGACGAGCCGGTTGCCGTCGATCAGGGCGCGCCGACCGTCTTCGAAGTGAAGCACGATAATGCCCGCATCCTCGCCCTTGATGGCCGGATTGAGCTTCCGGAGATCGGCGCTGACGCTGCGCACCTCGCCGAACAGAAAGCGAAACACATCGATCAGGTGGACCAGCGTTTCGTGTACCAGAAGCCTTGGCATGTCCTGAAAATACGGCTGGCGCGCCAGATACGCATCCGCCCCCTGACCGTCGCCGGGTCGCAGCCGGAACGTGCCCTGATAGACATCCCCCAGCGCCCCCGCACCGAGCAGGCGGGCGGTCTCGCCATACCATGGCTGAAAGCGGAAATTCTCGTGCACGATCACCTGAACGCCGCTGTCCGCCGCCAGGGTGGCGGCCTTTGCCGCGACTTCGAGGCCGCCGCAGAACGGCTTCTGGCAGATCGCCGGGATACCACGTTCGACGCATGCCGTGACGAATGCCAGATGCGTCGGCGGTGGCGTGACGATATCCACCAGATCGGGGCGCACGTCATCGAGCATGGCGGCAAAATCGTCATACACGCGGCAGTCCGGAAAACGTCCGGCGATTTCCTGCGCCGCGTCCAGGTCCAGCGAACAGATGCCCGCCACCTCGACCTCCAGACGCGACCACGCCTCGTAATGGAACTGGCTGAAAAAACCGCTGCCGGCGACACACAGGCGCAGGGTCATAACGCGCCCGCCCTCGCCAGTTGCCGGTCCTGCCAGCGCTGCAAAAGAAGCTGCGCGGCGACGGCGCCGATCAGCGCCATGAACATGTCCGATTGCGTGTCCCAGGGATCGCCCTGCGTGCCGAGGAACGCTTCCGCATCCTGATCCATGATCACTGCCGCCCACCACTCGATCATCTCGTAGAACGCACTGAAGGCGAGCGGCACGGAGCACGCCAGCACGAACAGCATCTTGCCGGGCCGCAGCGGCGTCTTGCGCAGCAGGATTTCGCGGGTCAGCAGCGCCGGCACGAAGCCCTGCGCCAGATGACCGATGCGGTCGTAGGGATTGCGCGCGAAACCGAACACGTCCTGCAGCCAGAACCCGGCCGGCACGTGGGCATAGGTGTAATGCCCGCCCATGATCAGAATCAGCCCGTGCGCGAAGGCGCACCACAGCAAAAGCCGGCTCAGCGGAAAGCGCGTCCGCGCGGCCCAGATCAGCGGCGCCGCGATCAGCACCGGCAGGACCTCCATGAACCAGGTCAGCGGGTCCTTGGGGTTGATCGCGGAAAGCACCAGTGCCGCCGCCCACAGCGCCATGATGACGGTTTCGTCTGCTCTTGCCCGCATCAACATTCTTTCTCCGGCCTTATTCAAAGCCGCCACTATAACCGTTTGCCGGCCTGTTCACAGCATCGCGATATCCATCCGCGCCGCGCCCGTCCGTGGAAACTACGTATTCATAAAAAGGCAATTTTCATTGACGCTTGAGGCCGAAACCTCCTATGTGACCCGTCCCGCCGGGCATTCCGGCGGCACTGCAAGAGGCAAGGCCATGAACGATATGGCGAGTGATGCGAAATCGAAGTCGGTCGTCGACACATTGCGCACCCGGTTTATCTCGACCGCGCTGGGCAAGCTCGACGCCATCGATAGCGCCATCGACGGCCTGAGCAGCGGCGATGCCAAAGCGCATACCACCGAGATGAAGCTGAGCGCCCACGCCCTGAAAGGCATGGCCGGCAGCTTCGGCTTCATGTCCGTGACACGGGTTTCCGAAGCCCTCGAGGATTACCTGAGCGCATCCGCAAACAGCATTGCACAGGCACAGGCCGATACCCGGCACTATAACAACGCCATGCGCGCGATCATCGAAAGCGGCATCGAGCCCAGCGAAACCGAGACCGATGAAATCATCGCCCGCCTGCCGACGGCGTCGTCAATCGCCGCCGACTAGGGTTTGCGGCGTTCATGCCGCCAGCCGCCACTCACCCGACGCGTCAGCATGCTGACAGAAAGCCGCAAAGTCGCGCGGCGGCCGCCCAAGGGCGCGCTGTACCCCATCCGACACATACGCATTCCGGCCATCCAGTGTTTCCCGGCAGATTTCGGTGATCACCTCGGCGATAAACGCGCCACCGATATCCGTCATCGCCGCGTGAAACTGCTCAAGTGTAATCGGCATGTAACGGACCTGATGGCCGATCGCCTTTGAAAGCGTGTCGGCGGCTTCGGCGAACGTGATTGCCTGCGGTCCCGTCACCTCGTAAAGCTGGCCGGAATGGCGGTCTTCCGTCAGCGCGGCGACGGCGACATCGGCAATGTCATCGACGTCGACAATGGGTTCACGCACGTCCCCGGCCGGCAGGGCGATCATGCCTTGCATCGCGGGTTCGCGCAGATACCCCTCGCTGAAGTTCTGCGCAAACCACGCAGCACGGACAAGCGTGAAATCCAGGCCGCTGTTCCTGACGATCCCCTCGCAGTGCCGGGCATGCGGCTCGCCGCGGCCGGATAACAGAACCAGCCGCTGAACGTCCGCGCGTGCAGCAGCCGTGCACAAAGCCTCGATCTTGTCCGCCGCGCCGGGGATCGCGAGGTCCGGGAAATACGAAATATATACCGCCCGCACACCGCGCAATGCAGCCTGCCAGGTGTCGGGATCGTCCCAGTCAAAAGGGGTGGCGGAACCACGCGATCCGTGGCGGACATTGTATCCCAGGGCCTGGAGACGGCTTGCGATACGCCGGCCGGTCTTGCCGGTGGATCCGATAACGAGAATAGGTGCGGTCTTCATGATGTGATCCTTTCAGATTGTCCGTGTTGTTATTTACTTTACATCGTGTAAAGTCATCGTGCGTCTGAATATATGGAGCTTTACACAGTGTCAAGTGGCAATCCCGAAACACGCATGAAAATCCTCAAGGCGGCATGGAAGCTGCTGGAATCGCCCAATCCGAAAGGCGCGCGTATGAGCGACATCGCCAAGCTGGCGGGCGTCAGCCGCCAGGCGCTGTATCTTCATTTCCCGACCAGAACCGAAATGCTGATCGCCACCACGCATTACATCGACTCGGTCAAGGATGTGGACGGCCGTCTGGAAAAAAGCCGCAAGGCCCGCTCCGGGACCGAGCGTCTGGACGCGTTCATCGAGGCATGGGGCAACTACATCCCCGAGATTTCAGGCGTTGCGCGCGTCTTGATCGCGATGAGCACAGATGATCCGGATGCAAAGGCCGCATGGAACGACCGCATGCAGGCGGTCAGGCACGGATGCGCCGCCGCCGTGAGCGCGCTCGACGACGAGGGCAGACTGACCCGGCACTATTCAAGCAGCGAGGCCACGGACATTCTCTGGACCATGCTGTCGCTCGAAAACTGGATCCATTTCCGTGAAAACTGCAACTGGTCACAGCGTAAATATCTGGACCGGATGACGTCGATGGCGAGGGGCCTGCTGCTACGCGGCAATGGCTGATCCACGGGCCGTGCGCACCGCCCTGAAGACTATTTTTTCGGGAACGTGACGGCTTCGATCTTGTTGCCGTCCGCATCGCGGATGAAGGCCCCGAAATAGACCGTCATCGCCGCCGGACGATCCCCCGGCGGACCGTCGCAACGCCCCCCCAGCGCCAGCGCGCGCTCGTAAAACACCGTCACCGCGTCGCGGTCGGGGGCGCGCAGGCAGACATGGATGCCGGTATCGTCGCCGACGGGCGCCATGTCCGCCCGCGCGTTGAGCCAGAATTCCGGATAACGCTTGCCGAACCCTATAGCGTGATCGCGCGTCACCAGCCGTGTGAGGCCGAGCGGCGCCAGAACCTGTTCATAAAAACCGGCGCTCGCCGCCAGATCGGCGACGCCAACCGACACATGATCTATCATTTCCCCATCCCTTCGGTGATGCGCAGGCTTTCAGGCAGCCTATCACGAAACAAGCGCAGGGATCAGGACATGGTGCCGGTTACCGCCAATCCGTATCGGACGGCGAGCCATAAGCACACTCACCCCCTGTTGACGGGAATGCTCTTCGCCGACGTTTCGGCCGGTTTCACTTTCGCCACCTTGATCGTCAGCACGCCGTCCTTGTGCGTCGCCGAAATCCGGTCTTCATCCGCGTCCGGCGGCAGGCGGAACGACCGCTGGAAGCGGCCATAGGTGATTTCGGAAAAGAAATAACTCTTTCCCTCCTCCTCGCGTTTCGACTGCTTCTCGCCACTGACCGTCAGGCGGCCGTCATGCACCTCGACCTTGACGTCCTCATCCGGCACACCCGGCAGCTCGACCGAGATTTCATAGTAATCTGTCGCCGAGGCAGCTTCGGCATTCGGCGCAAAAAAGGCCGCAAGCTTGTCGCCGAAGCGTTGCACGGGGCCATACATCTGTGAAAACCAGTTGGGGATCGTCGTGGAAAAATCCGATTTCTCGACCATTCGAATGTCTCCTTTGTATATCCGAAATCAGCTTCAAAGCCGGACAGGATTTTAAAACGGCCGGAATTTGCAGACCTTGATACAGATCAAAAGGCTTGTGCCCGAATAACGGCTGCGCCCGCGGCGCTGGAGGATTAATCTATATCAATGACGGCCCTGCCGGGTGCCCATAGATTGAGCGCCTGATATGTAAGGGAGCATGAGAATATGACGGTTTTTCTCGCCCACGACGGCTCGTTGAACGGCGAATGGATCGGCCGCTACGCAGTGCATTATGCCGCCGGCACCGTCGAGCGGCGGCTTGTCGTCGTTCACGTCGAGGACGCCAATATTTCCGGCGAGCCCCTGCATGAGCGGCTTGAGCGCCTGTCCGGGCTGGGCGAGCGCATGAACGTCAATATAGAATCCCGCATCCTGGCGATGCAGCACGGCGTGTTCGGTGGTCTCGATACGCATCTGAAGGCGGAACCGGGTGCGCTGGTCATCTGCGGCGCACGCGCGGCGGGCGGGCGGCGCGGCCGGCTGTCTGGAACCATTTCCGAACAGTTGTTGCGCCAGAACAATTACGACGTGCTGTCGATCCATGTTCTGCAGCCCGGTCTGCTGGGCGACCCGAAGCGGATTTTACTGGCACTCTCCGGTCAGGGCCGGGCCCATCCGGCGGTGCCCTTCGTCAAGCCGCTGGCGGCGGATATTGAACGGCTCGACGTGCTTTACGTCGAAACCGTTTCGCATCTGCACTTTGCCAACCTGACCGACGCCGAAGCCAGCCGCCTGAAACATAATGCGCAGTCGATCGTCACCCGCGCCGAGGACACTCTGATCGCCGAAACAGGCCTCGACCATGCGCACCTCGACAGCCATGTCCGTGTCAGTGACGACTGGCCGAAACAGATTGCCGTCGAAGCCGGGCGATACCGCTCGGGCCTCGCCATGCTTGCAATGCCGCCGCCGCAGGCGGGTAAACTCAACTATGCACACCCAATCGAGGAACTGATGCGCAACGCCCCCAGCGATGTCGCCGTTTACCGCAGGGCCGGCACGTCATGACGGAACAGCACGGCGAAGTAACCGAACAGCACCCTGCTTTCGGACAGATCCAGAATCTCGGCGCCGACGACGTGTTCAGCGCGCTCGGCAGCAATCCCGCAGGTCTCGACAGCACGGAAGCCGCCTCGCGCATCGCCACGTTGGGCCGCAACTCGATCGAGGTCGCCGACAATATGTGGTGGCTGCGCAGTCTGGCGCGCCAGTTCACCAATTTCTTCACGATCCTGCTGGATATCTCGGCGGCGATCTGTTTTTTCGCCGAATACATCCAGCCCGGCGAAGGCATGGCGCTGCTCGGCTGGGCGCTGCTTGGCGTCTCCATCCTCAATGCGCTGTTCAGTTTCTTTCAGGAATACCGCGCCGAGCGGGCGATGGAGGAACTCAGGAAATACCTGCCGCACCGTATCAGCGTGCACCGCGACGGCCGCGAACAGGAACTCGACGCCGCCGACCTTGTCCCCGGCGATGTCATCCAGGTCCGTGAAGGCGACCGCATCCCGGCCGACGCGCGGGTTGTCGAATGCCGCGATCTGACGGTCAGCAACGCGCCGTTGACCGGGGAATCGAACCCGCTGTCGCTGAGCGCCGAGCCGTCCGAGAAGGCCCTGACCGATGCCCGAAACCTGCTGTTCGCGGGCTGCACGGTACTCAGGGGATCGGGGCTGGCGGTCGTTTTCGCGACCGGTTTCCGCAGCCAGTTCGGGCGCATCGCCATGCTGTCGCAGGAAATCCGCCGTACCGCCTCGCCGCTGGAGCGCGCGACCGGGCAAATGGTGCGCATCCTGACCGTGATCGCCGTCGCCATGGGCCTGACCTTCTTCGCCTATGGCGTCGTCACCGACAAGTCGCTGTGGGTCAATCTGGTGTTCATGATGGGGATCATCGTCGCCAACGTCCCCGAAGGGCTGTTGCCGACCTTCACCCTGTCGCTGGCGATGGGCAGCCTGCGCATGGCCAAGCGCAACGTTCTGGTGAAAAGCCTGAACGCCGTCGAGACGCTGGGCTCGGTTCATGTCATCTGTACCGACAAGACCGGCACGCTGACGCTGAACCGCCTCGAAGTGGTCCGCGTCACGGCGCCGATGGCAACCGATGAGGCCACGGATGACATGCAGCGCGGCATTCTCGATGCCGCCGTCGGCGCCAGCGACCTGACGGTGACGGACAACGGTTATAACGGCGATCCGCTGGATGTCGCGATTGCCGCCAGGATCAAGGCCGTCGGCGGCGATCCGGCGGATGTGCTGGACTGTCAGGTCCGGCATTTTGCCTTCGACGTCGCCAAGCGCCGCGCCGCCGGCGTGCTGGCCAAGGGCAATCAGGCGCGGCTGACCGTCAAGGGGGCGTGGGAATCCCTGAAGCCGCTGGTGACGGCAATCGCCACCGGTGCGCCCGAAGGCGCGCGCCCGGTCGACGCCAAGGCCATTACCGCGTGCGAAGACACCGTGTCGGAACTGGCGCGCCAGGGCTACCGGGTCATCGCCGTCGCCGCGAATACCCTCGAGAACGCACCGGACGCCGACGCCGAACTGAAGGACATCGAAAGCGGACTGACGCTGCTCGGTTTCATCTGTCTCGAAGATCCGCTCCGCGCCGAGGTGCCGGACGCCGTCGACAAATGCCACAGCGCCGGGATCCGCACCGTCATGATCACCGGCGATCATCCTGAGACCGCCGAAGCTATCGCCCGGCGCGCCGGCATGGTCGCCGCCGATGTTGCCCCCGGGGCCAGCGTCGTCACCGGCGACGAACTGGAACAGATGCGCGAGGAAGACCTCGTCGAACGCTTCGAGAGCGGCACTGCGGTGTTCGCCCGCACCACGCCGGAACAGAAGATGAAGATCGTCAGCGCGCTGCACCGCCGCAATCTGGTGGTCGCCATGACCGGCGACGGCGTCAACGACGCCCCGGCGCTGAAATCCGCCGACGTCGGCGTCGCCATGGGCAAGGACGGGACCGATGTCGCGCGCGAAGCGGCGCAGGTGATCCTGCTCGACGACAACTTCGCGTCCATCGTCGCCGGGATCGAGGAAGGCCGCACCATCTTCGCCAACATCCGCAAATTCACCAACTACGTGCTGGTGTCGAACGGGCCGGAGATCATCCCCTATCTGCTGTACATGCTGTTCCCGGTGCCCCTTGCGCTGACGGTGATCCAGATCCTCTCGATCGATCTCGGCACCGACATCGTGCCGTCGATGGCGCTGGGCCAGGAAAAACCCGACGGCCAGACCATGAAGGAGCCGCCCCGTTCTGCCAAACAGGGGCTGCTGACGCTGCCGGTGATTGCGCACAGTTATCTGTTTTTGGGTCTCATCGAAGCCGCATTCTCGATGTCGCTGTTCTTCTGGGTGCTGTTCGACGGTGGCTGGACGTGGGGTGCCGAGCTGGCCACGAACGACCCGCTGTATCACTCGGCGACCGGGATCGCGCTGTCGTCGATCCTGTTGATGCAGATCGGCAACCTGTTCGGGCGGCGCTCGCGCTTCGGTTCGGGGCTCGATATGGATGCGTTCCGGAACCGCCTGATCGTATTCGGGGTCACGTTCGAGATCGTCTTTTCCTGGGCTATCCTGTATGCGCCGTGGGTCGGCCGCATCCTCGGCACCGGTCCGGTCGCCACCGAGGTCTATCTGACGGCGTGGCTCGGCGTGCCGCTGATCTTCGGGCTCGATTACCTCAGGAAGCGGGTGGCGTGGCGGCTCGCAGGCCGCCCGGAATAACAAGCGGCTCGCAGGCCGCCCGGAATAACAAGCGGCTCGCAGGCCGCCCGGACTGACAAGCGGTTCGCAGGCCTCGCCATTCCCTCACAGATGAAGCGCGCTCTTGCGGTGCGCCGGGATATCGAGAAACCCCCGCGCCGCTTCACGCCGGGCCGCGTCCCGGCTGATCCCGAGATCGGCCAGCCGTGTGTCGTCCAGTTCCGCCAGCCGTGCGCGTTCGTGGCGGATCCGCAATGCCAGAATCAACAGCCGCGCCAGACGCGACAATACGCCGGGCCGGTGTTCGAAGAAACGCGCGGACGCGTTCAGGGCATGTACATAGTGTGTCATCGTCTCATCTCCGGTTTCGATGCCCTCAGAAAACGACACTTGCGTGCAGCATCCCACCCGATACAGGGGTTTTTCGTCAGGCTGTTGGGTTGACCATGGCGGAAACTATTGCATTAGGGAATGAAATTTGTTTTATATGACACATTATGAAACCTAATGAATTACCACAGCCACTCAGGAACATCGACGTCGCCCTGGCGCGCACCTTCGTGGCAACCGCCGAGACCGGCGGCATGACCGCCGCCGCACGGCTACTCAACCTGACGCAGGGCGCGGTCAGCCAGCAGATCAAGCGGCTCGAGGAGCTTCTGCAGAAGGACCTGTTCGACCGCGAACACCGGCAGTTGTCGCTGACCGCCGAAGGTGAACGGCTGCTGTTGCACGCGCGCCGCCTGATTGCGCTGAACGACGAGATATGGGGCCTGATGAGCGCACCGGGGTTCGAAGGTACGGTGCGGCTCGGCGTCCCGGGTGACGTCATCCGCCCGTTCCTGCCGCCGATCCTTAAAAGTTTCAAGAACGCCTGGCCCAAGGTCAGGATCGAGCTGAACTGCGAGTCTTCGATCGCCCTGAAGAAAGCGCTGGCGGCGGGCGACATCGACCTGACGCTGACCACGGAATCGGACACACCAAGCGGTGCCGAGCGCCTGCTGAGCGAGGACCTCGTCTGGGTCGGCTGCCCCGGCGGCCGGGTCTGGCACGAAGACCCGCTGCCCGTCGGCAATGCCAACCCCACCTGCACCTTCCGCGCCGCGATGCTGCAAGGGCTGGAAAAACAAGGCCGCGACTGGCGCGTCGTCGGCCCGTCCGGTCACGAGGTGATGCTGGCGAAGATCGAGGCCGATATCGCCGTCACCGCGCTGCTGCAAAGCTCGGTGCCGCCGCATCTGGAGATTCTCGGGCCCGATTCCGGGCTGCCGGTGCTGACGCCGTTTCACGTCAATCTTTACGTGCGCACCAGCCAGACCAACGAGATCGTGCAGGAATTTGCACAACAGATCCGCGAACAGGTCACGCGCCGCTTCGCCACCCCCCAACGCAAAGCCGGTTAAGCCGTGCCGCTTGAAGTCCGTGCCCTGACGCCCGGACAGGGCCTTGCCGATCATGTCGACGATATCGCCCGGCTGCGCATCCGGGTGTTCCGCGACTGGCCGTATCTGTACGACGGCGAGCTGGATTACGAGCGACGCTATCTGGCAGATTTTGCCGCCTCACCGGGCGCGGTCTGCATCGCCGCTTTTGACGGCGCGCGGATGGTGGGTGCCTCGACCGGCCTGCCGCTGGCCGACGAACACGACGAGATCAAAAAGCCCTTCATCGACGCCGACATTCCCATTGCGCCTATATTCTATGGGGCGGAATCGGTGTTGCTGCCCGGATACCGGGGCCAGGGTCTGTACCGGCGGTTCTTCGACGGCCGCGAGGCGCATGCGCGCCGGCTGGGCGGGTTCACGACCATGGCCTTCTGCGGCGTGATGCGCCCCGACGATCACCCGCTGAAGCCCGAGGGCGCGAAGCCGCTCGACGAAGTGTGGCGGCATTTCGGCTATCGGCCGGACGGGAATCTGCTCTGCCATTTTACGTGGAAGGACGTCGGTCAGGATTTTGAGACGGAAAAACCGCTGAAATTCTGGCTGAAATCGTTGTAGCTCCCCTCTCCACGGTGCGACTTGAGATATTTCTCAATTCGTCATCCCGGGCACGGCGGCCTTGCCGCCACGACCCGGGACCCATGGCGACGCAGGCTCCAACCCTGCAATGGGTCCCGGCTCTCCGTCGAACCATGTTCGCCGTTCGGCCGGGATGACGGGTAAATATTCACCTCCCACTCCCCCATTGTATTGCACCTGCGAACGGACTATGAAACCCGGCATCGGCCCAACCGGAGCAGAGATATCCCATGAGCGAAATCCAGAACCCCTCCCTTTCCAAAGACAAGATCAAGGTATTGCTTTTGGAAGGCATCAGCGACACCGCCATCGAGTCCCTGAACAAGGCCGGCTACGAAAACGTCGAACGCCTGACAACGGCGCTGGACGGTGACGCGTTGATAGACGCGCTGCAGGATACCCGCATCCTCGGCATCCGTTCGCGCACGCAGATCACCAAAGAGGTTCTGGCGTCGACGACGCGCCTGGTCGCGGTCGGCTGCTTTTCCGTCGGCACCAACCAGATCGACCTTTCCGCCGCGCAACGCCGCGGCGTGCCGGTCTTCAACGCGCCGTTTTCCAACACCCGCTCGGTCGCCGAACTGACCATCGCCGAGATCGTCATGCTGTTCCGCCGCACCTTCCCCCGCTCCGTCGCCGCGCACGGGGGCGGCTGGGAGAAGTCCGCCACAGGATCGCGCGAAGTGCGCGGCAAGACGCTGGGCATCGTCGGCTACGGCAACATCGGCACCCAGCTTTCCATGCTCGCCGAAGCCATGGGCATGAACGTGATCTATTACGACCACACCGACAAACTGCGCCACGGCAACGTTCAGCCGACGGTATCGCTGGTAGAGCTTCTCAAGGAAGCCGATGTCGTCTCGTTACACGTGCCGGACACCGCCGAGACGCGCGGCATGATCGGCGCCGCCGAGATCGCCGCCATGAAAAAAGGCGCGTACCTGATCAACAACGCGCGCGGCAAGGTGGTCGATATCGATGCCCTGGCCGAAGCGCTGAAATCGGGCAATCTGGCGGGCGCCGCCATCGACGTGTTCCCGGCCGAGCCCGGATCGAACAAGGAAAAGTTCACCTCCCCCCTGCAGGGCCTCGACAACGTCATCCTGACGCCGCACGTCGGCGGCTCGACCGAGGAAGCGCAGGAACGCATCGGCGAGGAAGTGGCGCGCAAGCTGGCCGATTATTCCGATATCGGCACGACCATCGGCGCGGTGAATTTCCCGCAGGTTCTGCTGCCGCCGCGCCCGGCCGGGACGCGCTTCCTGCAGGTGCAGAAGAACCTGCCCGGTGAGCTGACACGCCTCAACGAAGTGTTTGCCAAGCACGGCACCAACATCGCCGGTCAGTATTACCAGACCGAGGGCGATATCGGTTACGTGGTGCTCGACGCCGACGGCGCGGTCACCGAAGCCGAAGAGATCCTCGCCGACATCCGCGCACTCGACGGCACCATCCGCGCGCGGCTCGTGCACCGGATCGAGTAGACAGCCGACTTCATGCTTCGAGACGCTTCGCGCCTCACCATCAGGGCTGCTTCTGCCGCATCCCGAGGAAGCCCCAGAAAATAACTCTGGGGCCGTCTCGAAGGACGATCTGTCCCTGCTTGCGTGCGCTTTTGACCTAGATCAAAGACGCGGCGGGCAATCCCGGATTGACTGTCTTGTGAACAAATCAACGATCGGAGGAAAACCAATGACGTCGATTATTGTAGCAACGGACGGCTCGTCATCAGGCGAGAACGCCGTTCAGGTCGCCGCCGACATCGCCAAATCACGTGGCATGGACGTGGTGGTGCTGTCGGTCATCGATAACAAGCCTGTGCCTGACTCGGTCCGGGCGATGGCGAAGGCGGAACACCTTGTCGGCGGTGAAAAGCTCGGCACCGAATCAAGCCTGTTGAACGTGCCGACATGGATGATGAAGGACCTGCACGCCGCCGCGCAGGCCGATGAAAACGTCAGGCTGCGCACCGTGGTGGCTGATCTTGCCGTCAAGAAGGCGCACAAGATTCTTAAAGATGCCGGCGTCACGGCGGTCACCGAGGTCGAGGAGAACGGCAACGCGGCGGACGCCATCGTCACCGTAGCCGATCGCCTCGGCGCCGACATGATCGTCATGGGATCGCGCGGTCTCGGCAGTCTGAAAAGCCTCGTTTACGGCAGCACATCAAGGGATGTCGCGAAGCGGGCGAAGTGTTCCTGCATCGCGGTGACGTGATCCGCAACCGGTGGCGGCGATAGAGCCGCCATCCGCGCGCGCCTTGTGCATCGGGTCGGGTAGACACCCGGCTTCATGCTTCGAGACGCTTCGCGCCTCAGCATGAGGTTTCTTATTTCCTTATCCTGAAGAGGGCCGGGCCGACGTAATAATCCTTTCGTCATTCCGGCCGGGGTCCAGTCTGTCATCTGCCTGGATTCCGGCCTGCGCCGGAATGACGACCTTGGTTGAAGCAAGCAACTGTCGTCGTCCTGAACTTGGTTCAGAACCCATACCTTCCGAAGCATCATCTCGCCGAGCAGACCATGCCCCCCCAAACAAGTTGGGGCTTATCCCCTTGCCATACGTTGCCATAGACGGCGGTTTTATTTGGTTGTAGCCTTCTCGCTAAAGGGGAGGCGACCATGCAGGAACATGTATTCAAGCCCACAATTGTCACCTATCGCGGTCATTATGCAGATGACCACCTTGTTGATGGGCGGGAATTGGGGAGCTCTCTTTCGGGCTTCACAAGATCAGCCAATATTATTACCAATTTTTATTTAGATGGGAAAATAAATCTTCATTCAAATAGTCAAAAGGTTAGGTATTATGTTGGAGTACCAAAAGAAAATGGTGTATTATATGAACTAATAGCATTGATGCAGACTGGTCATTTGCCAGTTTATACTCCGGCTCTTATTGAATTAGCTTCGGAGTTCTTGCCCGTCATTTGGCGGGCAATAGTAGAGAAGTCACTAGGCCGACGGAGTGAATCAGAAGCGATGCTGGAGATAATAAAGGAAATGGCAGAGCGCAAAGACGAGTTTGCAAGCAAAGTTCATGATGGTCATATGCGGGACAAGGCGTGGCTTCAAGACCATATTGATCAGCTTTCTGGCAAAATGCGTACTTCACTTGAGGACGCCGCCACACCGGTTGGACGATCCGTAAAGTCAGAAAAACTATGGCCAGGACAAGAGTTTGAAACGGAAATTGATGAACAGGCGGCGGACGTACTTCGATCACGCGGTGCGGATCAGGTTGGCGACCAAGTGGATATGATTCTGCGCCTACGGGCAGTTAACCTTGATACCGGATCAGGACAAGCAGAGATTGTTGGGGAAGAGGGAAGCAAGTTGTTTGTGAAAATAACAGACCCAGCGCTTCAAACGCCGGAAAATATATATTCACATTCTCTTGACCAGCAGACCGCTATTCACGCTACGGTTAAGCCGACGTTACGTGATGGTGAAATAGCAAAGATTTTTATTAGTGATGCCAAAGAAGCCAGCTAAGGATCAAGACAAACCCATCTCACTGTCTGCGGCCCGTAAGTCCGGAGAGATTGATCTTTTTATTAAAGAGCGAGAAGCGGAGGTCGGGGATATGGATAAGTTAGACGCGACCATCAAGAAGTCGGCTCAAACGTCGTCAAAAGCTCCGAAAGCATCTTCTCGGGACGGGTCCGACGATTGAAGCGGTATTCAAATTCCTTGGCATACTTCGGAAGGTGTTTGCCGGAAACGTGAATGTGCGTTCCGTTGATGCCGCGCTTTAACTGCGCCCAGTAACTTTCAATACCGTTGACGCCAGCACCATCCTCGCGGGCGTATTCGCCGCGATTGTGGTTTACTTTGACGTGGCGGAAACCTGATTTGTCGATGTCCTTGTAGCCGCCAAATTCGTCGGTCTGGAGCGTCGTTCCCGGCAGAACGTGAGTGAGGATGACGCCTTTCATAGACACCTTGTCACGACCCTTAACGACCTGAGTAACGATCTCTCCGTCACGTTCAAGCATACCGACGACACACGTTTTGTTGCCCTTGTAGCCTTGGCCCTTGCCGGAGACAGAGCCGCCGATAAGCGTTTCATCAACTTCAACGTTGATGCCGACGCCGCCAAGCGGATCGTCGCCGTCAACTTCCGCCATATGTTCGCGGATTTGATGGCCCATACGCCAAGCGCATTTGTACGTGACGCCAAGCTGGCGCTGTAATTCCTTGGCGCTGACACCGTGTCGCGTCGTCGTAAACAAGAAGATCGCATAAAACCACAATTGCAACGGTGTCCGGGACTTCTCAAACAGCGTCCCGACCATCGGATGGATATGGTGTCCGCACCACTGGCACGAAAAGGCACGTTCCGCCTTGATCGGATACCACTTAGCTTCCCGCTGACATTTCGGACATTCGTGGCCTTGGCCAAAACGAACGTCGAACAGGTGCTTTAAACAGGTATCGTCATCCGGGAATTTCTGGAAAAACTGACGAAGGGTGGTTGGTTTGGTCATCTCGCTATCTCCTATGCGAGTAATATACCAAATTCTATCACCGTATGGCAAGGGGATAATCCCCAAACAAGTTCAGGGTGACGCCGGATATTCGAAGCGCACGTTCCCTCTTCGCGCCGTCCTCATCCTCTTTACCCTCAGCGATCGTCGTCCTCGTAGTCGGCGGGGCGTTTATGGGCGATGAATTTATGACATTCGATGCAGGTCTTCCCTTCTTCGAAGGCGACGCGCATCTTTTCGGCGGAACGGGGGCGTTGTTTTTCGAAATGCATGGCATCGTAGCTGTGACAGTTCCGGCATTCGCGTGAATCGTTGGACTTCATCTCAGCCCAGACGTTCTCGGCCAATTCAAGCCGTTTGGCCTCGAACTTTTCAGGCGTATCGATTGTCCCGGCGATCTTGTGGTACAGCTCGTTCGAGGCTTTGATCTTGCGAACCAGCTTTGCCGTCCAGTCCTTCGGCACATGGCAGTCGGCGCATATGGCACGCACGCCCGACGGGTTCTGATAATGCACGGACTGTTTGTATTCCTGGTACACCGTGTCGCGCATCTCATGGCACGATATGCAGAAACCCAGCGTATTCGTGTGCTCCATGAACGTATTGAAGCCGCCCCAGAAAATGATGCCGGCGACGCCGCCGACAGCAAATATCGCACCCCACCCGTAACGCATGCTCGGAGACATAAACCACGACCAAGCCGCCCTGAGCCATTTCATGTCAGCGCCCTTTCATATTTCAAGGAAACATGCCCCACCGCCGGAAATGCGACGGCGGGGCATGTGTAACGGGTGTTATTCTTTGGGGAGCGTTTGCAGGTAAGATAAAACGTCGGCGGAAACCTGCATCGGCAAGGCGCGCAAGGCCGGCATCGCTTCACCGGGTTGACCGTTGAGAATTTTGTGCAGGATTTCCCACGGATTCTTGTTCGCCAAGCCACCCAGGGCCGGCATGTCTTTCGGCAGTCTGCCGTCCGCGCCGTGGCAATTCACGCAGAGCGTGCCGTAATAGTTCTTGCCCTTGGCCGCATCGCCCTTCGCCTTTTTCGACGCGCGGTCGATCGTTGCGTCCATATCGACCTGCCCCTTGGTCACGAACATTGCGATCGCGTCCATTGTCGCGGCATCCATCTTGCCGGAATAACCGTGCACGCTGTCGTTCAGCACGGCGACGACCTTGGCGGCATCGCCACCGTCGTATTTCCTGAGACCGGTAATGCCGGTCTTATAGGAGCCGGATGCGTAAGCGCCGTCCTTCCCCATGTAGTCCCAACCATGACAGGATTTGCAGCGGTGGGTGGCATTGCCCTTTTTCTTGGTATTGGACGCCGGCCAGGACATATGCGTGTCCTTCGGCTTCGGTGCTTTGATTACCTTGAACCATTTGTCGTAGAGCTTGCCGCCGTGGGCGATCATGCCGTCGTCCGCAAACGCAGCATTCTGAACCGGCATCAGCATTAGTGCCGACGCGACGGCTATAGCAGCAGTGAGACTTGAAAGATGACTCCCATATTTTCTCCGCATCCTGTCCTCCTGACGTCTGAAAAAACTTGGAACTTGGTCTGACGAAGCGATCAACAGCGGGACACTCGCATGAAGTGCATTTCATACGATACACATTCAAAAAACTGCCCCCTCCACTCGCACCCGGCGAACGGGCGTCAATCCCGAGCAGTTGGCCATCTTGCGGCTTGTTTTGCGGATCAGACAATAAACCATGGTTATACTTTGCCTGAATCCGCGGAATAATAATCGCGCGGCATGCACCCTGACGTACATCAATGCACGATTGGCGAGGGTTTGCGAGAATATCCTGTCAGCCGCTTTCCGGCTGTGGAGGATAGGAGGTTCACATGGCGGAAATCAGATTGCCGAATTTGACCAGTCACAAACGCGTTATCTTGGTTGCTCTTTCGTTCATTTTTCTTGCCATGATAGAATTGTTATTGATCGTCGACGTCGTACACGAGACGTTTGGCGTGGAGATTCACTTCTACTCTGCAAATCATACCCTTCTTGAATGGATCGCGGTTCAGGGGCTCGGGTTTATCCTGATTTTCGTCGGTTTGACCTTATGGCGGACGTTGCAGGAAAACCGGAAGCTGCGGGCCGTATCGGGGCGGGCCAGCGGCGAGTTCCTGCACATCATGGTACAGCAGATGCGCGAATGGGGGCTGACGGAATCCGAGCTCGAAATTGCAACGATGCTGATCAAGGGCCTGACGATTCAGGAAATAGCCAGCATTCGAATGACCAAAGCGGGCACCATCAAGAGCCAATGTAACGCTGTCTATCGCAAAGCGAACGTCAGCAGCCGAAGCGAACTTGCAGCTTATTTTCTCGAAGACCTGATGAACGGCCTCAACCTGAGTGCGCCCGGCGGCGCGACCATCATTCGCGTGTAACGTGGCGGGTTTCCCGGCTCAACCGGGCAGGGTGTCGGTAAGACTCATCCCTTCTCATCCCCCTCCGGCTCGTCGTTGAGCGCATCTTCGGCGAAGATTTCCTCCAGCTCGTTGGCCCACACCCTGGCCGCCTCGGCGAACGCTTTCTCGTCCGTGTGGTTGCCGAACTGGTTCTTCAGACGGCGCTCGTCGTGATCGCGGAACATCTCCGCGATATGGCGCGCGTCCTTGCTGGCGAAGCCGATACTTTGCAGCGTCAGGCGCCCGGCCTCGATCCCGGAATGAAAGGTCTCGCGGATAACATGGTCGACGCCCTGCTCCATCAGCCGGTAGGCATGCTGGCGGTCCTTGGCGCGCGCGATCACGGTCAGGTTCGGAAAGCGCCTGCGCACCAGTTCCGCCGTCTTCACCGACTGGTCCGCATCGTCGACGGCCAGCAAAAGCACCTTGGCCTTGTGCGCGCCCGCCGCGTACATGACGTCGTAGCGCGTGGAATCGCCGTAATAGATCTTGTTGCCGTAGTTGGCGACGAAGTTGATCTGGTTGGGGTCCAGCTCCAGCGCCGTGAAGCCGATGTGCTTGGCGCGCAGGATGCGGCCGATGATCTGCCCGAACCGCCCGAACCCGGCGATGATCACCGGATGCTCCAGTTCCATGGGCATTTCCTCGGCGGGAACATCCGCCTGCGGGACCTTGAGCAGACGACCGGACAGCAGATACAGCAACGGTGTCACGGCCATCGACAGGGTCACCACAAGGATCGCCAGATCCGCATGGCCGCGCGCCAGCGCACCGGCGCCGACGGCAAGCCCGAGGATGACGAAGGCGAACTCGCCGCCCTGTGAAATCGCGATCGCCAGATTGCGCCGGGCCTCGGCGTTCAGACCGTTGGCGTAGCCAAGCCCCCACAGCACCGCCGCCTTGGTGCCGACCAGGCCGACGACGAGGCCGATGACAACCAGGAATTCCGTCACCAGCAGGCCGAAATTGACCGACATGCCGACGGCGATGAAGAACAGCCCCAGCAACAATCCCTTGAACGGTTCGATATCGGCTTCCAGCGCGTGGCGGTATTCGCTGTCGGCCAGCAGCACCCCGGCGAGGAACGCGCCCAGCGCCATCGACAGGCCGACCGACTGCATCAAAAGCGCGGTGCCGAGTACGGTCAGCAGACCGCAGGCGGTGAAGATTTCCCTGAGCCCGGTTTCGGCGATGTTCGACAGCACGAATTTCAACAAATACCGCCCGACGACGATCACCGCGGCGATGACCCCGGCGATGGTCAGGCCGTCGATCCACACATCGGCGGCCCGCATCTCCGCTCCGCCGCCCAGCAAAGGCACCAGCGCGATCAGCGGGATCGCCGCGATGTCCTGAAACAACAGCACTGAAAACGCGGCACGGCCGTAGCGGCTCGTCAGGTGCCCCTTCTCGGCCATGATCTGCAGGGCGAACGCCGTCGATGACAGCGATGCTGCCAGACCGATGGCCAACGCGCCTTGCCATGGCACCCCCAGCGTAAAGACGACACCCGCCAGGATCGCCGCACTGACGACAACCTGCGCGCCGCCGAGACCGAACACCGGCCGGCGCATGGTCCACAGACGCGACGGCTGCAACTCGAGGCCGATCAGAAACAGCAGCAGCACGACGCCGAACTCGCCGAAATGCAGTATGCTCTCGACATCGCTGACAAGACGCAGCCCCCAGGGGCCGATGGCCGCACCGGCGATCAGATAACCCAATACCGATCCCAGCCCGAGCCGTTTGGCGAACGGGACTGCAACCACGGCGGCCCCCAGGAATATGGCCGTTTCGGTGATCAAGGACATATACGTATATCCGCCGGTTTCCGCTTCGGGTTTAATTCAGGAACAATAATTAGAATTATTCCAAGTGTGAGCATGAAGTGTAACAGACTCACAAAAGAATCACGAAGCCACGTTAAAGGGGAGACCGGTATTTACAAAATAGCCGTCACTGTTTCTGGCATTTTTCCGAAAATTTTACTAAAAGTGTTGAAAATCAGGAATCGACACTTTGAGGGGTCATAATGTCGGTATTGAGAACCAGCCGTGCCTGGGTAATGTGCCTTGCCCTATGCCTGACAGTTGTTTCGGTTCAAGCCGACGATGAAGCCAATGTAACGCCAGAAGGAGTGGCCATTCATGGATACGATCCGGTCGCCTATTTCGATCCCGGCGTACCGGTTCGGGGCAATGCTTCCCATAGCGCCCGACATTTCGGTATCACCTACTGGTTTTCGTCATCCGAGAATCTTTCAAAGTTCACACAGAACCCGGAAAAATACACCCCGTCATACGGCGGTTGGTGTTCCTACGGGGTCCGGGTCGGCAAGAAGTTCGATGTCGACCCCAACGCCTTCAGGGTCGTCGACGGCCGGCTGTTCCTGCAACTCGATTTCGGCACCCAGAAGCTCTGGAAACAGGATCTCGCCAAGAATATTGATATCGCCGACCGTCTGTGGCCGAAAATCCAGTCGGCATCTGCAAAAGCGCTCGGCGAATGAAGCCCCCTCCGGCACGGCTTGATCCGGTGAATATTCCGGCCTGCATCGGGAGCATCGGGCAATTATGAACAGATCCCTGAGCACGAAATTCATTACCACCATTACGCCGATTTTTATCGCCGTTTTCGTGACCTGTATCATCGTCGAGACTTTCCACACTTATGAAAAGTCGCGCGCTGAAATCGCCCAAAGGCTGGACACGCTGGCGGCCAGTCAGTCGATCATTCTTGCCGAAACGATTGCCAACAAAAATATCAACCAACTGAGCCTGATGCTGGCCAGCATCATCAGCGAACCCAATCTGGTCGGCATCGCCATCCACGACACCGACGGCAATGTCATGGATAGCTTCGGCGAGTTGGACAGCGATGACGCGGCACTCGTCAAAACCATCACCGTCAATTTCACCGATGGCGCCGAGGTTCGGCGCGTCGGCACGATGAAGCTGGTAATGACCGATCGATATGCCCTGCAGAAAATAAAAACCCAGCTTTTCTTTCATATTCTCCTTGGTCTGGCATTGCTGGCGGCGGCCCTGTTCGCTTCGATCTTCGCTTACCGGCGCACCGTCGGCCGCCCGCTCGACAAGCTGATGTCGTCGATCAACGAAACCAAGGGCGGGACCCTTGGCCGCGTCGATTGGGAATCGAACGATGAAATCGGCCGGCTGATCAACTCTTACAACGACATGCAAAGCCGCCTCGACAGCTATGCAAATGAACTGAAGGCGATACACGATCAGCTGGAGCAGCGGGTCAAGGAGCGCACCCACGCACTGGTGCTGGCGCGCGAGAACGCCGAAGACGCTAGCCGCGTCAAATCGAAGTTCCTGTCGTCCATGAGTCACGAGTTCAGAACCCCGATGAATGCCATCCTCGGTTTTACGCAGATTCTGCAGATGTCGGCGGAAGTGCGGAACAGCCCGAATTTGCAGGACCGTCTGGGAAAAATAGAGGACAGCGCCAGAAACCTGATGACGCTGCTCGATGACATCATGGTTTTCGCGCAACTGGAAACCGCCACCGGCGACATGAATATTGAAGAAATCTCGCCGCACCTGGCGATTATGGATGCCGTGGCGCTGATTCAACCGCTGGCCGAATCGCGCCGGGTGACCCTGGATACCGGGGGTGTGAATAGCGAAGCCGGGACGGTCAAGGCAGACCGGAATCAGCTCGGCAAGGCGCTGTTCAACCTGTTGTCGAACGCGGTCAAGTACAACCGCGCCGGCGGCAGCGTCACCGTCGACGTCACCCCCGACGGCAACGATTTGCGAATTTCCATCAGCGATACCGGCTACGGGATCCCCTCCGACCGGCTGCAGAATATCTTCGAGCCGTTCAACCGGGTCGGCCGCGAAGCCGGCACCATTGAGGGATCGGGCATCGGCCTGACCATCACGCAGTACATCGTCGAACGTATGAGCGGCAGAATCGAGTTCGAAAGCGTCGAAGACCAGGGGTCGACCTTCCACGTGACTTTCCCGCTGGCCGCCTGAACCCCGGCGGGGATGCGCAGAATTCCCGTTTCTGGCTGAAAACGGCCCTTTTTGTAAGGGTCCGGTCAGGTTCGCCGCCTACTTTCCCAGAACTGAATCAACAACATCGACGAAACCGGCGCGTTCTGCGCCGTTTACTTTGTTAATCAAGAGGCTCCCCCTGTTATGACGGATACGGTTTACGGCGTTAACCTGGTTGAGAACGGCAGCTTTGAGGATGTGGATTACAGCCACGACCACGGTCACGGCCATCACTTCGGTCACGGCCGTTTTGGCGGCCGCCATGATCACCGGCATGACAACCGCCATCACCAGAGTGCCGAACTGAGCGGCTGGCACACGTCATCCGGGCCGGGGCCGGATATCGAAACGTCTACCCGCTGGACACCCGCCGCCGAAGGCCGCCGCTATATCGAACTTGACGGCAGCGGTGCGCGCGACACCAACAGCTCTATCTATCAGGACATTCCGACCGGCGGCAGTGGCACTTTCCAGTTGTCGTTCAGCTACGCAGCGCCGCCGTTCAGCCGCGGCTCGTCAAACGGCATCGAAGTGATCTGGAACGGCGAGGTCATCGACACCATCACCGCCGACGGCGGCTGGGGCACCGACTGGCAGAGCTTCACCTATGAACTTGAGGGCGCGGGCGATGCCACACGGCTCGAATTCCGCGCCGTCGGCCGGGATGACGGCCGTGGCGGCCTGCTCGACGACATTTCCGTGATCGGCATCGAGCCGCCGGAACTGTTCACCGACGATGCCGACACCGTGGTGCTTGCCGACGACGACCCGGATTACGGGTCCGGCGAACAATATGACGCGCTGGCGGGCGACGATATCGTCAGCGGCGGCGACCTCGATGACGACATCAACGGCAACACCGGCAACGACACGCTTTCCGGCGGCGCCGGCGACGACACCCTGATCGGCGGGGCGGAAACCGAGACCCTGGTCGAAAAGGAACGCGTCGTCGAACACGACCTGTCGAGCCTGAATGACACCCCGGCTCTCGGCGTCGATCCGTCGCACTTCACGCTCGCCAACGATCACCAGGTGACGATGACCTTCGTCGGCGAGGAAGCGGGCTACCGCAACACCGTCGGCATCTACAAGATCGCCGACGACGGCAGCATGTACGACGTCGAAATCGTCTTTCAGGATGCCTCCGACAGCCGCTGGTACGGCACCGAAACCGGCACCGCTGTCGATCTCGACCTGTCCGGCGGCGACAGCTTCGGCGTCTTCATCATCGCCGATGGCGCCCGCCGCAATAACTTCCGTCACATGGACGACGGCCACTTCGAGTTCCGCAATGCCGACGGCAGCCCGGCAACCGTCGACAGCGACGCCCCGGAACTGGTGTTCGTCAACAACTGGGGCCGCGCCAGGGAACTGAGGGGCGAGATTTATCATTCCGCCGTCGATAGCGGCAACCTGCAGCTCAACGCCGACGACACACTGCATGTGCAGTCGTCCGCAAACGGCGACGGCGGCCTGCGCCTCAACTTCGAGGACCTGCCGGCATCGTGGAGCGACAACGACTTCGACGACGTCGTCATCGATCTTTCCTTCGCCCCCGTCACCGAGACTTATCTTGCCGCCGCCGACGACAACGATGTGCTGTTCGGCGAAGACGGCGACGACACGCTGATCGGCGGGTATGGCGACGACACCCTTGATGGCGGCACCGGCAACGATGTGCTCGACGGCGGTGCCGGTAACGACACTCTTCTGGGCGGCGCCGGTGACGACACACTCGACGGCGGCGGCGGACGCGACAAGCTGGACGGCGGCGACGGCGACGACCTGATCTTCGGGCGCGGCGGCAAGGACACCCTGATCGGCGGCAGCGGCAATGACGACCTGCGCGCCAATGGCGGCAACGATATCCTCAGGGGCGGCGGCGGCGACGACCGCCTGGCCGGCGGTAACGGCGACGACGTGCTCAAGGGCGGCGGCGGCGACGATCTTTTGATCGGCGGCAACGGCGCGGACAGCATCGACGCAGGCAACGGCGACGACACCGTGCGCGTCGATTTCGACCAGGCCCAGGGCGATGTCGCCGACGGCGGGCGCGGCACCGACACTCTCGACATAACCGTCGAGACCGACGATCTCGCCGATCCGGCCGTGCTCCAGGCGCTGCTCGATCTTCACAGCTTCATCACCGACAATGCCGACGCCAACTCCGACAGCGGCCCAAGCCAGGCCTTCGCCGCGCTCGGTCTCGAAGTCAGCAACTTCGAAGCCATCGACATCACCGTCATCGACTCCGCAACCGGCGAGGAAGTGCCGGGGTTCCTGGCGCCGGTGATCGCGCTTTCGGCGGCGGACAGCGCCGGTGACGAGGACACGGCCATCGCGCTCGATATCTCGGCCGCCGTCACCAATGCGCCGGGGCTGTTCGACCTCAGCGTCACCGTTTCCGGCGTGCCTTCGGGGGCAAGACTGTCCGCCGGGACCGACAATCTGGACGGCTCATGGACCCTGGCGCCGGGCGACCTGGCCGGGCTGACCGTCACACCGCCCGCCGACAGCGACGCCGACTTCGCCCTCACCGTCACGGCGACCGCGACGAACCAGATCACCGGGGTCGAAACGACCAGCGACGCCCTCATACAGGCGGTCGTCGTCGATGCCGTCGCCGACGCGCCGACGCTGTCCGTCGACGATGTTGTGCTGGCCGATCCCAATGCCGGCGATCAGCTGATCGAAGGCAGCGACGCCAAGGATACCCTGCAGGGCTTCGGCGGCAACGACACCATCAACGGCGGCGCCAAGGGCGACACCATCATCGGTGACGGTCCCTCGGCGGCAACCTTTACCGGCGCGCTGGCGATTGCCGCCGCGCTCGGCGATATCGACGGCTCGGAAACTCTTGAGATCGTCGTCGACGGCCTGCCCGCGGGCGCAACCCTTTCGGCCGGCACCGATAACGGTTCCGGCACGGTCGTGCTGACAACCGCCGATCTTGCCGGCCTGACCATCACCGTGCCATCCGGTGCGGCTGATTTCTCGCTGAACGTCAGCGCCATTGCCACCGACACGGACGCGGACAGCGGCCAGCAATCCACCGCCAGCGCCGCCGTAATCGCCAGCGCGACGCTCACCGTCTCGGTTGACGGCGACGACATCCTGAACGGCGGCACCGGCAAAGACACCATTCAGGGCAACGGCGGCAACGACACCATTAACGGCGAAGGCGGCGCGGACGATATCGACGGCGGCGACGGCGACGACATCATCAACGGCGGCGGCGGCGCGGACCTGATCTTCGGCGGCCTCGGCAATGACGTCATCGACGGCAACGCAGGCAACGACAGCATCTTCGGTGGCGACGGCAACGACGACATCAACGGTGGCGGCGGTCTGGACATCATCGACGGCGGCAACGGCGACGATACGATCAAGGGGGCGGCAGACGCCGACACGCTGATCGGCGGCGCCGGCAACGATACCCTGAACGGCACGGCGGGCGACGACAGCCTCGACGGCGGCGACGGCGATGATGTGCTGAACGGCGGCAGCGAGAACGATATCCTCAATGGCGGTGCCGGCAACGACACCCTGAACGGCGGCACCGGCGACGACGTGCTCGACGGCGGCGCGGGCGATGACGTGCTGAAAGGCGGCGGCGGGGTCGACACCTTGTCCGGCGGCGGCGGCAAGGACCAGATTTTCGGCGGTGCGCAGGCCGACACGCTTTACGGAGATGCCGGCAGCGATACCATCTCAGGCGACGGCGGCGCCGACGTGATCTTCGGCGGTAGCGGCAAGGACGTGATTTCCGGCGGTGCCGGTGCGGACAGCATCGACGGTGGTAACGGCAACGACGAGATCAACGGCGACGACGGCAACGACAGCATCGACGGCGGCGCCAATGACGATCTGATCTGGGGCGGTCTCGGCAAGGACGAACTGTTCGGCGGCAGTGGCAACGATGTCCTATACGGCGGCGACGACAACGACACCCTGCACGGCGGCGATGACAACGACACACTCCGCGGCGAACTGGGCAACGACGTGATCTTCGGTGACGCCGGTAACGACATCGTCATCGGCGGTGACGGCAAGGACGAACTGCACGGCGGCACAGGCGACGACCTGCTGTTCGGCCAGGCAGGCGGCGACACCCTTTTCGGCGACGAAGGCAACGATACGCTGTGGGGTGACACCGGTGCGGACACGCTCAACGGCGGCAGCGGCAATGACCGCATCGAAGCGCACGGCGGTGCGGATATCGTCAACGGCGGCACCGGGGTCGACTTCATGATCGGCGGCAAGGGCAACGACACATTTGTCTTCAATCTCGGCGCCGGTGACAGCGGCATCGGTGCGGGCAACCGCGACATTATCACCGACTTCGACGCCGACACGGCGGACACACTCTCGTTCGGCGGCATCTCGGCGTTCAGCTTCATGGGTGACGAAACCCAGGCGTTCGCCGGTGCAGGCACCGCATCGGGGCGTTTCAACGACAGCCTCAAGGTCCTCGAAATCGATGCCGACGGCGATCAGATCGCCGATCTGGAAATCGAACTGCAAGGTGTCGACGGCGCCGATCTGGACGATACCGACTTCATCGTCAGCTAGCGCTCAGCGTTCCTGAAAAGCCCCGCCCATGCGGTGCAGCAGCGGATCGAGGATATAGCCCATCACCGTCCGCTCGCCGGTCAGGATGCTGGTCGCGACCTGCATCCCCGGGAACAGGGCATAGCGCTCGCCGGCCTTCTCGAAGTAGTCGCGCGGCAATTCGATCCTGACCCGGTAGAACGGCATCCCGTCGTCGCTGATCAGCGTATCGGGGCTGACCTCGGTCACCGTCCCGTCGAGCTGACCGAAGCGGACCGCATCCGATGAAGCGAGTTTGATAACGGCGCGCTGGCCGACGGCGACGTAGCCGATGTCCTGGGTTTTCAGCTTCGCCTCGACGATCAGCTTGTCGCCCAGCGGCACGATATCGGCAACGCTTTGGCCCGGCTTCAAGACCCCGCCGAGCGTCACCACGTTCAGCGTCTTGACCACGCCGTCGACCGGCGAGCGGACAACGGTGCGCTCCAGGCTGTCTTCGAACTTGCGCACCCGTTCGCGCAGTTCGCGGGACTTGAGCCGCGCTTCCTCAAGGCTCTGCTGCACCTCGTCGGCAAAGGTTGCGCGGATACGCTGCAGTTCGGCCTCGGCCTCATCAAGGGCCGAGCGGGCGCGGACAAGCTGCGCACGGTCGCCTTCGACCTGATTTCTGAGCGCGCGGCCTTCCTTCAACAGATCGAGGTGCTTGAAGCGGTTGATCAGGCTCTTTTTCAAAAGCTGTTCGCTCATCGCGATCTGCTCGTCGACCAGCGCCAGCCCCTTTTCGCCGCCGGCGATGCGGCCTTCGATCTCGGCGATCTGCTGGCGGCGCTGCACCACGGACTGTTGCTGTTTGGCGAGGTCGTTGTTGTGCTTGGCGAGGCGGGTGTCGAAGCGGTCCCGGGCCTGGCGGGCAAGTTCGGGATGCGTGCTCTGCAGGGCATCGGAAAACACCGGTTGCTGTGCGCCTGCGGCCAGCGCCTCGAATTGCGCGATATCGGTTTCCAGGGCGCGGAGGCGGATGCGCAGCTCGGCCACTTCGGCGCCGCTGACCGTCGGCTCCAGTTCCACCAGCGGCTGCCCGGCACTGACCTTCTGGCCTTCGACGACCTTGATCTCGCGCACGATGCCGCCTTCCAGATGCTGCACGGTCTTGACCTGCGACGAGGGAATGACCTCGCCGGCGGCATGGCTGACGATGTCCAGCGTGCTGAAATGCGCCCACAGGCCGAACGCGACGACCGCCAGCGCACTGATCCAGAACGTCGCGTGCGTCAGGGCGGGAACACCGCCGCCCGGCCGGGACGTCTGCATGTCGGCCCCGATACTCATGCCCCGGCTTCCTTGGTGCTGCCGGGTGAGCCTTTCGGGCCTTCGATCCGTTCCAGCGGTTTCGGCAATTGCTTCTGGCCCAGCCGTTCGATCCCCGGCACCGGTTTCATGTTCAAATCGAGCCGCGTGTGCGGCCCTTTGACGATGTCCGGATCATGCGACATGACGACGATGGTGCGTTTCTGCTCCGCCATCGACGCCAGCACCCGGTAAACCGCGCGGCAGCCTTCTTCATCCAGGCTTTCCGTCGGTTCGTCGATGACCACCAGCGCGCCGTCCGTCGCCAGCGCACGGGCCAGCGCGATGCGGCGGCGGATCCCCTCGGCCAGCCGCCAGCCGTTATCGGAAATGCGCGTGTCCAGGCCGTCGGCGCTTTCGTCGATGAATTTCCGCAATCCCGCGCGATCGACGCATGCCGCCAGCGCCGCGTCGTCCATGTCCGGGGTGTTGACGGTGATGTTGTCGCGGAGCGTGGCATTCAGCAGCGCCGGTTCCTGTGGCAGATAAACGACCTGACGGCGCCACCAGGCCGGGTCGAGCTGCTTGAGATCGACACCGTCGACGAGAATCTGCCCGCGCACCGGCTCGATCAGCCCCATCAGCAACCGGGCCATGGTCGACTTGCCGGTGCCGTTGTTGCCGATGACACTGAGCACGTCGCCCGGACCGATGCTGAGGTTCAGGCCCTCGAAGATCGAAAGCCGGCTTTCCGGGTACATGAACGCCGCTTCGCGGAATTCTATTTTTCCCTGTAGCGCGGAAATGCGTGTGCCGCCGTCGGCCTCAAGATCCGTTGCGGCGAGCTTATCGAAAACGTCCAGCGACTGCTGCGCACGGGCGAACGCCGCGCCGAGCCCGGCCAACCTGGTGACCGGCTGCAGCGCGCGGGCGGCAAGAATGTTGGCGCCGATCATCGCGCCGACGTCGAGTTTTCCGGCCACCACCAGCGCCGCACCGGTGCCGATGATGGCGACACTCATCAACGCCATGGCGCTGCCGGTAACCGTCTGCACCAGTCCCTGCTGGGCGTTCATGTCGCGGCGAAGCTGCTGGGCCGTCCCTATATTGGCCTGCCAGTCGCGGCGTACGTGCGTCCCGGCATTGAAGCTCCGGATCATATCGCCTTCGCGGACCGCAGTACCGAGAAGCGCGCTGCCCTCGGCGGTGACGGATTGCAGCCGGGCGGTGAGCGATTGCAGTTTCTTGTGGCCATACGCGCCGATGCCGTAAACGCCGAGCACGAACACTGCGCAGATCCCCGCCAGCACCGGCTGCACCAGGTAGAGTACGAAAATGAACAGCACGGCGAACGGCGCATCCAGCACCGTGGTGATGTTGGTCGCGTTGTAGGCGGTTTCGATGGCCTGTGTGCCGCTGACGATCTCGCGGCGCGCCTCGGGGGCGGTCTTGTCGAGCGCCTGCACCCGGGCACGGGTCAGGGTATCGAAGGCACGCGCGGCGATCTCCGCGTCCGGCGCGGCGCTGATGCCGCGGGCCAATGCCATGCGCGACTGCCTGAGCGCGAACTCGAAGACGATGGCCAGCAGGACCCCCGCCGTCAGCGTGAACAGCGTCGCATCGACGCCCTGGCCGACGTAGCGGTTCAGCACCTGCATCACGAACAGCGGCGAAGCCAGCGCCATGACGTTGACAAGCAAAGAGCCGAACGCCATTTCACCGGCAATCAGCGGCTTCGCACTCATACGGCGCAACAGTTCCTTCATCGCGGTCCCGTCTCTCCCTGGACGCGTGCTGACAAGCTCCCGGTGCAGGACCGGAAAAGGGGCCAGCGCAGATTCCGCGTGGCCCGGTCTAAGCCAAGGATTTTAAAGGATATCCGCCGCTTTCGCCATGCCCGTTTGCAGCTTTAGGGCTTCTTCGCATCGAAGCTGTAATAAGTATCCGGTCCGGCCGGGACGTTGAAGGTGATATCGCCGTTCTCGATATTCTCAAAGCCTGTCCGGTGCAGAAGGTGCGTCCAGTTGGTGCGGGTCAGGACGCTGTAGTGATTGGGGTTCGCCTCGTGCTGGCAGACGGTATCGGGGGCCGGTACTTCCATATAAAAGACGCCGCCGGGCTTCAGGATACGGAACATCTCGGCCAGCGTGAAAAACGGAAACACGCTGTGTTCGATGACGTGGCGGCACCATGCGAGGTCGTAACTGGCGTCGGCGACGTCGAGGAACGACATGTCCTGCTCGATGATTTCGAAACCTTCGGCGCGGGCTTTTTCCGCTTCCTCGCCGAAGCCGACCCCGGTGACGTCCATGCCGTGCTCGCGAAAGGTATTCAGCGCCAGCCCGTGCCCGCAGCCGACATCGAGCACCTTCGCGCCCTTGGGGATCGCGTGCTTGTCGATGATCTTCGGGATCATCTGCGTGATGATGGCAATGTGCGGCTCACCGAACGGTTCCGGGTAGATATCCTTCAGTCGCTCGTCCAGAAAGGCGTCAAGCCGGGCATAATCGCGCATCGTCACTCCCCCACAGGTTCTACGCCATGCTAGGCGCATACAGACAACATGGCCATAAGCGAAAGCGACTTGACGGATTAGGACAATTGTCCTAATTCTTACGAAGATACGCATCCATCCCCGAGAGGCCCCGGCCGTGAACAGGAAATCCACACGCGAACAGATTGTCGATGCCGCCGATCTGCTTTTCTACCGCCACGGGTTCGAGCATACCTCGTTCGCCGACATTGCCGGGGACGTACATATTTCGCGCGGCAACTTTTATCACCACTTCAAGACCAAGGACGACATCCTCGACAGCGTCATCGGGCGGCGCCTGGAAAACACCCTCAAAATGCTCAAAGCGTGGGAGAACGAAAGCGACGACCCGGCCGAGCGGATCCGCAGCTTCATCAACATCCTGATCGTGAACCGGGCGAAAATTAAGCGCTACGGCTGTCCCGTCGGCACGCTCAGCAGCGAACTGGCGAAGCTCAACCACGCAGCGAGGGGCGATGCCGGCAAGCTGTTCACGCTGTTCAGGACCTGGCTTTCGGAACAGTTCAGGGCGCTCGGCCGCAGCCATGACGCCGATGCCTTGGCGATGCGTCTGCTGGCCCGCTCGCAGGGGGTGGCGACGCTGGCGAATGCCTTTCACGACGACAAATTCATCCGTGCCGAGGTGCGAAACATGTGCGACTGGCTCGACGGCGTCATCGGAAACACCACCGCGCTGGCACGGCAAAGCTGAGGGAGAGCATTAAAATGTTTATCGTTTTGCTGAAATTTTCCGCCAACAAAAGCCAGGCGCCCGCGTTCATGGACGCGCATAAGGACTGGATCCGGCGCGGTTTCGAAGACGGCGTGTTTCTGTTGCTGGGCAACCTTCAGCCGGGCCTCGGCGGCGGCATCGTGGCGCATAACACCTCACGTGAGGATCTTATGCATCGCGTCGACGAAGACCCGTTCGTCGCCGAGGATATCGTCAGTGCGGAAATTCTCGAGATCGAGCCGTCCCGCGCCGACGACCGGCTGGCATTCCTGCTCGACTGAACAACCATCAAACGAGGACCCGCGACATGAGCAACACCTTCGAAGCCCCCGACGGCAAGCTGCGCTGCGGCTGGGCCGGTGCGACACCTGATTTCCTGCCCTACCACGACACCGAGTGGGGCTTTCCGGTGAGCGACGACCGCCGCCTGTTCGAGAAAATCTGTCTCGAGGGGTTTCAGTCGGGCCTGAGCTGGCGCACCATCCTCGCCAAGCGTGAGAACTTCCGCGCCGCGTTTGCGAATTTCGAGTATGAAAAAGTCGCCCGCTTCGGCGAACGCGATGTCGAACGGATGCTCAAGGACGCGGGGATCATCCGTCACCGCGGCAAGATCGAAGCGACCATCAACAACGCCAAGCGGGCCTGCGAGATGGTCGCGCAGGAAGGCTCGCTGGCGGGCTATTTCTGGAGCTTCGAGCCGGCCCCGGCTGAGCTGGACGCCCCGCAGACGGTCTCGACCTCCGCCGCCTCGGTTGCGCTGTCGAAGGATTTGAAAAAACGCGGCTGGAAATTCGTCGGCCCGACGACGATGTTCGCCTTCATGCAGGCGATGGGGCTGATCAACGACCATGTCACGGACTGCGTGATCTGCGCCAAGGTTGAAAAGGCCAGAAAAAGCTTCAAGCGTCCTGGTTGAGACCCAGTTCCTTTTGCAGCTTTTTGGTCAGGCCGAGCGATACGATGCGATAGGATTCGGCAAGAAATTCCTTGAGCTGTTTGTCGTCGAGACCGGGTTCGTCGTAATTCTGAATCCACTTCATACCGCGTGACGCCAGATACGGCGCCGGCCTGAGCCCAGGTGCATCGCGCAGCATTTCATAGCCGATGTCGGACACCTTGAAGGTGATCGCGGGCAAGGCATCGTCCGCGAACCAAGCGATGGCAAAGACCTTGCCGCCGATCTTCCATACATCCGCCCCGCCCCACTGGTTGACGTGCGTCGTGTGCGGCAACGAAGCGCAGAACTTGTTGTATGCGGCGGCGTTCATGGGGGAAGTTTAGCGGCAACTTGGATCGTTTGGCACGGCTAAAACCTGCCGTCACCCCGGCGAAGGCCGGGGCCCAGAGAACAGCTGAGTTTTCCCGGTTAGTGCTGCAACGTGTGAACTGGATTCCGGCTTGCGCCGGAATGACGACAAAAATTATAAAAGCGCCATCACCACCCTGAATCAAGTTCAGGACGACGCGGGATTAAATCTCAAAGTTGCCCCCTCACCGCTCGACGATGACCAGCCCTTTGTCGGGGAATACCTTTACGTGTTCGCCGGTTTTGATCAGCCCCGTGACGTCGCCGTCTTCGAAGCGGTCGCACATGGCGAGATCGGCGAGCGCCGCGCCCTGGGCGAGGATCGTATTCGCGGTGTTGAACAGGATCGCCTTGGGTGTAATGCCGCGCGATTTCATCTCGTGCAGCATCCACGCAGACGCGACGCCGCCCTTCGATGTGTTCAGCACCAGTATCTTGCCGTCATAGGATTCCCCGTACAGCTTGTGCTGCGGGCGGGAAAAGACGCCCTTGATCCGGTCCAGGTCGTAACGCGCCGAGAAGTTGTCGGCGGCGACCAGCGCCTCGCCTTCGACGTCGGGGCCGATGCCGACATGGCATTTCAATTCGATGCTCATACGATTTCTCCTGCCACGGCGGAGGCGATACAGGCCTCCATGTCGGCCAGCGCCGGTTCATACCCGTAACCGCCGAGGATATTGACGATCTTGGCGGAATTGCTGAGCAGCCGTTTCCAGCCGTTGGCCTCGCCGATTTCGCGCGCATACTGGTTATAGAAACAGGTCCCTTCGAGCACCTTGGCGCCCGACGCCTCGATCCGGCCGATCAGGCCCATACGTGTCGCATCGGCATAAACCGTCGGCGACGTGCAGACGATCATGGCGCTGTCCTTGTGGATTTTCTGGCTACCCACCAGATCGGCGACCTGCTGCATTTCGACGATGGAAAGCTGCGGCGCGGCGAACACCACCACGTCGACCTTGTCACCACGGCCGCCGAACGAGGAGCGCAGTTGGTCGAGATCGGCCTTCGTCACCTCTTCCGCCGTCAGCTTGTCGGCACCGACGGCCGCCAGTGTCGGGGCTTCCGGGGTGATCCCGACCAGGTGGAACAGCGGCGTCGAGCCGTAACTCGCCATCGCCGCGCCCATGTGCTTCATCTGATCCGATGTCGGCACGGCTTCCAGACCCTCGATCGCCGGAACCTCCCAGTACGATCCGGCCATCCGCCCGACGACGGCGCCGAGCACGCCCCAATCGGTGAGGCCCTTAGGCTGTTGGCGCACGACATAGCGCTTCGTGGCACGGCGGTTTTCATCCAGATGCAGCCCGTAGCGCGGCGTCCGTCCACTCAACCCCGCCGCCAAGGCAGACGGCCCGCCCTCGAAGTTGGACCGCGCACCGCAGGCGCTGTTGCTGTAAATCACGACGCCGGTGTCGCCGAACGCCACGTGATCGCCCAGTATCGGTGCCATCACGGTCTGATAATTGACGCAGGTATTGGTCATCAGAATGCCGAGCTTCTCGCTCGCGGCGATGAAACGGCGTTCGATGTTCGCCATGTCCTCGGTCTGGCCGAGCGGGCTGTAGTAATTCAGGTCGACGCCTCGGGGGTCGGTGATCATCGGCACGGCGACGCGGCGGTCCTTTTCCGGGTGCTTCGCCATGGCTTCCATGAACGAGGTTCCGGCATCGCCGACGGATTCCGGATCGGCCATCATGTGCACCTGGGAAACCGGCACCAGATCGGCGGCATCGAACATGCGCCCGACCTTCATCATGTGATCGATGGCCCAGCGCCGGGGCTCGCCCATCTCACCGGCCAGCATGGCCTGTTCTTCGTCGTTAAGTTTCATCTTTGCTGTTTCCTTACCGGCTCAGTCGAAGTGCGGGTCGACGCCGGGCGGCATGCTGAAGCCGAGATCGCCGCGCGCGATCACCGCCTCGGCGCCGCCGTTCGCCGCCAGCAGCGCCGCCTGCTGTTCCTTGGCATGCTTGTCGGTCGCCACCGGGTCGACGATTTTTTCTAGCGCGGCGCGCAGCTCGGCGATCAGCGGCTGCATCGCCGGATCGGCGGCCAGATCGTTCAGCTCTTCCGGATCGTCTTCAAGATTGAACAACTGCGGTTCGTACGCCACGTAGTGCACCAGTTTCCACGGCCCCCGGCGGACAAGGAACGCCGCCGTCTTCGAGCCCATGCCATGGTATTCGGAAAACGCGACCTTGGTCTCGTCGTCGCCGTTCAGGTATTCCGTGATGTTGGTGCCGGGGTGGTCCGCCGACACGGTTTTGTCGTCACGTGCGCCAACGCAATCGATGATGAACGGATACATGTCGACGAAGCTGACCGGTGTTTTCACCACCTTGCCGGCGGGAATGTCCGGCCCGCTCAGGATCAGCGGCACGGCGGCGGCTTCCTCGTACATGGTCGACTTGCCCCACAGCCCGCGCGCGCCGTTGTTGTCGCCGTGATCGGACGTGTACATGACCCGCGTGTTGTCCGTGAGCCCGGCATCGTCGAGCGCCGAGAGGATGTTGCCGACGTTGAAATCGAGAAAACTGCACAGCCCCAGATATCCGGCCTGTGCGCGCTTCACTTCGTCCAGATTGTGGAAGTGCTCGTCGTAGGCAAACGCGCCCCGGTAATCCTCGATGTACGGGTGCTGTTTTTTGTGGCGCTCCTCGTACAGCTTCGGCAGCGGCAGGTCGCCGTCGTAATAATCATAGAACATCTCCGGCGGTGCGGTCAGCGGGAAGTGCGGACACACCAGCGAAACGAACAGCACCCACGGCTTGTCGGTGTGCTTTTGCGCTTCTTCACGCAGCCAGACCTGGGCGCGCGCCGCGATCTCGCGGTCATAGGTGGTGTAGACCGATTCCCCCGGCCCGGCCATGCGCGCCATTTTATAGGCCCCGCCCCGCTTCGGCATGCTGTCGTCGCGGATCCAGCCCATCATGTCGCCCTTGCCGTCGATGATGTGCATGCCGATCTGCTCGTCGGAAAAACCGTTGTCGTCGTCACCCGAGCGGAAATGCAGCTTGCCGATGGACACCGTATGGTGGCCGCGTTCGCGCAGCAAAGAGTGCCAGCTCGGGATCGTCCCGTCGAAGGCAATCGCGTTATCCCAGTGTTCGGTCTGGTGCACGTACTTGCCGGTCGCGAACGACGCGCGGGCCGGCACGCAGACCGGACAGGTGGTATATGCCGAATCATAACGCGCACCGCCGGCCGCGAGTTTGTCGAGGTTCGGCGTCTTGACGATGTCATGCCCGTAGCATCCTGCGACACTGCGGGTATGCTCATCGGACATGATGATAAGAAGATTTGTCGGTTTCACGGTGTTTTCTCTCCCGGGGTCGTGGTTTTTTTATACTTCGGCGAGGTTATCCAGCGCCGTGTCGATGACGATTTCCGGCACATCCGACGGAATCCAGTAATCCTGATAATACAGCGGGCCTTCCATGGAGTAGACGTATACCCGCTGACGAATCAGCGGCGTCCCGGCATCGATGTTGAGTGCCGCGGCGATTTCCGTGGTCGCCTGATAAATGCTCATGTGGTTGCTAACGCGCGTGATTACGAGACCGAATTCCTCGGCCATCTTGCGTTTCAGGTTGACCCCGTTGAGATCGCGTTTTGAGGCCGTCTGAAACACCGGGAACTTCGACGCGTCAAAATAGAAATGATTGTAGTAACAGAAATCCCCGCCATCTTCCTTGGGCCGTTCGATGATCAGGCGGCGCTTGATGACCAGCGTGTTCGGATCAGAGTCCAGAAAATCCTGCCATGGTCCGGGGCCGCTGACACGGCGGCGGGACAGCACTTCGGTATATACAGGCAACACGTTGCCGTTCTTGTCCAAAAAGCGGGTATGCAGCGGATTTTCAAGCTCACGCCGCCACGGCGCGACAATAGTCCCGACACCGGCCTTGCGCACGATCAAGCCGGCAGACACCAGATTTTTCAGCGCACGCTGCACGGTGCCCAGACTAAACGGGGTGATCTTTGTCAGGTCATTTTCAGTCGGCAGCAATTCATTATCGCCGATAACCCCGGTGCGGATCGCATCGACCAGACCGTCCTGCAACACCTTGTATTTGGGATCTCCAAGATCGGCGGCCTGCTTGATCCTGCGGTCGAGAAAACGGCTAAGCTTGTTCCATTGGGGCTTTTGCTTGGCACGCGCATCAACCCATATCGGCGCATTGTTCTTTGCTGGCCCGCTTACGTTCATGAATGTCTTCCCAACATTTGGCGTCGATATTTTTTCGAGTTGACAGAAATATCTAAAGTCATAACTATATAGAAAGTCAACTACATAGTTTTGACTATTCGCACACAAAAAACGAACACGACATCAAGATCGTGCAATCGGGTGGGAACATCACAGGGTGGACACAGACAAGCGCAAACACGCCATCAATGAATTGATGACCGTGAAGGCAGCCCGGACCAAGGATATCATCCTGGCCCTGGTTCTGATCGCGGTCGGCCTCTATGGCGGCATATCCGTTCTTTCAACAAAAGCAACCGGGTTCGTCGACGACCAGACGATGGACCACACGACACTGCCCAGTCTTTGGGGCTTCTTCCTCGCCGGACTAACGGCGCTTTGGCTGGTTCAGCTGGTGATTGAGTTGCGCACCGTCAACACATCGCTCGGCGTTCTCGATCACCGTGCGAACGTGTTTTCGATCGATCGCATGTTCCCCGAACTTTCGAAGACCCTGATCGGGCGCATGATTGCCGCCGTTATCTCAATCGCCGTTTATGCGGTGTTGTTCGAGGAAATGCCGTTCGCCCTGATTACCGGCGTTTTCCTGTTTGTCATGCTGCTTGTCTTCGGGCGTCCGCTGCACTGGAAAACCGGCGTATTGGCGCTCGGCGGATGTCTGGTTTTTCACCTGATGTTCGTCACGTTTCTGCAACTGCCGCTTTAGGGATTGAGGATCGAAAATGTTTGAAGGACTTATCGGCGGTTTCGGTCATCTGGCGGACCCCACGAATCTGATGCTGATCTTTGCCGGCACCGCGCTCGGCATTCTCGTCGGCGCCCTGCCCGGCCTCTCCTCGCCGATGGCGATCACGGTCCTGCTGCCGCTGACGTACGCGTTTCAACCCATTCCGGCGCTGGTGCTGTTGATGGGCGTGTATGTCGGCACCAAGCTCGGCGGCTCATTCTCCGCGATTCTGCTCCGAACACCGGGGACACCAGCGGCGGCGTGTACCGCGCTCGACGGCTTTCCCATGGCCGAGCAGGGCAAGGCGGCAGAAGCGCTCGGGTACGCCACCGTCGGCTCGACACTCGGCGGTCTGATTTCATGGTGCATCGCCGTCACGTCCATTCCACTTCTGGCGGCCGTCGCCATCGAAGCCAAGAACGCCGACATTGCGTTGATCGGCATCCTTGGCCTGGTGCTGGTTTCCGCGTTCGCGCGCGGCTCCATGCTCAAGGGTCTGATCGGTGTCATGCTCGGCCTGCTGATCGCTACCATCGGCCTCGATCCGATCGACGCCACCGACCGTTTCACCTTCGGTGTCCCGCAAATGATGGAAGGCATCCCGTTTACCGCCGCCCTGATCGGGTTCTTCGGCATTGCCGTGGTGCTGACCGATCTGCAACTGGTTGGCCGCAAAAGCGAACTGATCACGGACCGCGTAAGCATGAAAATGCCCGGCTTCAAGGAACTGAAGCAGCGCTGGCAGTCGATTTTCATCGGCGGTACGTATGGCGTGTTTATCGGCGCCGTCCCCGGTGTCGGTGCCGAAAGCGCGACGTGGCTTGCTTATGCGACCGCCAAGAACCGCTCCAAAACGCCCGAAAAATTCGGCAAGGGCGAACCCGACGGGGTGCTGACGCCGGAAGCCTGCAACAATGCCACGACCGGCGGCACCATGATCCCGATGCTGACACTGGGCCTGCCCGGCGACGGCTCGACGGCGGTGATGCTGGGCGCGCTGGTACTGCACGGCGTTGAGCCGGGCGTGCTGCTGATGAGCCAGTCCGGCGATCTGGTCTATGCCATCCTCGCCAGTCTTCTGGTCGCCACGGTGTTCATGTTCCTGCTGGCGATGGGGGCGATGAAGTACTTCGTGCTTGTGCTGCGCCAGGACCGTTCGTTCCTGTTCCCGTTCGTGCTCGTGCTGGCCAGCGTCGGCGCTTACGCCATTTCCAACACCCTGTTCCCGGTCGTCGTCGCGATCTGCCTCGGCATCATCGGCTACGTAATGGAAACACGCAGGTTTCCGCTGGTGACGGTGGTGCTGGGGATCATCCTCGGCCCGATCATCGAATACAACGCACGCGTTGCCATGGTCATCGCCGGCAACGACTGGGCGGTATTCGTCGGCACCTGGCCGCGCATCATACTTGTCACGATTACGGTGCTGCTTGTGCTTCGCGAAATCCAGAAAAGCCTGAGCGAACAAAAACAGCGCCGCGAGGAGATTTTGACGACCGCGTCTTACGACTAACCACACATACAAAACCAAGGGAGGCAAAGATGAAGAATATTAAACGTCAATTGACTGCGACCGCGGGGGCATTCGCCTTCGCCGCTGCGATGATGATCGGGGGCACGGCAAGCGCTGAATTCCCCGACAGCACAATCCATCTGGTCGTGCCGTGGAAAGCCGGGGGCGGCACCGATACCATCGTCCGCGGTTACCAGAAAGCCTTCGAAAAGGCCGCCGGCGTCACTGTCGTCATCGACAATATCAACGGCGCGAAAAGCGTTACCGGTACGCTCAAGGTCGCCAAAGCCAAGGGTGACGGCTACACGATCCTGTTCAACGGCTCGCTCGACGTGACGTCGAACCTGGCGATGAAGCCGCTGCCGTATGACGTTTCCAGCTTCAAGGCCGTCGGTGGCGTTTACACCACGCCAACGTGGTTCATCACCAACGTCAAACGCCCGTACAAGGATTTCCAGGATTTCCTCGATGCCGCCAAGGCCAACCCCGGCAAGCTGTCGATGGGGACCGCCGGCTCCACGCACACACTGGTCGCGCACGCGGTCAAAGGTGCGACGGGTCTGAACTTCAAGATCGTGCCGTTTTCCGGCGGTGCTGACCTGAAGAAAGCCCTGATCGGCGACGAGGTCGACATCGGGCAGTTCCATTCCCCGGTGATGATCAACGAAATCAAGGCCGGCATCATCCGTCCACTGGTCGCCACGGCACCGATGGGCGGCATCAACTACGCGCCGGCACAGAACCTGAAAACCCTCAAGGACTATGGCATCGATCTCAATCTGGCCGCGACACGCGGCTTGATGGTGCCGAAGTCGACGCCGGATGCCATCGTCGCCAAGCTGGAGGCCATCGCCAAGGAAGCCTCCATGGACCCCTCGTTCGCCGAGTTCGGCAAAACGTTCGGTTTCGCGCCGGTGTGGGTGTCGGCCGCCGATTACGGCAAGCAGCATGAAGACGAAGTAAAGCTGCTGAAGGAAATCAAGAGCAAGTACATCGACTAACACCACCAGAAGTACACCCGCCTACATAGACTAAGGGGCGTGACGGTCCGAACGCCGTCGCGCCCTTTCTTTTTTCGAAGACGTCTGGACAAAGGAGCTCGCGGATGACCGCCGCCACCGACACCACGCAAGCCCATACCCGACAAGGGCCGCTCAGGAACCTCCGTGTGCTCGATATCGCGACGATTATCGCCGGACCGCTGGCGGGCAGCCTGCTTGCAGATTTCGGCGCCGACGTGCTGAAGGTTGAACTGCCGGAGCGCGGCGACGCGATCCGCGCCCTGCCGCCGCACAAGGACGGTGTCGCGCTGTGGTCGAAAGTCGTCAACCGCGGCAAGCGCGGCGTCACGCTCGACCTGCGCACCGACGACGGGGCGGCGCTGTTCAAGAAGATGATCGCCGAGCGCGATGTGCTGATCGAGAACTTCCGTCCCGGCACGCTGGAACGCTGGGGCCTGGCGCCGGACGTGTTGTGGAAAATCAATCCGAAGCTGACGATCCTGCGCGTCAGTGCCTTCGGCCGCGCCGGACCGTATGCCGAGAAACCCGGCTTTGCGCGCGTCGCCGACGCCATGTCGGGATTCCTCAACCTGTGCGGCCCGGCCGACGGCGCGCCGGTGCACCCGGGCTATCCCGTCGCCGATTCCGTGACCGGCCTGTTCGGCGCCTTCGGGCTTCTGGCAGCGCTGATGGAGCTTCGCGAGAATCCGGACGCGCCGGGCCAGGTGGTCAGCGTCTCACTGTTCGAGAGCATGTTCCGCATGCTCGATTTCCTGGCCGTCGAATACGACCAGTTGGGCAAGGTCAGGGGCCGTTACGGCAACCGCAATCCCTATGCCGCACCCGGCAACGTGTTCAGATCGAAGGACGGCAAGTGGATCACGCTTGCGGCCAGCGCGCAGTCGATCTTCGAGCGGCTGTGCCATGCCATGGCCCGGCCCGAGCTGATCGACGATGTCCGCTTCACCGACAATGTGCAGCGCCTGGCGCACACCGACGAGCTGGACGCCATCGTCGCCCAATGGTTCGCCGAGCGCGACGCCGACGACGCGTGCCGGCACATGGAAAGCTTCGACGTCAGCGCCGTGCGCGTGCGCAGCATCGACGAGCTGTTCGAGGAAGAACAGGTCCTCGCCAACGACATGCTGGTCAGCGTCGACGATCCGGAACTGGGCGCACTGCGCATGCAGGGCGTGACCCCGGGTATGTCGCGGACGCCGGGCGCCGTGCACAAAACCGGCCCGGCACTGGGCGAAGCCAACGACGATGTCTATGCGGACCTCGGCCTAAGCACGGAGCAGATCGCGGCACTGAAGGCGCGGGGGGTGATCTGAGGCATGCATCGAGACGGCCCTTCGGGCCTCCTCAGCATGAGGATTGTTCTGCGACATGAAGAATGTATTCAGTCCTCATTGATGACGATATCGACGACCAGCGCGTTGGCGCTGTCCTCGAGCGCGTCGCGGAAATCCTCTTCCGACAGGCCGGCCGGCAGGCGCACCCGCGTGTCGGCGTGAAACAGCGTGCCGCCGCCGTGCGGCGCGCCTTCGATACGGGTTTCCATTTCCTCGACGCTGGCGCCCTGGGCGGCGATGGTGCGCGTCAGTTCGTGCACGATGCCGGGGTGGTCGGGACCGACGATTTCGAACGCGATCACCGCGCCTGCGGCTTCGCTGGCCGTGTCGCCGGCTTCGCGCACCATGACCTGAAAGCCGTCCCGGTCCAGCGCCGTCAGCGCCGCCGTCAGGGATCCGGCCTTGGCCTTGGGCACGGAAACACGGGCCACGCCGGCAAAGGTTTCGGCCAGATGCGCCATCCGGCTTTCCAGCCAGTTGCCGCCTTCGGCCTCGACGATTTCCGCCAGTTGCTCGACCACGCCGGGACGGTCGCGGGCGATGAAGGTGATGATCAGTGTATCGGCCATGTTGCTTCTCCCCTGCCCGGTGCGGGCATGCTCAGGTTAAGTCCTCGAGCAGTTTTTCGGCGCTGGTTTCGCCGAAGCCACCGTCTTCGAAATGCAGCGTCTTGACGACACCGTCGACGACCAGCGCCGAGAACCGCTTGCAGCGCGGCCCGTAGCACTTGTCCGAAAGATCGACCTCAAGCCCCGCCGCGCGCGTGAAGTTGAGCGCCCCGTCACCGATCATGGTGACGCGGCCTTCGGTATTCTGGCTCTGCCCCCAGGCGTCCATAACCCACGGATCGTTGACGGAGATACAGACGATCTCGTCGACACCCTTGGCCTTGAGTGCGTCGGCATGGCCGACGAAGCCCGGCAGGTGCTGCGACGAGCAGGTCTTGGTGAAAGCGCCGGGCAGCCCGAACACGGCGACGGTCCTGCCGGTAAAGATCGCATCGGTGCCGGTGACACCCGGTCCGTCGGGCGTCATGATGCCGACGTTGACGCTGGGCACGCGATCGCCCACCTGGATGGTCATGTGATCCTCCGCTGGTGTTTTATTATTCGTTAGCCGAAACGATGGGCGATCAGCGGGCGGAAATCAATGGCGGGAAGGCCGGAGCATACCCGGGCACGCATCGTTCTTGAAAAAATGCCGCTCGGCCTCTCATTTCGGGGCGCAAATTTAGCCCTGATACGGGGCCGTCTCGCGCTCCAGGCGCCAGACGTCATAGGCGAACCACAGGGACAGTCCCAACGCGATGACGGCGCCGAGAATGCCGGCGGCCAAGGTAACGCCCTCCGGCGCGCCCAGCATGCGGCACACGACCACCAGCACCAGATCGAAAACGACCCCGAACGAACTGCACATCAGCACCGTCACGGCGAAGATCGGCAGAACCGCACTGGAATCGAATTTAGGCCGCGCGCCAAGATGAGGCGGCGGGGCGGCAAGACTTAAGTCAGCGGCCATGTTCATCTCTCATGAGAAGGTTAAGAGCCGCCCGCAGGCCACCCTGTCGTACGCATTATCCTGCCGAACACCGGACGCAACCAACCGAATGAACGCGTGGTAGCCATGCAAAAATAACGTGACGCCGCATCCGGGGATAACCGCCGCGGTTAGTCGAACGGCTGCGGTATCGCAGCGACGCCCAGTTCACCGAGCAGGACATCCCACGCATCGGCGTAGTGGTCGATGCTGAGCACCCAGTCCACGTTTTCGCCGTCCGTGCTGAACGGCAGCCGCAAGCAGGCCTCGAATTTGTATCGTTCTAACGGATCGTTCAGCCTGATCTGCGTTGCATAGGCACGCGGGGTTCGGGTTTCGATGACCTGTCCGTATTGCTCAATGAAATCTTCCTGCATTTCCGGGGTTTCCTGCGTATCGACCCGGTCATTGGTCTGGTCCTGCCCGTCATAGGTCTTGATGCCCGTGCCCCAGAACCGGTAAACGCCGATCCCCGGCCGGCCATCGACCTGCACCAGCATCATCCGCGGGATCAGGCGCAGATCGAAGTCGAGGAAATGGATGTCGCGGTTCCACGCCGGTGCGAAACGGCCGCCGCACACCTTTTCCCACACTTCAAGGGCGGGCCCGAACGCCGAACCACGGATGTCGCCAATATCGAAGGTTACATACCGTGGCATTTACTTCTCGGTCCTCACTCCTGCGCATAATGACGGTGAGCGCCGCCACAGTTTTCACATACTACTCCTTCCGGCTCATCGATGTCATGAGCGCCCTCCCCCGGCACCGCTCCGGTTGGCGGCGGCAGCGCGATATCCTATGGTGTCCGGGTGGTGTTCGGGTCGAACACACGCCCGCAGCCGCTGACAATGGGAACGACCGATGCATGAAACCGAAGAAATCTGGCGCTGGCCGGCGCACGTTATCGCTGACGCCGTCAGAACGGGAAAGACCAGCGCGCGTGCCGCAACCGAAAGCGCGCTCGGGCGCATGTCGCAGGTCAACCCGGCCCTCAACGCCGTTGTCGACAGTGATCCCGATGCGTCCCTGCAAGCGGCTGAGGCCGTCGACCGGACCGTCGCCGAGGGCAACGAGCCGGGAATCCTCGCCGGCGTTCCCGTCACCATCAAGACCAACGTCGATCAGGAAGGTCACGCGACCACGAACGGGCTGCGCATCCAGAAAGACCTGATCGCCAGGACCGACAGCCCGTTTGTCGCCAGCCTGCGCAAGCAAGGTGCCGTGATCGTCGGGCGCACCAACACACCGGCCTTTTCATTGCGCTGGTTCACCCGCAACAGCCTTTACGGAACGACGCGCAATCCCCGCGATCCGGCCCTGACGCCGGGCGGCTCGTCGGGCGGGGCGGCGTCGGCCACGGCGGCGGGGATCTGCGCCATCGGGCACGGCACCGATATCGCCGGATCGATCCGCTATCCCGCTTACGCCTGCGGTATCCATGGGCTGCGGCCGACCTTCGGGCGTGTCCCGGCGGTGAATTTTACGGCGCCGGACCGCAACATCGGCGCGCAACTGATGGCCGTCTCCGGCCCCATCGCCAGAACCGTCGAAGATCTGCGCCTCGGCTTCGCCGCCATGAGCGCGCCGGATATCCGCGACAGCTGGTACGTCCCCGCCCCCGCCGAGTGCCCGCCGCTGGAAAAGCGCTGCGCGCTGTGCACGCATCCCGACGGCATGAAAACCGATACCGCGGTGGTCGATGCCTTGCAGGCGGCGGCGGAAATTCTCCGCGCCGACGGCTGGACCGTGGACGCCGCCCCCTGCCCGCCGCTGCGCCCGGCCGTCGCCGTGCAACTGGCGCTGTGGGTTGCGGATTTTCTCTCAGGCGGGATGAAAGCGATCGAGGACGAGGCCGACCCCGATGCCCTGTTCGTCTTCGAACAGTTGCAGCGCCACGCCGCCATCGGCCGGGACAACGCACTCGAAACCGTGATGGCCGCCCTGCAGCAGCGTGCGACACTGATCCGCGCATGGCAGATGTTTCTGGCCGATTATCCGGTGGTTCTCCTGCCGGTGTCGGCCGAGCCGCCGTTCCCCGATCAGCTGGACGTGCAGTCGGAAGCCGCCTTCGACCGGGTCATCGAAGCGCAGATGACCCAGGTCGCGCTGCCGGTCATGGGCGTGCCGTCACTGACCGTCACGCTGGACATGGGCGAGGCCGCGCCGCTCGGCGTGCAGTTGGTCGGGCCGCGCTACCGCGAGGACGTTATACTCGATGCCGGTGCGGTGCTCGAACGCGCCCGCCCGCTCACAACCCCTGTCGATCCGGCGGACTGACGCCGCCCAGCCGCCGTCAGCTTTCGTCCTGATCCCTGAGGGTCAGGCCGCGTATGTGGCAGGCGAAAGAAATCATGAACTGCAGCGCCTGCTGGGTTTCGGGCTTCGACAGCATCGATAACGTTGCCATCATCCCGCCCGATGCCTTGCGGCCGGACGCCTCGCTCGAGGCGAATTCCATGGACTGCTGCGCATGCGTCGCCAGTTCGGCGATTTCTTCGGTGGCGAGGTTGTTGACCATGTGCTCGAGGAACGCGAACAAGCGCTCGACCATGCCGTCGGTCAGGGCTTCCCTGGCGCCGTGCACCAGGGTCACCATTTCGAACAGCGTTTCCAGCGCCCCGGTGCGGTGCAATTCCGTCACCCGGTCGATGATATGGACAACGGCGTCCTTGGTGTCCTCGTCATTGAGCCGATCGACGATATCGAGCGCGCTTGCGGCCGTTTCCGTCAGCCGCTCGACCATGCCGTCGGTCAGCGCCTCTTGCGCCGCCTGCGTCAGCCTGCCGATATCGGACATCGGATCGTTATTCAAATGTGCGGTCATGTGTTCGATCCCTTACAGCAAACCCTTGGCGCTGAGCCAATAGAGGCGGTTATAGGCCAGCTTGAACCAGTGAATCATCTGCGTCGGCGGGCCCGGGTTCGGCGGCGTCGCGTAATTGAACCAGACATAGGTGCCGTTGTTCATGCCGGTTTCGATGAAACAGAACACCTTGCCGTCGTAGTCCTTTGCCCAGCGGTCCTCGGTGATCAGCGAGGTCAGGTTTTCGACCACGACGTCGGCTTCGAAGTGCGCCGTGGACCCGGCCTTGGAGATCGGAATATTGGTCGTATCGCCGCACACGAAGATGTCAGTGGACCCCTCGCGCGTCAGCTTGGTCTTGTCCGTCGGCACCCAGCCGCCGGCGCCGAGATCGGAATCGGTGATTACTTCGGCGCCCATATGCGGCGGAATCGTCACAAGCATGTCGTAGGGCAGCGTCACGCCCTCTTCCGACTCGATGGTTTTATCCTCGGGATGCACTTCCTTGGTATTGAAGAAGGTCTCGTACTTGATGCCGACACGGTCCATTTCCGGCTGCGCCCATTGCGCGACTGGCTCGAGCGCGTGCAGGCGGCCGATGGGATAGGTGTAGGTGATCTCGGTCTTGTCCATGAGACCGCGCTCGGTCAGGTAATCGTAAAGCATGAACGTGATCTCGAGCGGCGCCACCGGGCATTTATGCGGCGCGTTGACGTTGACGACGATCTTGCCGCCTTCGAACGCGTCGAGGGCGTCGCGCATCTTGCGCGCGCCGTCCAGGTCGTAAAACCAGTGCGCGCCTTCGGCCATGCCGGGGATGCTCTGCGGGACGATCCGCGACCCGGTCGCAATGACCAGATAATCGTACTTCAGCACTTTTCCCGATTGCGTCGTCACCGATTTCGACTCGGCGTCGATCTTGGTTGCCGGATCGACGAAGTAAGGCACGCGGCGGTCCAGCACCTTGCGCTGATCGCGGAACAATTCGGACTCGCGGAACTTGCCGAACGGCACGTACAGAAGGCCCGGCTGATACATATGCGTGTCGCTGGTGCCGATCATCGTGATCGCCACCTCGCCGCGCCTGAGCTGTTTGCCGAGGCGCCGGCAAAGTCCGTTGGCGATGATGGTGCCGGAAAGCCCGCCACCGACGATAAGGATGTTGGTCGTCATGATTCGCTCCCTTGCTTCTGGCGCGGCATCAGGCCGGCCCTGTTTTGACTGACGTGTTGATCACGAATTTTTTTGTTCTGGAGGCCGTCTATTTGGATTTGCGGATGATCAGGCTCCAGTGGTCGTCGCTGTTCTCGGAAGAAACGAGTTCGTGGCCGACCTTGTCGCACCACACCGGGACATCCTTGGCCGTCCCCTCGTCCGTCGATAACAATTCCACTTCATCGCCGACCTCGATCAGTTTCAACGCGGCGATCAGTTCCATCAGCGGCCCGGGGCAGAATGCGCCCCGCGCATCGACTTTCATTCGTTCACTCAATACTCGTTCCTTTTCAACTGGGTTATGATCGCTTGCATGCTCACAGCGTGATCAACTGGCCGGCTTCGGCATCGGATAAAAACGCGGTCAGCCCCATGGCCTCGTCGAACAGATCCTCGACCATGTCGTCAAGCGTCCAGCCGAGGACATCGAGCGCCATCGAGCACGCCCCCATCGTCATGTCGCCCAGCATCTTGCCCTGGCCGAACAGTTTGATCGGATCCGGCGCCCCCTTGGCCTTCAGGACATCGGACATCGCACCGCCCTTGTAACGCTCGTCACCGGCATCGCGGGCGAAGCAGTACATGGCGTTCATGCTGACGAATACGGTGACCGGCCGGTCCGATACGGCGGCAACGGAGGCCATCATGGCGGCCATCTGCAGCTTCTCGTGCTCGCCCGAGCAAAGAAGCAGGAAAAGAGGCGGTGTGGACATCTGGACATTTCCCAACAGTTGGCAATGGTGCGGTGCAGGCACGCGCGGTCAAAATTACACTATGAAATTGTTTAATATTCAACACAAAAATTGTGTTGGTTTTGCTGATAATTGACCACCCGACAGGGCCGGCAAGGGCGCGGGCGCGTGTGTGACCCCGAGATCAGACCGGGCACGAAAAAACCCCGCAACCCGATCAGGTTGCAGGGCTTAAAAATTGGTCGCGGAGGTGCGATACTGCCGTAAGCCAAAGAAATTTATCGGCCGAATAGCGGTTTAATTCTCAAGTTCACTCTTCTATTTCTTCAAAACTACTAAGGGCTGAAACCAACTCACTCAGACAATCTTCGCATTCGGCAGCGAGCTGACGAAAATGCTCCCGAAAAGTCCCAAATTCGCTTCGCGCCCTGGATTCGGCATCTCTCTTCTTCTCATTTGTTGCATGCCCTCGCACATCGGTTCGAAGTCCATGCACTTGCAACAACGGATGAATAATCTCTGAGGCAACATCTTCATCACAACCGTAACATACGAGGACTTCTCTCAACACTCTCAGAGAGGCCCAATTCCGATCATACTTTCCACCGCGTTTTTCAATTAGCTTTCGTAAGGGCTTAACCAAAAATCCTTCGACGACAAGCTGGTCAAGCGCCAGCAGTTCATCCGCCCATTCCTTTGATGAATCTGTAACGGGATACCGTACCGACTCTATGAGTTTCTTACCTCTTTTATTCCACCAACTCGGCGGGTTCTCATCCAACTTAACTACAATTCGCTTCAACTCCGACAAAGGTTCGTAATCGGTATCCCATTGACCAAATATGTCGGTCTTAAGCGCTCTTCTTGAAATTGGCCCCTTTGGCCACTCATTAAATGACTGCCAATACAACTGTTCTTCATAGGGCAGATCAGCCAAATAACCGATATATGTGTGAACTTGGCCGACTTCATTGATATCATATGTCTTTAGATACCATGCGTTTCGACAGCTTATGCTCCTATCCTCAAGACTGTATTTTTCAGGATCGTTTTTAAAACGTTGCAACACTTCAGGGCGGAAGAACGCTGGTGAAATCTCCCATGGCAGCTCCGACTTTTGAAAATAGTTCGACAGAAACTCAGGGCCGCACGAAGTCTCGACAGCTTTATCATTCTTTCTGTCGTAAATTTTAAATGTCGCATACTGGCGTTTTGAAACGTCGTCTTCTTCTTTCCATTCTTGAATGAGGTCATCGACAGTTACGCTTGGCCGAACCACCATCGTGCCAGCGCAATAGCTACCGTGTCCGTCAACACCACCGTGATAGCTGAGATCGTCGAACTCCCTTTCATATCGATCGATCGTGCCCCATCCTCCAAAATTACCCCAGCGAACACGGGTAAAATCAAAGCGAAAAACAAGGCAGGTGTTAGATAGCGCCATATATTTGTCGAGGTCGCGGCGCCGGATAGTAACAACTCTAAACCAATCCCAGTCACCACCCCCTTTGTGATCCACAACTTTGATTACCTCTTCGATGTCGCCACGGGAATCAAGCCGACAATACGCCTGCCGGTCGGGGAGAAAATGTAAGTCCAAACTGTGGATTAATTTCTGGCTCATCTCGAATGCCGGTTCGACTTCTTCCACATCGTAGAAAACCCGACGAAAAACTAATTGCTCACCTCCCACAAAAACTTTCGATGAGAATTCTAATGGCGCTTCAAGATACATCCGATGTCCCTGACCGCCTCCCCAAGCTTGTTGTATTTTCCAACCGTCATCCAACTGCGGGAACCGTTCATGCTGCGCATTACAAATAGCTTCAGGTGTCAATTGATCAGTCAGGGCCAGAGCCCCATGTATTACCGCGCATTTCGTGCTGGCGAATAAAACGATGTCTTCGTTTTCGGCATTCGCTCGAAGAAAATCAATTGAGCCCTCTGCATCAACCAGCCAATTGGCCTCATCGTCGCGAGGGGCGGAGGAGATAGCCTGAAGGTTTGTGAGCTTAAACGTAGGCATTAATCCAACCTGAATAAGTCGGTTCTACTTCTGTTAGAAGTTTACTTATCATGAGTTCTTCATCGTCGAAAATACAGCACACTCCGAGTGGATGTACGGATTAAAAAAAATAAATTCAGGGCAATATTGCCCTATAAATAAGCCGTTGAATCTAGACGGTATTTTAGAAGGGATCGTAGCGGAAGTGGGCCTTGAACCCCCAACACGGGGATTAGCACCGGCCCTTTTAACAGGCCGCCAATCTGAGAATTACACCGCGGACTTAACCCGGATTTTGTTCTTTTTCACCTTGGTGCCATGTAATTTTTCAATAGCAATTCTCGCGTCGTCCTCGCTTGTCATCTCGACAAATCCAAAACCTTTTGACGCACCGCTCTTGTCATCGAGCACAAGCGAACAGGCTGTCACCGCGCCATGAACTTTGAATAATTCTTCCAATTCCCGTTCGTTAAGATCCCGGGGCAGGTTAAGGGCCATGAGTTTCATTTTGGCTCCGATAGACATAAAAATGCGCGGCCGTGGAGGGTCATACCTAAAACTTCAATGTTCTGAGCGTGCCGGTAATGCCCAGAGCCTCTTTGGTGGCTTGAATGGTATTGTTCAGGTCCGTCAACTTCTGCTGCGCGACGGCTTGCTCGGGCTCATTTTGCGCACCGTTTTCCAGATGATCATGTTGAAGATGCTCGAGCTTCGACTTTGCGCGGCCGCGTTCGACCATATTCTGCGCAAGCGTAAGATGGGCGTCCTCGAAAGGAATTTCTTCAATATTCAACCCCAGAGATTGCAGCTCCGAGAGATCAGGCAACTTATCACAAAAGCCATACACGACTTTATTGTGGCGATAGCCGTACTTCGCAAGCGTGCATCGCTTCTGAATCTCGCTGATTTCCAGGCGAAAGTCGCTTTGCGGCTTGGGCGTGAGCTTGAAGGTATGCATCGAGAGGCGCCTTTTTATCAACTGTGCATTGATTTGCGGAAGCAATAAAGAAAAACCCCGCAATTCAGAAGAATCACGGGGTTTTAATTGGTAGCGGAGGAGGGACTTGAACCCCCGACACGCGGATTATGATTCCGCTGCTCTAACCAGCTGAGCTACTCCGCCACAGGTGTGAGACCGGGGATTTACGGCGTTCACGGCCCCCTGTCAAGGTATGCGGGCAGCTAAAAGCGCCCCGTCTCCCGGCCCTTCCAGATACCCCTCTCCCGGCGCTGCGCGCCACCCTCTCCCCAAGCAGAGGGGGAGGACGCCCGGGCCCCTCTCTTGCCCCTCTCCCGGCGCTGCGCGCCGCCCTCTCCCCAAGGAGAGGGGAAGCGCCCAAAGGAGTGAGAGGAGCGCTTATTCCACCGTCAAATCGGGGTCGGGCAGCGTCGCCTTTTCCGGCGTCCCGGTCAGCGAAATCCTGCGCAGCAGCGCAATGGTGCCGGTGTCGCTCGCCCGGAGCGCCGATATGTGTTCGAGGTCCTGTTGGCGGGTACGGCCGTCGGCGGTCAGCCACGGGCGGTCGGCGGGGTCGCCCAACGGCATCGCGTGCGGCACCGGCTCGGCGTCCTTGACCCAGTAATTGACCGGCTCGGGTGCCTTGAAATTCGGCTCGGCCAGCGGCGCGGGGGCGTCATAGCGGCTCGGGTGCGGGCCGTAATAGTTCACCAGGCGCAGGCTGTCGGCGTGCTTCGGTTCCCTGTAGCACGACGTCGCGGCCAGCGACTTGTAGCAGTACACCGGCTCCCAGTCCGAGACCTGGCGCTCGTATTCGTCGACATAGCTGCACGCGCCGAGCGATCCGGCAAAGACCAGCACAAAACTGACTTTCCTGAGCGTTTCCCTGTGCATTTCCCTGAGCATTTCGATCTCCCTTCAGCAACATTCTGGGAAATCTTTGCAGAATCGGTGCCAAATCGCCGCGGCCGACGAAAAAAGCCGCCGCCGGAGGCCCCGGTGACGGCTTTTCTTTTGAATCAAATACTTAACAGGCGTTAACGTTTAGCCGTTGACGTCGATCACCATACGACCGCGGATCTGGCCCTTGAGGATTTGACCGGCCAGGTCGGGCAGCTCGGCAAAGCCTGCCCGGTTGGTGAGGGCGTCCAGCTTGTCCATCGGCAGTTGCTTCGACAACCGGTCCCAGGCGACGATGCGGCGTTCCTTGGGACACGTCGCGCTGTCGATGCCGCAGAGATTAATCCCCCTGAGCAGGAACGGCAGCACCGTGGTGTCGAGCTTGAACGACCCGGCGTTGCCGACCGACGCGCAGGCCCCCCAATAGCCGAGCGTGGCGAGTACATGGTGCAGGGTCGGCCCGCCGACATTGTCGATGGCCCCGGCCCAGCGTTCGCGCCCGAGCGGGCCTTTCGGCGGCGTCACCAGCTCGTCACGCTCGACGATCATCGTCGCGCCCAGGCTTTTCAGGTAATCGTGCTGCTCGGCGCGCCCGGTCGAGGCGGCGACCTTGTAGCCGATGTTGGACAGTACCGACACGGCGATCGAGCCGACGCCCCCGGCACCACCGGTGACCAGCACTTCCTTGTCGGTGTCCGGCGTCAGCTTGTGTTCTTCCAGCGTCATGATCGCCAGCATCGCCGTGAACCCGGCGGTGCCGATGGCCATCGACTGTTCCAGCGAAATGCCGGCCGGCAACGGCACCAGCCAGTCGCCGCTGACCCGGGCGCGGGTCGCATAACCGCCCCAGTGCACTTCGCCGACGCGCCAGCCGGTCAGGATGACCTCGTCGCCGGGTTTGAAATCGGGATGCGCGGACTCCTCGACAACACCGGAAAAATCGATGCCGGGAATATGCGGATATTCGCGCACCAGCTTGCCGAGGCCATTGAGGATCATGCCGTCCTTGTAGTTCAGCGTCGTATATTTGACGGCGACGGTAACGTCGCCTTCGGGCAGGTGGTCATTGGGCAGGGTTTCGAAGCTGCTGGTGACCTTGCCGTCGTCATCGGCGCTCAGCAACAGGGCGTTGAATTCGGTATCGCTCATTTTGTCTCTCCCGGGAATGGCGTTTTCCCGACCATAAGCACAGCGGCGCTTAGGTCAATCCCCGTACCTATAGGGCGTTGTCGTATAACAAAGCATTGCTTATCTTATCGACAGTTAGGAGATTGCTTTTGAACGATTCCCAAGTCAAACAACCTGCCGATCAAGACACAGATGAGATCGAACTGGAATACCGGGATTATAAACCCGGGGAGATCATCTTCAATCAAGGTGAGGTTGGGGCTGAGGCGTTTTTCGTCGATTCCGGCAAGGTCGAAATCGCGCGTGGCGACGGCACCGCCGAGCTGGTTCTTGGTGTTGTCGGTGCTGGTGAGCTGATCGGTGAAATGGCACTGGTCGATGCCGAAGAGCGGATGGCCACTGCCCGCGCCATGGGTCCGACCAAGCTCATCGTGGTCCCGAAAAAGGTATTCGACAGGGTTCTGCGCAAAAGCAATCCCATCGTCGTTGCAATGATGAAGACACTGCTTCGCCGTCTACGGGTCGAAGGTGGCGCCAGCGCCAAGAAAACCCTGGGTTAAATCAGTTCGCAAACCGCCAATTGAGTGTTTCCCCGGCCATGAAAGGGACCAGCGCCTCGCCCGATTGGGCGTCCAGGCTTTCCGGCACGGTCCACGCTTCACGCACCAGCGTCAGCGTCGACGTGTTCGCCTCCAGGCCATAAAAAGCGGGACCGTTCAGCGACGCAAAGGCTTCGAGCTTGTCCAGCGCGCCTTCATCATCGAACACCTGGGCATAGACTTCCATCGCCACCGGGGCGCTATAGATGCCGGCGCAACCACAGGCGGCTTCCTTCAGGTGCCGCGCGTGCGGTGCGGTATCGGTGCCGAGGAAATAGCGCGGATCGCCGGACGTGGCGGCGTGGCGGAGCGCCAGACGGTGTGCCTCGCGCTTGGCGATCGGCAGGCAGTAAAGATGCGGGCGGATGCCGCCCCGGAAGATATCGGTGCGGTTGATCATCAGGTGATGCGCGGTGATCGTCGCGCCCAGCCTGGATGCGTCCCCGGCGGCGACGAAATCGACGGCATCTTTCGTCGTGATATGCTCGAGCACGACCTTCAAATGCGGTAGATGCGACAGCAGCGGCGACAGGATGCGGTCGATGAACACTGCCTCGCGGTCGAATATATCGATGTCGGAATCCGTGACTTCACCGTGGACAAGCAACGGCAGGCCGATCTCCTGCATGACTTCCAGCACCGGCATGACCTTGGCGACATCCGTGACGCCGGACGCCGAATTGGTCGTCGCACCCGCCGGATACAGCTTGACCGCCGTGAAGACACCGGCTTCGGCGCCTTCTTTCAACATTTCGGGCGATGTCTCGTCGGTCAGGTACGCCGTCATCAGCGGCGTGAAATCGCAACCGGCGGGCACCGCCGCATTGATCCGCGCGCGATAGGCCTCGGCGGCCGCGATGTCCGTCACCGGCGGCACCAGATTGGGCATGACGATGGCGCGGGCAAAAGCCTGGGCGGTGGCCGGGACAACGGCCTGCATCATGGCGCCGTCGCGAAAATGCACATGCCAGTCGTCGGGCCGTTTCAGGGTTATGCGGTCTGTTTGGCTCATATCCCGTTGCTCGCACGATTTGCCGTTTGTGTCCAGCGAAGAGCGCTTTCGGCCGCGCCGCTTTGTGCTAGCATAGGGCAAAGTTCGGGAGGTTACCGCCATGCGCCTGTTGGTCTTCGTTATTTTTGTCATCTGCCTCGCCCCGTTGTCGCTGAACGCGCAAAACAACCGCTATTCGACATGGTCCGATCCGTCGGGAACGAACAGCGGCGACGGTTCGGTGCCGGCCTTCATTGAAAAGCTGAACAAGCTGATCGACGAGGCGGAAAAAGCCAAGGCCGCCGATCCGGTGTTCCTGCAGGACCTGCGCAATCTGGCGCAGGGCGCCGTAACGCCCTGGAATACGGTGCTTCTCGACGACAGCTTCACGGACGGTAATTTCACCGCCAACCCGGTCTGGGAAGTGCTGAGCGGCGCATACTTCATCGAAACCGGCTGGGGCCTGCGCAACCGGCTGATCACCGCGCAACAGACGCAGCAATCGTCATCGGGCGGCGGTGAGGACCTGGCCAAGGTGCTTCTGGGCCAGATCCTGAAACGCGCCACCGGCACGCAGTCGGGCAATACGGGGCCGACACAAAACGTCATCGTGACGCGCGCCGCCATCAGCAATGCCTTCGCCCTGGAACTGGAAATGTCGTCATGGCAGGCGGAAAGTCATTTCGAGGTCGGGGTTTTTCAGGGCGCGAACGCCGCCATCGGCTATCGGCTTCTGTACGTCAGCGGCAAGGGGCTGCAGCTCCACCGGGTCGGCAGTTCCGGCTCCAGCGTCATCGCGACATCGGACCCGGCAACGCTCGAGGACAAGAAATTCCACAAGATTTCATGGACCCGCGGCACCGACGGCGCGATGCATGTCAGCCTCGACGATAAGGAAATGATCGTGACCTCGGACCGGGCGTTTTCCGATCCGTTCGACGGTGTGCGGATTTCCGACAGCGGCGGTGATTTCATCATAAAGCGGGTCGCGCTGAAGGGGATCTAGGCCCCCTCACCTGTCCTCTCCCCCACTTCGTAGGGGAGAGGGACCCTGCCGAAACATACAACCCTTCAATCCCTCTCCCCCTTTGAGGGGGAGAGGTTAGGAGAGGGGGTGGATTAAGAATTCAAAACCGCAAACACATCGCCGGATGCGTCCCGGCCTTCGATGTGGCGCTTGTGCCAAAGCGCATAGAACAGCAGCGTCCATTGCGCCTGCCCCTGACCGGGCCCGGCCGAAAACAGGCGTTTGACGGCGTCGGGATCGCAAACCGCCGCGATTCCCGGGTTGGCCGCGACGAGTGCGCCAAGCGCCCCTCCCCGGCCTGAAATCCACGCCCCGACCGGCACCGTGAAGCCGCGCTTTTTGCTGAACGGCTTGCTTTCCGGCAGCGCCGTTTCCAGCCATTTCCGGAGCAGCCACTTGCCGCTCTTGTGATGCACCTTGCAATTATTCGGCAGGCGGAAGGCGAAATCGGCGACGTACGGATCGAGAAACGGCACACGCCCTTCGACTCCGTGCGCCATCAGACAGCGGTCCAGCTTTGTCAGAAGATCATTCGGCAGCCAGTCGGCGATATCCGTCGCCTGTACCGCCTGCAGGTTATTGCGGCCGTATGCGTGCGCTTCGGTCTCGGCCAGCGCGATGCCGTCGCGCCAGCCTTTGGGGTCTTCGCGCAACACCCCGGTCCCGTCCAGGATTGCGCGGTGGCGCATCTTGCGGCCGCCGAATATCGCCGGGCGGTTCTGCCTTCGGTAGCGGCCATAGCCGGCAAACAGCTCGTCTCCGCCCTCGCCCGACAAAACCACCTTAAGGCCGGCTGTGCGGGCCTTGGCGGCCAGCATGTAGCTCGGCACCACGGCATAGTCCGCCGCCGGATCGTCCATGGCCGCGGCGATCTGCGGCAGCACGCGCCAGAAATCTTCCTCGGTGACGGTTATTTCCTCGTGCTCGGCACCGCAGGCACGGGCCACGGCGCGCGCGTGTTCGCGTTCGTCATGCACGTCGGTGCCGGGGAACCCCGCCGTCAGTGCATGCACCGGCGCCGGGTTCAGACGGCGCATCACGGCGAGGATGATCGAGGAATCGATGCCGCCCGACAGAAACATCCCGTACGGCACGTCCGAGCGCTGATGCACGTTGACGGCTTCGGTAATGATCTTGTCGAAGCGGTACAGCGCCTCGTCGCAGGTGATCTTGACGGGTGCGCCGGGCGGCAGGGCGGCAAGGCGCGCACGCTGGGCGATGCGGCCCTTGCGCACGATCAGGGTTTCCCCCGGCAGCACGCGATAGATGCCGGGAAAAATCGTCTCGGCCCCGGTGGTGAACTGCAGCGCCAGCAACTCGTCGCGTTTCGCACTGTCGACGGCGGGCGTCACCAGCCCGGCCGCCAATAGCGCCTGCGGTTCGGAAGCAAACACGAAACCGTCTTCGGCGACGCCGTAATACAGCGGCTTGATGCCGAACGGATCGCGCGCCAGCACCAGCGCCCCGTCATCCGGATCGTGAATCGCGACGGCGTACATGCCGCGCAGATATTCAGCGAAATCCATACCGTGTTCGCGGTACAGATACAGCATCGATTCGCAATCCGACCCGGTCGCGTAGTCGATATCGTTCATCTGCTGGCGCAGTTCGATGTAGTTATAGATTTCCCCGTTGGCGATCAGCGCCAGCCTGCCCCGCTCGGCGTCGGCCGGTGCATACAGCGGCTGATCGCCGGTTTTCAGATCGATGATGGCGAGGCGCACCTGCATCATCGCGACGTCGGCTTCGGCATAATCGCCGCGTCCGTCCGGGCCACGGTGCACAATCGCCTGCGCCATCCGGTCCAGAACGGTGAGCGCCGGGGCGCTGCCGTCTGCCGTCATCAGTCCGGCGATACCGCACATGGTTCAGCCCGTGACCTGTTCGAAGAACTTGAGATACTGTTCGACCACCTGCGCCTCGGTGAAGTTGTCCTGATAGGCCTTCAGGCCCTGCCGGGCGATACGCTCGGCCAGATTGTCGTCGTCGAGCACACCGCGAATCGCCCGGGCCATGAGAATTTCGTCATCGACCGGCACCAGAATGCCGGTTTCCATGTTCTCGATCAATGTCCCCGGCCCCATGGAATCGGCGGCGACCACGGGCAAGCCCTGCGCCCAGGCCTCAATCACCACATTGCCGAGCGGCTCGTGACGGGACGGGCAGACGAACAGATCGGCCGTGGCCAGCAAGTCCTGAGTATCATCGCGCCAGCCGAGAAACCGGACCCGGGGCTTGATGGCGAGGTCCTCGGCGAGCCGCATCAGCTCTGCCTTCAACGGGCCGTCGCCGGCCAGCCACAGATAGGCATTCGGCACGCGGGCCAGGGCGCGCAGCAATACATCGAAAGCCTTGTTCTCATGCAACCGTCCCAGCGAGACGATCAGGGGTACGCCCTTCGGCGTATAAAACTCGCCCCGATCCAGCGGCGTCCCCGCTTCGGCGGAAACGAAATTTGGCAAGTAGTGCGCCTTTTCGCTGGGCCAGCCGTGCTCGACCAGATACTCGACGATATCGCGGGTATTACCGATCAGGTGATCGCAGTTGGCATAGTACTTAAGATCGTAATAGCCGCCCTGACGCGCCGCGTGCACGAAGTCGCCTTTCGGACACATGCTGGTCGCGCGGTTCATCCATGTCAGGACCACATCCGGTTTGAAGGCGTTGATTTCGCGTTTCATCGCCCGTGGCGTGGCAAAATCCAGCCGCCCGCCGAATGCCAGCTCAACCGGCTCGATCCCCGCTTCGCGCAGTTGCCTGGCTCTTCCGGGATGCTTGCGGATGATGACCTTTTGTTCGACACCGGCGCGATGCAAGGCAATGCACAGGCGCACGAAAAACGCCTCAGCACCGCCGAATTCCGCACCGGCCATGGCCTGTAAAACCTTCACTGCAAAACCTTCATGGGGTTTCGATTAGCTCCTCGAATGCTGCTGCCGCGTCCACCCAGCGCCAGGTGCGCTGTTTTTCAAGTGCCGACGCATGCTGGCTGCGCCACAACGCATCATCGGTGAGCAGCCGCGTCGCGGCAAGCGCGAAGGACGCATCGTCAATGGCGAGGAAGCCGGTTTCATTGTCTCGCACGCGCTCGGCCATCGAGCCGACCGGCTGCACCACCGCCGGCACGCCAAGGCACTGCGCCTCGGCAATGGCCAGACAGAATGTTTCGTTGATATCGCCCTTATAGAGCATGACGCGCGACAGCCTAAGTTCGTCGATCAATTGTGCCTTGCCGACCGGCTGGCGTAACCGCACGCCCTGCCCTTCGAGGGCCTGTGCCTTCGACAGCACATCGGCCATGGCATCGCCCTTGCGTGCGCCGGCGGCGCCATAGGTGGCGGCGCCCGAAAACACATGCAGTTCGGCGCCCGGCACCCGGGGTTCGATCTCGCCGGACCACAGATCGAGCAGCCAGTCGAGACCGCGCAACGGATTCGATGTGAAAATCGCACGCGGGCCCGGCACATCGATGGCCGCCTCGGCCTCGCAGAACAGATCCGGCAGGCCGTACGGGATCGTTCTGCGACCGCCGTCAGGCACCCAGCCGGGCAGCGTTGCCGCATGATAAGAGCCGATGAAGACGATCACCGGGCGGCGGCGCAGAAACTGCCACAAATAGCGCAGCTTCAACATGTAGCCGCACGGGTTGTGCGTCCAGAACACCGTCCGCTTCGCGCCTTCGCAGCGTTTCAGGAGCTTGTCGCCGCGGTTGGCGATGTACAGATCGGCACTGTCCGGCACGCCGTCCACGATCGGCCGCCATTTCACACCTTTGTAATCGAGCGCCGCTTCGCAGTTGTTATAAACCGTGACGTCATGGCCCCGTGCGGCGAGGGTTTCGACAAGCTGGATGACCGAGCTTTCGGCCCCGCCCAGCGGCCCCCGTTCAGGGGTAAGGCCGTCGAAAACAATCCCGTCATCGGCAAGGATAATACACGCCACGGTCAATCATCCTTCCGCATGTCGGCGGCCTTGATGTAGGACAGCAGCGGAAACAACCCGGCACAGATGGCGATCAGCAGCCCCAGGCCGCCTTCCCTGTAGCCCTTGCGGGCGATGAAGCATTTGATGAAACGTGAAAAAAAGCGGCGCACGTTGTTGGCCATGCCGCCGATGTCGCCGCTGTCGATCAGATCGAGCGCGCGCGCCGTCGAGTAGCTGTCGAGCCGCTTGATCATGTCCGAAACGTCGCGGTCCACATAATGCACGAGGCGATTCTTGAGCATCGCGCCTTTCCGGCCCGACCACGCGAGCGACGGATGCACGCGCTGCATGCCCCACTGTTTGACTCCTTTCCTGAACAACCCCGGATAGGCCGCTTTGCCGAACGACGCCCCCCAGCCCCAGCGCACCAGCCGCTTGCCGACATAGTTGTCGACAAGAATTTCATGCCAGTCTGCTTGTGTGGTTTCGATGGTGGCGCGGATTTCCCGGGCCAGATCTTCCGGCACGCGTTCATCGGCATCGATCTCGAACACCCAGGCCCCCCGGCAGGCGTCGATCCCGGCATTCCGGCGTGCACCTTCGATCGTCCATGCCCCTTCGATAACGCGGTCGGTAAAGTCTTCGGCGATCTCTTTCGAACCGTCGGTGCATTTGTCCAGCAAAACGACGATTTCATCGGCGAAACCAAGCGTCGCCAGACAATCGCGAAGCTGATGTTCCTCGTTATGCACGCTGATCACGGCGGAAAGAAGCATACTGCCGCTCACGCCGCCGCTTCCCTGGCCCGTGCCCACAATTCTTTCGCCGCTTCTTCGGCCTGATCGACGCTGAGACTGTCCATCAGGGTATCGGTATTGCGGTGATCGAAGTCTTCCGGGAAAATTTCATCGAATCCGAGGCTCGCCTGCACATGATCGCAAAGCGGCCCCCACGGCGCATACTGGTCCGCCGGCGACGGCCCGAACAAGCCCAGCGTCGGAATGCCGCTGGCCGCCGCCAGATGCATAAGCCCGGAATCGTTGCCGATAAACAATGCCGCGCGCTCCATACATGCGTAGACCGTCAGCAGATCGATGCGCCCAACGAGGTCCAGAAGCCTGTCCTGGGGGACGGATTCGATAACCGGCAGCGCCATCGGCCGTTCGTCATCGCGTCCGAAGATCGCGACGCGGGCGCCGGGCAGAATGCCGTCGGGCGCCGCCAGCCGGGAAATCAGTTCGGCGAACGACTGGCCGCGCCACTGTTTGCCGCGCCAGTTGGCAGTCGGGCCGATGGCCAATACCGGCCCGCCGTCCGGAATCAGCCACTTCGCCGCAGCACGGCGCGTTTCGTCCAGCCAGATTTTCGGCGCCGGCGGATTTTTATCGGCACCGATCACGGCAGCCAGCGTACGGATGCGGTGTCCGCCGCCTCTGGAGCGGACTATGCGATAGCGCTTGTCGGCGCCGATCAGGTACGTCACCGGTGCATTGCGGAGATCGACCAGAATATCCCAGCGCCTGCGGACCGTCTGCGCCCAAAGATAGGCCCAATGCAACGAGCCGAGCATCTTGTCGAGCACGATGATCCGTTCAAGCCCCGGCACGGCCTCGAACAGCGACGCCGCCGCCGGACCGCAGGCAACGGTCACGCGCAGGCCCGGATTCTCGTCCATCAGGCGCGACAGAACGCCCGTGGACAGGATCGCGTCCCCAACTCGTGTCGATGTAACGAATAACGCGTACATGCGGCTACCCCTGATTCTGCTTTCTTATAAGCAAGCCATCGGGCGATGCAAACCCCACCATGACCCCATAACGAACCGGTTTCCACCGGTGTCTTCCGGGCGGCCCCTTGCAGAGACGCCCTTCAAGCCCCCATCTTACACCCTAAAGCAGTTATGAGGGCGCAATGAAACGCATTCACCTGAGCGATCGCAGCATCATCCGTATCACCGGCGAGGACAGCCGCAGCTTCCTGCAGGGGCTGATTTCCAACGATATTGCCCGTGCCAACGGTCAGCACGGCCTGTATGCGGCGCTTTTGACGCCGCAGGGGAAATACCTGTTCGATTTCTTCATCGTCGCCGACGGCGACGCCCTGCTGGCCGACTGTCTGGCGGGCGATGCTTCTGAGCTGATCAAGAAGCTGAACATGTTCAAATTGCGCTCGAAAGTAACGCTTGAGGACACCGAGCCTGCATATGGCGTGCATGTGCTGTTCGCAGACGGGGCTGAAAACGTGCTCAGCAACGGCCAGCAGAAGAAAACCGCCGACGGGGCGATTCTCTATGCCGATCCCCGCCTTGCAGCGGCCGGCGTCCGCGTCATTGCCCCGAAGGGCGCGGATATCGCCGGACTGGGCGCAGAACAGGCCAACGATGACGAATACCAGCGCCACCGCATGCGCCTCGGCCTGCCGGAAGCACCGCTCGATCTGGAAAAGGACAAGTCGATCCTGCTCGAAAGCGGCTTCGACGAGCTTTCCGGCGTGGACTGGAAAAAGGGCTGCTATATGGGCCAGGAACTGACGGCACGGACAAAATACCGGGGCCTGATCAAAAAACGCCTGGTCCCGGTCACGGTCGAAGGCACCACCGAACCCGGCACCGATATCATGCTGGACGGCAAGGTCGTTGGCGATGTGCGCTCGCTTAGCGGCGATATCGGCATGGCCATGCTGCGGTTGCAGGCCATTACCTCGGGCGGGCCGTTACAGGCCGGCGACGCCACCCTGACACCTGCCCCGCCGGCATGGATGCACCTGCCGGACGCCGACGCGTAAGCCGGCAACGCAAACAACCGATTGGCATCCGGCAACGTTGCGGCTAGCCTTCTGCCGTGATCATCAGCATTTTACGACGCGCGCCCAAACTTCTGGCCCCGGTCGCCCGCATCTACGGGCGCCGGCTGGATCAGTGCGGCGCCACCGCCAAGGGTGTGTTCTGGAAAGGCGAAGTTTGGCAGCGCCGCCGCTTCGAGCGGCTGATGGATATCATCGAAGACGCCGACATGGCGTCGGGCGGCATCTCCATCAATGATTTCGGCTGCGGCTACGGTGCGTTTTTCGAGTATCTGGCGGAATACCCGGTGCTCAGGGAAAGCACCTATTACGGTTACGACATCTCGCAGGAGATGATCGCCGCTTGCCGTGACCGCATCAGCGATCCCCGCGCCTCGTTTCATCGCAAGATGTGGGCGAGCAAGCACGCGGATTACAGCTTTGCGTCCGGCACTTATAACCTGAACGGCGATGCCGATGCGGATCAGTGGCAGGAGTATGTCGAGGCCAGTCTGCGCCAGCTCTGGCACCGCACCGGCAAGGCGCTGGCCTTCAACATGTTGCGCGACGACGAAGAGGAACGCTACGACGGGTTATATTATACCAACCCTGAAAAGGTGCTTCGGTTCTGCCGCAAACATCTGTCGGAAGACGTCGAAATGTTCGACGAACGCCCGATGCCGGACGTGACGTTTTTCGTCCGCCGCTAGACTTGTGCCTATTCCGCCGCTTCGGCGTGTTCTTCTTTATACGGCAGAAATGCAGGCGCCATGGCGGCGCGCAGGTCATCGGCCAGGACATCGACAAACGGTTTCAGCATCTGAATATCCCGCCACACGCCATGATGGAACCTCATCGACGTTTCGGCGTCGAAGGTCCAGTTAACGTAATCGGGGTTGCCGGGGAACGTGTGCGGCAACAGCCGCGCCGCATCTTCGCCGATCGTCACCACGACATCGATCAACCGGCGTTTCGGGTCGGCGAAACCGTCCCAGTGCTTGGGCCACAGGCCCTCATTGCCAAGGCCAGCCAGAACCAATGCCGAAAGGGCGAAGGAATCCGCCTTGTCGGCCGGGTCGATACCGGCACTGAAAGCACGCACGCCACGCACGCGGTGGCTTCGCAGCAGAGATTCCGCGATCAGGGAATGGCGCGCGTTGTCCACGCAAACGAACAACACGTTCAGGGTCTTCTGATCCTGGTTTTGCAACGCGTTCATTGGGTTCTCCAATTCATCAACTGCCAAAACAGTGACAGAAAACCCTGACCTGAAGATTACAACCCGAAGGATATTAGAATTTTCTAAAGTAAAATTACTCAGCCGGCATCGGCGGCGGTGCGTGCGGCGATTTTCTCGGCCAAGGCGCCGATTTCCGCCATATCGCCCGGCACGATTTCCCAGTTCATGGTGAGACCGTCGCCATGCACGCGCGGGATCACATGAAAATGGATGTGGAAGACAGACTGCAATGCACCCGGCCCGTTGGCCTGCAGGATATTCACGCCGTCAGGCGCGACCTCGTCCCTGACTGCGCGGGCAACCCGGCTGACGCTATTCATGACCGGTCCGAGTTTGCCTTCGGGGGTCTCGAAGATATTCGGCGTATGCAGCTTGGGGATGATCAGCGCATGGCCCTTGGCAATCGGATTGATATCCATGAAGGCCAGCGTCTCGTCGTCTTCCCAGACCTTGAAGCAGGGAATTTCGCCACGGATGATTTTGCAGAAGATGCAGTCGTCATCGAGATGATTTGTCATCGCTCAAATCCCATATCATTCAGTTCAATCTTCAGGTCACTCCGGCGAAGGGGCAAGGCCATATCGCCAGCATCCTTTATCCACGTCATTCCGGCGAAGGCCGGAATCCAGTTCAAACATATTCTGGCCCCCGGCCTACGCCGGGGTGACGAGCTTGCTTATGACCCTCAACCGTTCTCGTCCGCCAGCGCCGCCTGGGCAGCCGCCAGACGCGCGATCGGCACGCGGTACGGCGAGCACGAGACATAGGTCAGGCCGACCTGATGGCAGAAATGCACCGATGCCGGATCGCCGCCGTGTTCGCCGCAGATCCCGAGCTTGATGTCGGGCCGGGTCTTGCGGCCGCGTTCGATGCCGATCTTGACCAGTTCGCCGACGCCGTCGACGTCGATGGTCATGAACGGATCGCTATCCATGATGCCATTGCGGTTATAGACGTCGAGGAACGGTGCCGCGTCATCGCGCGAGAAACCGAAGGTGGTCTGCGTCAGGTCATTGGTGCCGAACGAGAAGAATTCCGCCGTCTCGGCGATTTCTTCGGCCATCAGACAGGCGCGCGGCAGTTCGATCATGGTGCCGACCATGTAATCGAAGTCCTTGCCGGTTTCTTCCTTCACCGCTTTCGCCGCCGCATTGACCACATCGGTCATGGCGTCCAGCTCGCTTTTCATGCCGACCAGCGGAATCATCACTTCCGGCACCACGGCGATGCCGTCGGCCAGAACCTTGATCGCGGCTTCGAAAATGGCACGGGCCTGCATCTCGTAGACTTCCGGATAGGTAATCCCGAGCCGGCAGCCGCGATGACCCAGCATCGGGTTGGCTTCGTCCAACTGGTTCTTGCGGATCTTGATGTCCTTGAGCGACACCCCCACGCCCTTGGCGACGTCGGCGAGTTCTTCCTCGGAGTGCGGCAGGAATTCGTTCAACGGCGGATCGAGCAGGCGGATCGTGATCGGCCGTCCTTCCATGATCCGGAACAGGGTTTCGAAATCGTCACGCTGGTACGGCAGCAGCTTGTCGAGGGCGGCACGGCGCTGTTCCTCGGTCGACGACATGATCATTTCGCGCATGTGCAGGATACGCTCGGGATCGAAGAACATGTGCTCGGTCCTGGAAAGGCCGATGCCCTCGGCGCCGAACTTGACGGCGGTTTCGGCGTCCAGCGGTGTTTCGGCGTTGGCGCGCACGCCGATTTTGCGGAAGTCGTCGACCCACGCCATCAGCTTGCCGAAGTCACCGGTCAGTTCCGGCAGGATCATTTCGACGGCGCCTTGCATGATCTGCCCGGTGGTGCCGTCGAGCGTGATGATGTCGCCTTCGCCGTAACTGCGGCCCATGCAGGTCAGCGTCTTGTTGACCGCATCGACGCGCATGTCGCCGGCGCCCGAAACACACGGACGGCCCATGCCGCGCGCGACAACGGCGGCGTGCGACGTCATGCCGCCCCGCGTCGTCAAAATCCCCTCGGCCGCGTGCATGCCGCCGATGTCTTCCGGACTTGTCTCCGTGCGCACCAGAATGACCGCCTTGCCCTCGGCCTTCCAGGCTTCGGCGTCCTCGGCGGTGAACACGATGGCCCCCGTTGCCGCACCGGGCGACGCCGGCAGACCGCGACCGACGACATCCTTTTCGGCGTTCGGGTCGAGCATCGGGTGCAGAAGCTGGTCGAGCTGCATCGGATCGATGCGCCTGACGGCATCCTCGGTGGAGATCAGGCCCTCGTCGACCATGTCGCAGGCGATCTTCAGCGCGGCGCGCGCGGTGCGTTTACCGGACCGGGTCTGCAGCATCCACAAGCGGTTCTGCTGGATGGTGAATTCCATGTCCTGCATGTCTTTGTAGTGCGCTTCCAGACGTTCGCGGATCGCGCACAGCTCGGCAAAGGTCTCGCCCATCGCCTCTTCCATCGACGGCAGGTCGGAGCCCGAGGTTTCACGCTCGGCCAGGGTCAGCGACTGCGGCGTGCGGATACCCGCGACCACATCCTCGCCCTGCGCATTGATCAGGTATTCGCCGTAAAAGGCGTTTTCACCGGTCGCCGGGTTACGCGAGAAGCAGACCCCGGTCGCGCAATCCTCGCCCATGTTGCCGAACACCATGGCCTGCACGTTGACCGCCGTGCCCCAGCTTGCCGGGATGTCGTGCAGCCGGCGGTAGGTCTCGGCACGCGGGTTCATCCACGAGCCGAACACGGCGCTGATGGCGCCCCACAACTGCGCATGCACATCCTGCGGAAACGGCTCGCCCAGAACCTCGACGACGCGCTCCTTGTACATCGGCACAAGCGTCTTCCAGTCGTCGGCGGTCAGGTCGGTATCGAGGCGATAACCCCGGTCGACCTTGTAGTTGTCGAGGATTTCCTCGAACTCGCCGTGATCGACGCCGAGCACGACGTCGGAATACATGGTGATGAAGCGGCGGTAGCTGTCATAGGCGAAGCGCGCATCGCCGCTTTCCGCGGCCAGCGCTTCGACCGTTTCGTCGTTGAGGCCGAGATTGAGGACGGTATCCATCATCCCCGGCATCGAGGCGCGCGCCCCGGACCGCACCGAAACCAGCAGCGGCTTGTCGACGGAACCGAAGCTGCGCTCGAGTGTGCTTTCGATATTTGCCAGGGCTTCAAGCGTCTGCGCTTCGAGATCTTCGGGATAGGTTTTTCCGTGTTCGTAATAGTGGGTGCAGAGCTCGGTCGAGATGGTGAAGCCCGGCGGCACCGGCAGACCGAGATTGGACATCTCGGCGAGGTTGGCGCCCTTGCCCCCCAACAGGTTCTTCATATCGGCGCTGCCGTCGGCAGTCCCGTCTCCGAATGCGTATACCCACTTGGTCATTATCTATCCTCGTTAAAACTTAATCCGTCGTCCTGAACTTGATTCAGGACCCATAATCCTCGTATCCGTCCCGGTTCGTGTCGTCATGGACCCCGGCCTGCGCCGGGGTGACGATCTGTTCTACTTACCTTCGATCTTCGAAAAGTCCGCCACCCCATCGAGGGCGGAACGGATGCCGTTCAACAGCTTCAACCGGTTAGCGCGCAACCCCTTATCGTCGGCGTTGACCGTCACGTCATCGAAGAATGTATCGACGGGCTTGCGCAACCCGGCCAGCGCCTGCATGGCGGCGACGAAATCCTCGGACGCGAGCGCGGCGGCAATCGCCGGCTGTGCGGCTGCGAGCGCGTCGGCCAGCGCCTTCTCGGCGTCGTCCGTAAGCAACGATGCATCCGGCGCGTCATTATAGCTGATACCGTCTTTCTTCTCTTCCGCGCGGAGGATGTTGGCGGCGCGCCTGTAGGCGGTCAGAAGGTTCTCGCCGTCCTCGGTCGCAAGGAACGACTGCAACGCCTCGACGCGATTGATCAGACGTACAAGGTCATCTTCGCCGCCCTCATCATTCCCTTGGGCGAAAACGGCGTCGATCAGGTCGTGCCGCACGCCCTGATCGCGCAGGTGCACTTTCAGGCGGTCGGCGAAGAAAGAGAGGAGGTCGTTCGATACCGTCTGCTCATCAAGTACCGGAACCGTTTGCATAAGTTGCGTCGTCCCGCCTCCAGGCCGAGTTTCTTTCTCACCAATAGGGAACCTGACAGTCCCTGGTTCAACCGCGTCTTCAATCGAACGTTTAACGTCTTGATAGCTGGTCTTGAAAGCCTCAGAGAGTGGCAATCGAAGCTGATTTTCTATAATGAGTCGGATCACGCCGAGTGCCGCGCGGCGCAGCGCATAGGGATCTTTCGAACCGGTCGGCTTTTCGTCGATGGCGAAGAAGCCGACCAGCGTGTCGATCTTGTCGGCGAGCGCTAAACATACGCTGAGCGGTTTTGTCGGACAGATATCGTTGGGACCCAGCGGTGAATAATGCTCAGCAATGGCGTCAGCCACCTCAGCATCAACACCATCGTGCAACGCATAATATCTACCCATCAAGCCTTGCAGTTCGGGGAATTCACCGACCATGCCAGTCGAGAGATCAGCCTTGACTAGATCAGCAGCCTGAGAAATTGCGGATATTTGAGACAACTTAAGAACAGAATTAAAGGCTGCCGATAACTTACTAATCCGATCTATTTTGCCCCTGAGAGTGCCGAGCTTGGCGTGAAACACCCGGTCTCTGAGCGCATCGACGCGGCTTTCCAGCGTCTGCGCCCGGTCCTGATCCCAGAAGAACTTGGCGTCGGACAGCCGCGCGCGCAGCACGCGCTCGTTGCCGGCGACGACCTGTTTGCCGCCGTCTTTCGTTTCCGTGTTGGCGACGACGATAAACCGGTTTGCTAAACCAGTATCCTTGCCCAGCGTCGAGAAATATTTCTGGTGCGAGCGCATGGAGGTCGACAGCACCTCGTCGGGCAACTCCATGAACGCATCGTCGATGGTCCCCATCAGCACCACCGGCCATTCGACGAGGCCGGTCACTTCGTCGAGCAGACCCGGATCGTCTTTCAGGCTGAGACCTTCTTTTTCGCACAGCGCCTTGGCGTCGGCCTCGATCTTGGCGCGCCGCTCGGCGGGGTCGAGCATGACCTTGGCGGCAAGCAGCTTGGCTTTGTAATCGGCGAAGTCCGTCACCGTGAAAGCGTCAGGGGCCAGGAAACGATGCCCGACGGTTGCATTCGACGCCGTCACCTCGCCCAGTGTCGCCGCGATTTCATTGCCGCCAAACACACAGATCATCGAATGCACCGGCCGCACCCAGCGTCCGGAATACGTCGCCCAGCGCATCGATTTCGGCCACGGCAGATCGTTCATGGCTTTCGACAGCAGCCCCGGCAGCACATCCGCCGTCGCCGCACCCTTGGTGTCGACCAGCGCGAAGAAGAACGTGCCCTTCGGCGTTTCCCGTTCCTCGATTACGGCCCCTTCCGGCAGCGAGCCCTTGAAGCCGTTAATCGCCTGCTCGGGCGCGTTCACGTTCGGGCCGCGCTTTTCTTCGGAGACGTCCGGCTGTTTTTCCGGCAGGCCATCGATGACGAGCACCAGACGGCGCGGCGTCACGTATGAATTGGCGCTCTGGAAGTCGAGCCCGGCGGCCTTGAGGCCGTCCGTCACCAGCCGCTTCAGATCGTCCGCAGCGCGCGCCTGCATGCGGGCGGGGATTTCCTCGGACAGGATTTCAAGCAGGAGTTCAGGCATAACGAACCCCCTCACCTAACCTCTCCCCCCAAAAGGGGGAGAGGGATAAGTGGAACGTAACATTGCCGCGAGAGTCCCTCTCCCCTGCGAAGCGGGGGAGAGGACAGGTGAGGGGGCCGGTCATGACTGCCCCTCCCCGGCGTTCTTCTGCGCCATCCAGGCATCGGCGCAGCCCTTGGCCAGCGCGCGCACGCGGCCGATGTAGCTCTGGCGCTCAGTGACGGAAATGACGCCCCGGGCATCGAGCAGGTTGAACAGGTGCGACGCCTTCAGGCACTGATCGTACGCCGGCAACACCAGCTTTTCGTGGCCGCCCGCTTCAAGCACCGCCATGCATTCGGCTTCCGCGTCCTCGAAGTGCTTGCGCACCATCTCGGTATTCGCATGCTCGAAGTTGTAGGTGGAATACTCGACCTCGGCCTGATGGAACACATCGCCATAGGTCTTGCCGCCCTGATCCTTCGGAAGACCGTTCCAGTCGAGATCGTAGACGTTTTCGACGCCCTGCACGTACATCGCCAGGCGCTCGAGGCCATACGTCAGCTCGACCGGCACCGGATTGCAGTCATAACCGCCGACCTGCTGGAAATACGTGAACTGCGTCACTTCCATGCCGTCGCACCAGACTTCCCAGCCCAGCCCCCAGGCGCCCAGCGTCGGGCTTTCCCAGTCGTCCTCGACAAAGCGGATGTCGTGCATGTCGGGATCGATGCCGAGCACGCGCAGACTTTCGAGATAGAGCTTCTGCGGATCGGCCGGCGACGGCTTCATCAGCACCTGATACTGGTAATAGTGCTGCAGACGGTTCGGGTTTTCGCCGTAACGCCCGTCGGTCGGGCGCCGTGACGGCTGCACATAGGCGCAATTCCAGACGTCGTCGGGGCGGCCCAGCGCGCGCAACGTGGTCGCCGGATGGAAGGTGCCGGCACCGACTTCCATGTCGAACGGCTGGAGAATCACGCAGCCCTGCCCGGCCCAGTAAGCTTGCAGCTTCAGGATCAGATTCTGGAAGCAGGTCTCTTTGTTCGGTGCGTGCGCCATCGATGGGTGTTCGGTCCGTTTCGGTGCAGCGCAACATACGGGCCGATGGGCCTGTGATCAAGGATTAGGGGGCAGTAATTTTATCCTTCGAGACGAGCCTGCGGCTCTCCTCAGGATGAGGTGAAGAAATAATCCTCATGCTGAGGAGCACACACGGTGTGCGTCTCGAAGCATAAGGCTGCAAATCTACCCCGGATACGGGCAATCCTTGCGTCCGCACGATCTGGCGCCCGTGCTGGCGACAAAGGCATCGCAGACGTCGCAACGGACCATGTCCTCGACAGGTTCAGCGCTGCCCTGCGTCTCGCGGCGCGCCTCGCGGACCTTCTCGTGGCGGCGTTTGTCCTGCACTTCCTGACGGCGTTGCAGGTACTTGAAGCCCTGCCACACGGCAAAAATGATGGCCGCCAGCAACAACAGCTTGGGGAGGGAAAATCCGAACATGCACCCTTTTACGTGCCGGAGCGATTCGCGGTCAAGTTATTCCCGGCAAGCCCCCTCACCTGTCCTCTCCCCCGCGCCGCAGGGGAGAGGGACTTTCGCATCCCCGCACGATTTCAATTATCCCTCTCCCCCTTCAAGGGGGAGAGGTTAGGTGAGGGGGTGTTTTATCACACCTCGCCCGGCAGGCTCGACGAGCCGTCGCCGATCGACAGCAGCGACGCATTGCCGCCGGACGCCGTGGTGTCGATGGACAGCGAACGTTCGTGCACGAAGCGGTGCAGGTAATGCGGGCTGCCCGCCAGCGGCTGTCCGGCGCCGATATCGCCGGCCGGGTCCTCGCGGAACGCAATCACCGGACGGATCGCGGCGTCGGAAGCGGCAAGAACCGCGTTGATCGCCGACATCATCGGCACCGGCCCGGCAACGGCCACGGCCTCGATCCCGGCCACCGAAACGAGATCTCCAAGCGATGCATCGCCGCCCGCCGCGACCGCCGTCACGGCCTTTTTATCGACACCGGCATCGCAGAACAGCTTGCACACCGCCTCGGCGACGCCCGCCTCGGCATGCCAAAGGATCGCACTGTTGCCCGCCGCCAGCGCCGCCCCGGCCTGGGCGATCAATGCACCGGTGCTGCCGCCGCCGCCGGATGCCAGACACAGCACCGCGCCGCGCGGTGTCAGGCTCAGCTCGTTCTTTTCCCCGGTCGGACCGGGCAGCGTCGCCGCTTCGGCGAAGCTGGCGTCGACATGTGCCGCATAGGCGCGCAGATACGAAGCCGCCCGTGACGCCTCGTCCGCGGCCAATTGCTTCATGGCGCCCTGTTCCAGCGCTTCCGCCGCGTCCTCGATGATGTCGCAGCGGTGCTCCACCGTTTCCGCCCACAGGGGCGCGCCGGGCAGCTTGCCCAACTGGGCGCGCGCGATACAGGCATCGTCCAGCGCAACCTCGACCCATGCGGGCGCATCCCCCGCCGCACCGGTTTCCGAAACGAAGCGGTGCAGGTAATCCGGCCCGCCGGCCTTGGGGCCGGTGCCGGACAGGCCCTGCCCGCCGAACGGCTGCACGCCGACGATGGCGCCGATCTGGTTGCGGTTCACATAGGTGTTGCCGACCTTGGCCGCGGCATAGACGCGCCGCCAGTTGTCGTCGATGCGCGTGTGGATGCCCATGGTCAGGCCGTAACCGGTGGCGTTGATGGCCTCCACCACCTTGTCCATCTTGCCCGACTTGAAGCGGACCACGTGCAGGACCGGGCCGAAGACCTCGCGCTGAAGCTGGCTCAGGCTGTCGATCTCGAACGCCGCCGGGGTGACGAAGCAGCCATGCTCGGTGCCCGCGCCCAGCTTCGTGCGCATGATTTCATTGCCCTCGCCCAGCATCCGCTTGATGTGGCCGTTCAGCATGTCGCGCGCCTCGGCGTCGATGACCGGGCCGACATCGGTGGAAATATAGGCCGGATCGGAAACGTTCAGTTCCTCCATCGCGCCGGCAATCATGTCGATGGTGCGATCCGCGACGTCGTCCTGCACGAACATCACGCGCAGCGCCGAACAACGCTGCCCGGCGCTCTGGAACGACGACATCATGACGTCGCGCGTCACCTGTTCCGGCAGCGCCGTCGAATCGACGATCATCGCATTCTGCCCGCCGGTCTCGGCGATCAGCGGCGGCATGGTCCCGGAGCGTGCCGCCAGCGTGCGGTTGATCAGGCGCGCAACCTCGGTCGAGCCGGTGAAGCACACGCCGCCAACCCGTTCGTCGCGGACCAGCGCCGCGCCGACACGCGCGCCGTCGCCCGGCAAAAGATGCAGAACGTCACCGGGGATACCGGCCTTGTGCAGAATTTTCACCGCTTCGGCGGCGATCACCGGGGTCTGTTCGGCAGGCTTGGCCAGCACCGCATTGCCCGCCGCCAACGCCGCCGTGACCTGACCGCAGAAAATCGCGAACGGGAAATTCCACGGGCTGATGCAGGTAAACACCCGCCCGCCCTTCATATCGATCATCGCGGCGTCCGTATCCGGCGCCCGCAGGCGGACACCGCCGCCCAGATCGTCGCGCGCGCGGTTCGCGTAATAACGGCAGAAATCCACGGCTTCGCGTATCTCGGCGACCCCGTCGAGGACCGTCTTGCCGGCTTCGAGCGTACACAGCGCCATCAGCCGGGCCATGTCCTCTTCCATCAGGTCCGCAGCACGTTCCAGGCAAAGCGCCCGTTCATCGGCGGTGCGCGCGGCCCATGCCGGGGCGGCCTTGGCGGCGGCGGCAATCGCCTTGTCGATATCAGCGTCGGTCGCTTCGGATGCGGTGCCGATGCGCCGGTCGAAATTCTGCGGCGAGACGACATCGCGCGACTGTTCGCCCGCGCTTTCTGTCCCGTCGACGATGGGCCCGGCTTTCCACTCGGTGTCGAGAACTTTCGGCATCTCGACCGCAAGGTCCCTGAGAACCGCGCGGTCGGTCAGGTCCATGCCCCGGGCGTTTTCGCGCCCGGCGCCATAGATATCGCGCGGCATCGGAATGCGCGGATGCGGCTTGTGGGCATAGCCCCGGACTTGTGCGATCGGATCGGCGATGATCTCGGCAATCGGCGTTTCCGCATCCTGCACACGGTTGACGAACGACGAGTTGGCGCCGTTCTCCAGCAAGCGCCGGACCAGATATGCCAAAAGGTCTTCGTGCTGACCGACCGGCGCGTAGATACGGCAGCCGGTGCCGACCTTGTCGCCTTCGATGGCCTGTTCATAAAGCTCCTCACCCATGCCGTGCAGGCGCTGGAACTCGAAATCGCGATTGTTGCCGGCGAAGTTCAGCACCGCCGAAATGGAATGTGCGTTGTGCGTCGCCAGTTGCGGATAAAAGGCATCGGTGTTGGCGAACAGTTTCTTCGCACAGGCCAGATAGGAAACATCGGTGTTGGCCTTGCGGGTAAAGACCGGATAGCCCTTGAGCCCCAGTTCCTGCGCGCGCTTGATCTCCATATCCCAGTACGCGCCCTTGACGAGACGCACCATGAAACGCCGCCCGTGGCGCTTGCCCATGTCGGCCAAATAGTCGAGCACGAACGGCGCGCGTTTCTGATACGCCTGCACGACGACGCCGAAACCCTGCCAATCCTTCAGTTCCGGATCGCCGGAAATCGCCTCGAAACAGTCCAGCGACAGATCGAGCCGGTCGGCTTCCTCGGCATCGATATTCAGACCGATGTCGTACTTCGCGGCATCGAGACACAGCGCGCGTAGCCGTGGCACCAGTTCGTCCATGACACGGCCGATCTGGGCCAGCTCGTATCTGGGGTGCAGCGCCGACAGCTTTACGGAAATACCCGGTCCCTTGTACGGCCCGCGCCCGTTCGCGGTCTCGCCGATCTTGCGGATTGCCGTCTTGTAAGCCTGAAAATAGCGCTTGGCGTCGTCCATCGTGCGCGCCGCCTCGCCCAGCATGTCATACGAATAACTGTAGCCGCGTGCTTCCCAGTCGCGCGCGCGCTCCAGCGCCTCGTCGATGGTGCGGCCCATGACGAACTGTTTGCCCATCACGCGCATCGCCTGATTGACGCTTTCACGCACCACCGGCTCACCCAGCCTGGCCACCAGCCGGCGGATCGCGGCGTCGGGCGAGCGCCCCTTGTAGCCGTGCATGTTGACGACCTGACCGGTCATCATCAAAGCCCATGTGGACGCGTTGACGAACAACGACGACGACGCGCCCAGATGTTTTTTCCAGTCCGCCGAGCCGAGCTTGTCGCGGATCAGGTCTTCGCGGGTGTCGTCGTCGGGCACGCGCAAAAGCGCTTCGGCGACGCACATCAGCAGCACGCCTTCCTGCGTCGACAAGCCGTATTCATGCAAAAACGCGTCGATGCCGCCCTTGTGCACGGTCTTGTCGCGGACCGCCTGCACCAGTTTGTGCGCATAGCTTTCGATATCGCCGAGCGCATCGCCACCCAGCTCGAGGTCGTTTAACAGCCGTTCGACGCATTCCGTTTCGTCGGCGCGATAGTGCGCATCGATTTCCCCGCGGTCGGGAGCTGCGTGCATATTCGGGTTTTTGAAGATCATCATGTCGACGCGTCTTTCAGATTGAGTTTCATATGCGGAATAAACCGCCCGGGAATTGAGCCGGAGGGGGCTTCGCCGACTTTAACGAAACCCAGGCTTCGGTAAAAGGTTCGGCATTCGGATCGGCATCCAGATGCAGGCTTTCAAGTGCCAGGGCTTCAGCGCGTTCATGCAATTTACCCCACAGCAACTTTCCGATACCGGACCCGCGCAAATCCGGTTCCACGCAAAAGGAATGCACGACACCGGTGCGGCCATCCGGCTCGACCGTCAACGAGGCACAGCCGCAAACCCCATCGTCGTCGGCGACCCAGAATTCACTTTCCCGCAGGCTCTCGGCGTTCACCGTCAGTTCGTCCCGGCACGCCGCCATGAAGGCATCGTCATAGCCGTTCGATTGTTTCGAGCGCATGGAAAGGCCGGTCAGCACCTCGCCTACGTCTTCGCGCGCCTGACGGATTGCAATATTCGCCTTCATCATCTTGCCTAAAGCCGGTAGCGGTCCCAGATCATCCGTTCTTCCACGGCGCCGATCAGGCCGTCGACCCAGATCCCGGCATCCGCTTGCCCGTGCGCGCCAAAGCGCCGCGACAGCCAGGATTTCTGCTGCTTGAAGACCGGCATTTTGACACGTTCGCCATAGCGCTCGCGCAATGTCTGGCGAATATCGCCGAGCGCGTCGGCGAGGCCCAGGTCGACGGCACGCCGCCCGGTCCAGAACGCGCCGGAAAACAGTTTCGCGTCGTCCTTCAGTTTGTCGCCCCGGCGCTCGCGCACGTATCCCTTGAAGCTTTCGTGCATGTCGCCCTGGATTTCCTTGAGCCGGGTCACGTCGGCTTTCTTTTCCGGCAGGAACGGATCCATGAACGACTTGTTGTCGCCGGCCGTATGCAGGCGCCGCTCGACGCCGATCTTCTTGATCGCCTCGACAAAGCCCATGCTCGACGAAATCACACCGATCGAACCGATGATGGAATTGTCGACGACGACGATCTCGTCCGCGGCACAGGCAAGCCAGTATCCGCCCGACGCCGCCACATCCTCGCAGAACGCGAACACTTTCTTGTCGTGTTCCACCGCCAACTGGCGGATGCGTTTGGCAATCAGCGCGGACTGCACCGGCGAGCCGCCGGGCGAGTTGATGACCAGCGCCACCGCATCGGCATGCTTGATCTTGAAGGCGCGTTCGAGGATTTCCGCGACACTTTCCAGCGTCAGGCCCTTGCGCATCGGGCCCATGCGTCCGATGACGCCCGATAACGGCACCACGGGAACAACGGGCGGCTTGTCGCCTGTCGCCCATTCGCGGATTTTCGGCAGAACGGTCTCGGTGATAAATTCCATGTCGTGTGCTCCTTGCGCTACAGCTTAGGAGATGTGCAGCGCTTTTGCATCCCGCAACACCTGCTGCGCCGCATCGGTAAAACTGCCATCGGCCTTGTGCAGGACAATCCGGCCCGTCGTCATGCGCGCCGCCTGCGCGCCTTTACTGGCCTGAATAATGGCGCGTTTGACCGGGCGTCCGTCATCGACGGGCACCAGCTCCAGGCATTTGATATCGCCGAACCGCCCGGCGAACGCCGCGATGATTTCATCGATCCGCTCGCGGCGGTGGATCATGCTCAGCGTGCCGCCGTCGCGCAGCCTGCCGGCCATGAAGCCGAGCCATGCCGAGAGGTCCGCCGTACTTTCCACCGTCGCCAGGGCACGCGCCGAATCGGCAGGCGTCTGCCCCTGGCGGGCATCCAGAAACGGCGGGTTCGACATCACATGATCGAACATCTGGCGCTCGAACGATGCCGGCGGGTCGGCGATATCGATAACCTGAAAGCGGGTCCGCTCTTCGCTGGCGTTTCTTTGCGCCGCACGGGTGGCCAGCGCGATCAGGTCGGGTTGCACGTCGATTCCGGTAATCGACGCATCGTGGACGCGCGCCGCCAGCGCGAACGCCGCCGCCCCGGTCCCGGTGCCGCAATCGAGTATCTGGTCCTTGGCGGCGGCCGGCACCGAGGCGGCCAGCAGGATCGGGTCGATGGCGGCGCGGAAACCCGATTTCGGCTGCAACAGCACCATCCGGCCACCGAGGATGCTATCCTCGCTGACGCGGTCTTCGGCTTCCTCGACCACCGCCCAGGCGGCCCAGTAATCCGCGTCGGGCACCATGACCCGCTGTAGCGCCGTCATGTTCATCGGCTGCAGGACAGACGAGGCAAAGGCGTCCAGCACCAGCGCCTCGATCCCGTCGGCCGCCAGTTCGGCCTGCAGATACGACAAAAACACCGGATCGTTGGAGCGGGCGACTTCACGCATAAAAATAGCCTGTTACGCTGTATATCTTGCCCACTGTAAACGCGGTCCTTATGCTTTCAACCAGAATGGCCCTGGGCGGACAAGTTCAGCCAAAAAAACGTTGATAAACGATTGGGGATAAAAACGTGGGTGTCGTCGTAAGCCTGGACGGAGAGCGCGACAAGCGTCCATCACTCGATGAGTTGCACGCGCTGATCGCCGATGACCTGAAAGCGGTCAACGAAGAGATCGTCAAACGCATGCAGAGCCCGGTTGCGCTGATTCCGCAACTGGCATCGCATATCGTTGCCGCCGGCGGCAAACGGCTCAGGCCGATGCTGACGCTGGCATCCGCCGAGTTGTGCGGCTATTCGGGCGGCACACGTCATGTGACGCTGGCGACCTGTGTCGAATTCATTCACACCGCGACGCTTTTGCATGACGATGTCGTCGACGAAAGCGAACTTCGCCGTGGCATGCAGTCGGCCAACGCCATCTTCGGCAACAAGGCCAGCGTGCTGGTCGGCGACTTCCTGTTCTCGCGCTCGTTCGAGTTGATGGTCGAGGACGGCTCGCTCAAGGTTCTCGGCATCCTCAGCCGCGCCTCGTCGGTGATCGCCGAAGGTGAGGTCCTGCAGCTTCTGACCACCAACGATACCGAAACCGGCGAGAGCCAGTATCTGGAAGTCATCAAATCAAAGACCGCGCAACTGTTCGCCGCCGCGTGCCGTATCGGCGCCGTTGTCGCCGAACGCCCGAAGGTCGAAGAGGACGCGCTGGAATCTTTCGGCATGAACCTCGGCATCGTCTTTCAGCTGATCGACGACGTGCTCGATTACCGCGCCGAACAGGCGAAACTCGGCAAAACCGTTGGCGACGATTTCCGCGAAGGCAAGATCACGCTGCCGGTTATCCTCGCCTTTCGCCGCGGCAGCGAGGAAGAGCGCACGTTCTGGCGGCGCTGCCTGGAAGACCTGGAGCAGTCGGACGGCGATCTGGAACGGGCCATTGAGTTGATGGAAAAGCACGCGGCCCTTTCCGACAGTGTCGACCGCGCCCGGCACTACGGCGCCATTGCCCGCGACGCCCTCGGTATTTTCAGGGATTGCCCGGAAAAACGCGCCCTCGTCGATCTCATCGATTTCTGCATTCAGCGCGTACACTGAGCGCCGCTAGTCTGCCGCATCCTTCGAGACGCGTCCCATTGGGATTGCGGGGGGATTGCGGGGGGATTGCGGGGGGATTGCGGGGGGATTGCGGGCCGCTCAGTCTTTCTTCGCCACTTCGCCGTCGTAATCGAGTATGCCGGCATCCAGCGCGAAACAGGCGAGGCGTACCGATTTCGGGATCTGCACGCTCTTGCCGTCGCGCTCGCCCTTTTCGTAGTACTGAATCATGCGCGGTTTGAGGCCCAGCATTTCCGCCGCTTTCTTTTGCGACAGCTTGCGGGTTTTGCGCCATTTCCTGAATTTTTTACCGTTCATCGCCCGTGGTCCCCAGTGTCTCCCCGCATGTCATATATCAGATATTTGACGGCGCACCAATTTTACGCACCGAGTGCGGTTTCTCAAGGACAGCGGCCGTTTTGTCGCCGCATGTTTTTTTTGGACGCACCTCTTTGCGGTTCTTGCTCTTGCGCGGTGGCGGGTCTATAAAGCGCGCCGGCCCAGACGGAGTGTAGCTCAGCCTGGTAGAGCACTGTCTTCGGGAGGCAGGGGCCGGAGGTTCAAATCCTCTCACTCCGACCAATGAAACAGGGGGGGCTGTCAGTACAGCCCCCCCCTGATACAAATGACCCAGGAAAGAGATTACTTTTTTAAGCGCGTTTATTCTCAGGAGCTTGAGGATCAGGAGAATCCCTCCAAAGAAGCGTCAAAGCGATGCCTGGTAGCACCCATTTCTCAATATCAATCGAAACCATTCTTTCATTTCCTGGCCATCCTTTGATATCAACATTTTCATCAGCATTTCGATAGTATCGTGACGGGCCAACGCTTACCGTTTCAATCACATAGTCCTCCGATGATGAAAAATTGAAATTAAAACTTTTCACCGGCTCAGGTAAGCTAAGAATGTAACTATTATCCTCAGGTGATAATACTGATTCCTCCGTAATAGATATTTTAGTGTTCATCTTGTTCAGAATTATTTCTTTTTCTATGGCAATCTTTAGAAAAGGCTTTTCATAATATGCAAATACGCAACCATCTTCTGATTTATATTTATTTTTTGAAATAATTTTTTGAATTATATCTTTTTGATTTTCTTTATTTACTAATATTGGATCTTCTCCTTCGATCTCTAATTTTATATCTAAATTATTCATCTCTTCTAAAAGATTATCTTTCTCGCAAGGAAAAATGCTTAATGATTTCACATTGTGCTTAATTCCGACACCATGAGTCACCAGTTCGTATCTCTTAACTTCCGACCAACGGGTATATGCACTTACAGGAATTTTCTTAATGTTTACTGTAGCTCGATATCCTTGCCGGTATACACTCTCCTTAGGCATCGACTTATCAAGAAATTGAGTGGTGACATAATCAAGATACCCTCCCACTCCTTCAGCATGATCGCCATAGTGCTTTGCTAAGCTTAATATGCCGATTTCCTTATAATCCTCTAAGGTAGCTTTCCCATGCCTAATCCATGACAGAATGATGTCAGTTTCAAGATTAACGACTCCCGTGAGAAGCGTATCCGACATGTTTTTAAAACCATCATCAACTGATTTAGTGATACTATCTATTGAGTCGGATATTTTTTCTGACAATAGGCTGGATACCAAGTCACCAAAAACGAGGTAAGCTCCACCTAAACACACAGAAACAATGACTATCGCTCCAACCCCTAACTCCCCAAATATGAAATTTATAATGGCTGGAGTGATTTCTTTGGAGCCCGCCGCGTATTCAGCTATATATTTTGGCGCGAGTGTCTGATCGAGTATATATAAGACTAATCCGAGTACAAGAAGGCTGATACCCGGCAATTTATACCCTTTTTTCATAATTTCACCTTACCTTATTGTGTAGGGCATGAGCGCCCTTAAAACTCAGAATGTAAGATTAATCTTAGGTAACATTTGCACGTCAACTCTTGAAAGATGGCACAAATAGTGACACATACCCTTTGATTAGAAAACGTTTGAGAAACATCATTATCTTTACGAATAGTCGGTTTTGAATGGATTGTTACCGTTAAAACGTACTAATCTTACAGTCTCAGCAAAGGGAGTCCGCCTTATGATTTGCTTCAAGGAATCAGAATTTTAATCTAACCTGAGCATACAGAATTCAAACAGGGTCGGAGGTTAAAATCGTCTCACTCCGACCAATGAAACAGGGTCTCCGGCTCACGCCGGGGGCCTTTTTCATTTATCCTGCCGTGCGCCTGTGAGCAGTCCCTGAAAACCGCCACGCCGTGACGGCGGCGGGCATCTGCACCCAGGCACTGGAAGTTCCACCCCGAACAGTGCTATCGCTATGCGCTCAAGGGCGGTCCAGCCGCCGGGTCTCGTTCAAGGGGGATACATGCGCAACGCCGTCATCGGCCTGATTATCGGAATTGTCGCCGGGATCGTTCTCGGCACCACGGTCATCGCGCCCCGACTTGCACACAACGTGAAACAGGAAATCGGCCTCACGGACTCCGCCGCCCCGGGCGCACCTGCCGCTGCGACGGACAGCCAGAAAACAGACAAGGAAACAGACCAGAAAAGCACCACGACACCCCCCGCCCCTGCCGTTGTCGCCGAAACAGCGGCCACGGGGCCGGCCCTGCGCGTCAACATGGCCAGCACCTACGCGGAAGCGCTCGCCGGTCACGGCACCCTCGCCAGACGTCTCGAGAAAAACGTCTGGCGGATTTCCGACGGATCGCTGGATATCCGCTTCAATCCGCCGGGGGCGCTGGTCAAGGACGGCGAAGCGCTGGACGCGGTGATATCCGGTGCGATCGACGCCTACTTCACCGATATGGACGTGCTCGCCGCGCGTGACCCGGCCATGTCGCTGCTGGCCGGGCCGCCTTTCGGCGCCTCGGTCGCGGCCTATCTGGGATGGATGGCAGGCGGCGGCGGGCGTGAAAAACTGAACGAACGGCTGGCCGAGCTTGGCCTCGGCGGCATGACCTGCGGAATCGTGCCGCACGCCGCCGGCGGCTGGTTCAAGAAGCCGCTGAAAACGACAGAAGACATCAAGGGCCTGCGCATCCGCGCCAACGGCCTCGCCGCCGGGATGTACGAACGGCTGGGGGCCGACGTGGTCGATTTCTCCTTTGACGAAACCCTCATCGCCCTGGAATCCGGCCTGCTCGACGGGGCGCAGATTTCGGCGCCGCATATCGATCTGGCGCTGGGCGCGGCGCGCGGCGGGTGGACCTATTACATGCCGGGCTGGCGCACACCGGCACGGGTTTTCATTCTGCTGATGGCCGAGAAAAAATGGACCTCGTTGTCCGAAGTGCAACGCGCGCAATTGACGACCGCGTGCAGCGACAATATTCGCCATGCCATTGCCGAGGGTGAGGCCCTGCAGTTCGAAGCGCTCAAGCAGATCATCAAATCCGGCGCCGATGTGCAGCCCTGGCCCGTCGAGATCACCGACGCCATGCACAAGACCTGGGACGAGATGGCCCAGGAAATGCAGAAATCCAGCCGGCCCTATTCACGGGTCCAGAAATCCTGGCGGCAATTCATCAAGGGACAGTCGATCTGGGAAGAGCTGGTGCGGCCGAAGTAGCTGCACGCGTCTCGAAGGATGAACTTCCAGCCCTGAAAAAAACGCCGCCCCCGAAGGAGCGGCGTTTCGCATGGAACCGTAAGACGTTATCACGCTTCGGCTTTAGCCCGTCTGCGTTGCATGACGATGATCAGCCCCAACAGACCGAGCGCCGGCAGCCAGAAGACTTCCTTCGGCAGGCGGTCGGTCGGCAATTCAACGATCAGGACCTCCCAGTCGAAATCGATCTTGGCTTTTTCCGCCGGGCTGCCGAAGCCGACATCGGCGACGATCATCTTGCCGTCTTGCTCCTCGAGACCGAGGCCCGTCTGCGACATCAGCCGCTCGTGACCGTCATCCATCTTTTCACCGAGCGGCAGGACGACGAACTTCTCGACACGTTGTCCGGTGGCGAGATCCTCGCCGCCAACCTTGATGCGGATATCGGCACCCGACTTCATCTCGGCAGCCAGTTCATCGATCTTCGTCGCGTCGACCTGATGATACGGCGACCACACCATGTCGAGCCAGAAACCGGGCCGGAACAGGGTAAAGGCGATCAGGATCAGCAGAACCGATTCATACATCTTGGAGCGCGCGAAGAAATATCCCTGCGTGCCCGCCGCGAAGACCAGCATGGCCGCCGTGGCGATAATGAAGATCAGGATACCGTCGAGCCACCCGACATCGATCAAAAGCAGATCGGTGTTGAAGATGAACAGGAACGGCAGCATCACGGTGCGCAGGCTGTAGAAGAATGCGACGAACCCGGTCTTGATCGGGTCGCCCCCGGACACGGCTGCCGCCGCGAACGACGCAAGCCCCACCGGTGGAGTCACATCCGCCATGATGCCGAAGTAAAACACGAACAGGTGCACCGCGATCAGCGGCACGATCAGACCTTCCTGCGCGCCCAACTGCACCACGACACCGGCCATCAGGGACGACACGACGATATAGTTCGCCGTCGTCGGCAGGCCCATGCCGAGGATCAGACTGATGATCGCCACCAGAATCAGCATCACCATCAGGTGACCGCCGGACAGGAATTCGACCAGTTCCGCCATGACCTGACCGATCCCGGTCAGCGACACCGCACCGACGATGATCCCGGCGGTCGCCGTGGCGACACCGATCCCGATCATGTTGCGCGCACCGTCGGCCATCCCGGCCAACAGATCGGCAAAACCGGATTTGAAGGCCCCGGCATAATCCCCTTCACCGCGGAAAAACGCCTTCAGCGGTTTTTGCGTCAGCACCTGGAAGATCAGCAGCGCCGTCGCCCAGAATGCCGACAGGCCCGGTGACTTGCGTTCGATCATCAGGAACCAGACCAGCACCACGATTGGCAGCAGATAATGAAAACCGGTTTTCGCGGTCGGTGCCATTTCCGGCAGTTCGACCACCTCGGCATTCGGATCGTCCAGTTCCAGATCCGGATACTGCGCGGCAAACCGGACCAGCACGACATAGATCGCGAGCAGAACAACCGTCAGCACCAGCCCCGCGTTGTCGCCGAAAACATCCTTCATCCAGCCGATGCCGAAATAGGTGACCGTGGCCATTGCGGCGGTTACCGCAATGCCGATCAGGAAACCGTTGACCTTTTGCATGACCGAACGCATCGGGCCGGATTTCGGCAGCCCCTTCATGCCGTTTTTGGCGGCTTCCAGGTCAACCAGGTAGAACAGCGCGATATAGGAAATGACGGCGGGCAGGAAGGCGTGCTTGACGACTTCCTGATACGAGATGCCGACATATTCGACCATCAGGAACGCAGCCGCCCCCATGACCGGCGGCATGATCTGACCGTTGACCGAGCTTGCCACCTCGACGGATCCCGCCTTTTCGGCGCTGAACCCGACCCGCTTCATCAGCGGGATCGTGAAGGTCCCGGTCGTCACCACGTTGGCGATGGACGAGCCGGAAATCAGGCCGGTCATGGCCGAGGCCAGAACGGCCGCCTTGGCCGGGCCGCCACGCAGGTGGCCCAATGCAGCGAACGCGACCTTGATGAAGTAGTTGCCGGCGCCGGCCTTGTCCAAAAGCGCGCCGAACAGCACGAACAGGAAGACGAAGCTGGTGGAAACACCGAGCGCAATACCGAACACGCCTTCCTGGGTGATCCAAAGGTGCGACATCGCCTTGTTAAACGACGCCCCCTGCCAGGCAATAATATCCGGCGCGTATTCGCCGAAGAAGATATAGGACGCAAAAACCATGGCGACGATCATCAACGGCGGACCGAGCGCACGGCGCGTGGCTTCCAGCAGACAGACCAGGCCAATCGCGGAAACCGTCAGATCAGCGGTATTCGGCAGTCCCGGGCGGTCGGCGAGCGAGGTCGCGAATACCGCCAGATACGCCGCGCAGCAGGTGCCGACGATGGCCAGCACCCAATCGATGACGGGAATGCGGTTCTTCGGCGAGTTGGCGAACGCCGGGTACGCCATGAAGGCCAGGAAGATCGCGAAGCTCAGGTGCGTCGGGCGCGTGTGCGAGTTGTTCGGGATCGGAATGATATCCGCAAAGATGTACGGCAGCGGCGAAGCGATCCAGAGCTGATAAACCGACCATGAAATTGCGATGATGGTCAGAAACTTCCCGACACCGCCTTCGGGATTACGGCCCCCGGTATCGGATGATGCAACAAGCTCGTCGAGATCGATTTCCGGCTTTGCCGCCGTTGAATTCTGTTCGCTCATTCTCGTTTTTTCCTTCTCGCCCCGACCGGTCCTGCCGGCCTCGTGAAGCACCCCTGTAGCGCCTGTATGCGGCGGTTATTGCCGCTTGTTCTTCGAAATCAAGATGCCGGTTGTTCCGGCTTTTGTTTGATGTCGGTAAAATGTCTTAACGAAAAAGGAACCGGGGGCGGACCGAAGCCCGCCCCCGGCCTGCCCGATTACTTAACCAGGCCGGCTTCCTTGTAGTACTTGGCGGCACCACCGTGCAGCGGTGCGGAAAGTGCGTCTTTCACCATTTCTTCTTTTTTCAGATTGGCGAAAGCCGGGTGCAGTTTCGTGAACGTTCCGAAGTTCTCGAACACAGCCTTGACGACGGCATAAACGGTGTCGTCCGGGGTTTTGGTCGAGCTGACGAACGTTGCGCCGACACCATAGGTCGCGGTGTCGTTCGGCGTACCGGTGTACATGCCGCCGGGGATCGTCGCTTTACGATAGAACGAGTTGTCGGCGACCAGTTTGTCGATGGCCGGACCGTCGACAACGACCATGTTCGCTTCGCACGACGTGGTCGCTTCCTTGATCGAACCCGACGGGTGACCGACGAGGAAGAAGAAGGCGTCGATCTTGTTATCGCACAGCGCCTGCGACTGTTCGGACGACTTGAACTCGGTGGCCAGCGCCAGCGCGTCGGAACCGAAACCAAGCGAATCGGCCATGACTTCCCAGGATGCACGGGTACCCGAACCCGGGTTGCCGATGTTGACGCGCTTGCCCTTGAGGTCCATGACCTGCTTAACATTGGCGTCCTTGCGGGCGACGATGGTCACCGGCTCGGCATGCACGGAGAACACCGCGCGAAGTTCCTTGAACGGGCCCTGGTCCTTGAACTTCGACGTGCCGTGATAGGCGTGATACTGCCAATCGGACTGAGCAACGCCCATGTCCAGCTCGCCGGCGCGGATGGTGTTGATGTTGTAAACGGAACCGCCGGTGGATTCCACCGAGCAACGGATACCGTGTTCCTTGCGGCTCTTGTTCACCAGACGGCAGATCGCGCCGCCGGTCGGATAATAAACCCCGGTGACACCGCCGGTACCGATCGAGATGAATTTCCCTGCTGCGTCAGCAGAGCCCGCGCAGAGCGAGATGCCGATAACGGCGGCACTAACCGCCAGTGTTTTTTTGAAGTACATATGTGACTCCTCCTTGAGATTTTGATTCAGTTAAGCTCTCCAAATCACTTAAGGCATCATGTTCTTGCCGGGTTATCCCCGAAACTGACACTGCCGAATGACGGCCGGTCTTCTTGACCGGCCATACAACGACCGGGCTAACGCCCGGCCAATCGCCCGCTGCAACTCCCTGCCGAAAACGCTCCCTGCACAGGGGGCAGCCAACGTACGAATTCTGATATGGGTTTGATAACAGGGCGCCTCCCAACACCATGATTCATGATATAATGCACATCATGATCCATGCTGTCCACTGTGTTGGCAGAATCCCCGGTTTTCATGCTCCCTGACGCGGTCATTTTCATCCCGTCTGTCATTATTGAGAAAAAGTGTAACACAGCATGGGGGGCGTGCAAGCCAACCCTTGCCGTGTCAAAAAGGCCCGCTCAGGCCTTGATTTCCGCCAGCGATATCTCAACCGCCCCGGACAGTTTGTCGACCAGCTCATCGAGCTGGGCATCGGTGATGATGAATGGCGGCGCCAAAAGCACATGATCGCCGCGTGCGCCATCCGCCGTTCCGCCGCCCGGGTAGCAGATCAGGCCGGCCTCGAAGGCGTGCTTCTTGATCCGTGCATTGAGCTTTGCCGACGGATCGAAGGTCTCCTTGGTGGCCCGGTCCTTGACCAGTTCGATGCCCTGGAACAGACCGCGGCCGCGGATATCGCCGACATGCGCGTGGTTGCCGAAACGCTCATGCAGCTTGTCGACCAGCAGCGCCCCCTGACGCTTGACGGCATCGAGCAGGTTCCGGTCTTCGATTTTCTTCTGCACCGCCAGCGCCCCGGCACAGGCCGTCGGATGGCCCATGTAGGTATGGCCGTGCTGGAATGCACCCGAGCCCTGAATGAAAGTGTCATAAACCTTGTCGGTGACCAGTGTCGCACCGATCGGCTGGTAGCCCGCGCCGAGCCCCTTGGCGATACAAACGATGTCTGGCACCACACCGTCCTGCTCGTAGGCGAACAGGGTCCCGGTACGGCCCATGCCGCTCATGACCTCGTCGAGGATCATAATGACGCCGTACTGGTCGCAGATCTCGCGGATGCGCTTGAAGTAGCCGGCAACCGGCGGCAGCACCCCGGCAGTGGCGCCGCCGACCGTTTCGGCGATAAAGGCGGAAACGTTTTCCGGGCCGAGGCGGAGGATTTCCGTCTCCAGTTCGTTGGCGATGCGCAGCCCGTATTCTTCCTCGCTCTCGCCCGAGCCCTGATCGCGGTATGGGTAGCACGGCGCGATCAGCGAGGTTTCGACCAGCAAGGGCGCATAAGGCTCGCGCCGCCACACGTTGCCGCCGACCGCCAGCGCGCCCAGCGTGTTGCCGTGATAGCTCTGGCGCCGCGCGATGTAGCGGCCACGCGACGGCTCGCCGCGTTCCAGATGATACTGACGCGCCATTTTCAATGCCGCCTCGACCGCTTCCGAACCGCCGGACACGAAATACGCCGCGCGCATGGCGCGGGTCTCGTCGCCGGGCGCACGGTCGATCAGGAAATCGGCCAGCTCCTCGGCCGGTGCCGATGTAAAGAAGCCGGTATGCGCAAAGGCGATCTCGTCGAGTTGCGCCTTGATCGCGGCGATCACGTCCGGGTCGGAGTGTCCGAGGCACGACACGGCGGCACCGCCGGAGCCGTCCAGATAACGCTTCCCGGCGCTGTCGATGACATAGATGCCGTCACCCTTGACCGCCGTCGGCATCGACGATTTCGGCGCGCGGTGAAAAACGTGTGTGCTGGATGACATGGTCCGGGCCTCCCTACCCAATGAACGCTAGATCAGAGGCAATCATGTTTGGCAGGGGCTTGCAACACCAGGGGCTTGCAATACCCAGTCCCCACGCCAGGATTGCGCACCGATCCGGTCATGCTAGGATGCGCGCACATTTCATGGAGACGTAGATGGACCTTAAAGAACATATTCGCGGCGTACCGGACTTCCCCAAGCCCGGGATTCTGTTTTACGACATTTCGACGTTGCTGGCGCATCCCGATGCCTGGCAGGTGGCGCTGGGAAGGCTGGCCCGGATCGTTTCCGCCTATCAGCCGGACGTGCTGGCAGGCGTGGAATCGCGTGGCTTCCTCGTTGCCGCACCGCTGGCCGCGAAGCTCGGCCTCGGGTTCTGCATGATCCGCAAACCGGGCAAGCTGCCGGGCGAGGTGATCAGCCATGACTATGAACTGGAATACGGCACCGACACGATCCAGATTCAAAGCGACGCCGTGGCGCCCGGCCAACGCGTTGTCGTGCTCGACGATCTTTTGGCGACCGGCGGCACCATGGGTGCGTCGCTGGCCCTGTTCGACAAGGTCGGTGCCAAGGTCGTCGGTGCCGCCTGCATCATTGAATTGACGTTTCTCGGCGGCCGCGAAAAAGTAGGCGTTCCGTTCGAAGCCCTGATACAATATGACGACTGATGAGCATGAACGAAAATTTCACCTGGGACCTGCTCGACCGCCGCGCCGTCGATGACCTCGTGGCGAAGGACGGTGCCGAGCATGTACTGGGCGCGCTGATGAGCGAGGACCCCGACCCCGAAAGCCGGGCCCGGCAGATGTGCGCGCTTGCCGTCGCCGGGAACGTCCTGTCCTTGACGCGCGAGGCGCGTGCCTTTCAGGCATGGGCTGAGCGGCACGGGTTGTGCCGTCAGGTCAACGCCCTCGTCGAACTGGACCGGGTCCTGGCCCTGCCCGAGCGCGGCCAGGCGATCCTGCAGGCGCAGGCCTTGACCCGTTTTATCGAACAGAACCTCGCCGCCGACATCGCCGTTTTCAAACGCGCGGTCACTGCAAGCTAAATCACTGTCCGTCATCCCGGACGTCAGCCGAGCCCGAAAACGTACGTTTTTGGTTGCGAGACTTACGATCCGGGACCCATGGCGCATGATTGACTGCGTATCAAAATGGGTCCCGGGTCTTTGCGGCTAACGCCGCACCGCCCGGGATGACGGGATTGATTATTCGCCTTCCAACACCAGCCTCATCGCCTTCTTGATGACCGTCGGCAAGGCGTGCTGGGCGAAATCCTTTTGGCGGACCCAGAAACCGTCGGCATTGGCGCCGGCACGGCATTCACCTCTGAGCACACGGATCGTCAGGCGGAAGTGGGTAAAGACATGCACCGCCTCGCCGTCGACCGCGTGCCAGTCGATATCCAGCGGCCGATGCGCCGAAATCTCGTCCGCTTCCGGCCAGTCCTGTTCGCGCCCGAATTCGACCCAGGGCGTCGACGGCAGTTCCGTCATGCCGCCGAGCAAGCCGGTTTCGGCCCGTTTCCTGAGCAACACCTCGCCTTTCGGGTTCTCCAGCCAGAACATGACACAGCGGCGCTCCGGGCGTTTCGCTTTTGGCGCACGTACCGGCAGGCGCTCCGGGTTGCCCGACGCCCTGGCCTGGCAAAATTCACTGAGCGGGCAGACGAGACACTTCGCAGACGCCGGCGTGCATACCGTGGCGCCCAGATCCATCATCGCCTGCGCGAAATCGCCGGGCCGGTGCGGATCGGCGAAGACTTCCGCCCGGGCCGCGATCGCCGCCTTGCCTTTGGGCAGCGGGGTATCGATGCCGAACAGCCGCGCCATGACCCGTTCGATATTGCCGTCGACCGGCATTACCGGCACCTCGAAGGCAATCGCGGCAATAGCCGCCGCTGTGTACGGACCGATCCCCGGCAACTGCAACAAGCCTTCGCGGGTATCGGGAAACACGCCGCCATGTTCCGCCGCCACGACGCGCGCGCATTTGTGCAGGTTCCTGGCCCGCGCGTAGTAGCCGAGCCCCTGCCACGCCACCAGCACTGCGTCGAGATCGGCCGCCGCCAGCGCAGCGACATCGGGCCAGTGCGCCATAAAATCGCCAAAATACGGGCCGACCGTCGCCACCGTGGTCTGTTGCAGCATGATTTCCGACAGCCACACCTTGTAAGGATCGGGCCGAGCGCCCGGACCGGCGCGCCACGGCAGATCGCGGCGGTGCGCATCGTACCAGCGAAGGAGCGCCTTTCGGATATGTCCGGTATCGGTTTTCACGGTTTCTGTTCGCATCGCCCTGTTGCCATGGTCTCTGGCCATACTGCGCCAGACCGGCGAACACAAGGAAGCGAACACAAGATCGCGAGCAGACATGCTGCCCCTTGCCCCGGCGCAATCCGGCCCCTACCATTTGCCGCGCCCACAGCACCCGGGCGCTTAACAACTGCATGACCACGCAACGGTTACAGGAACCCTCACCCGCCATGTCGCAATCCGGTTACACTAACGGCATTCAGGCCGCGCGGCGCGCCCGCACGCAGCCGCTTGGGCGGATGATATCCGGGCTGACGCGCAAGGCGCTGGACAAGCGGGGCTTCGTCGACGCCGCCATCGTCACCGAATGGCCGAGCATCGCCGGCGAGCTTATCGGCGCGCACAGCCTGCCCGACCGTATCCGTTTTCCGCGCGACCGTTCGCAGCCCGGCACGCTGTACCTGATCCTGGAAAACGGCGCGCTGGCGACGGAGGTCATTCACTTCCAGCCGATCCTGCTGGAACGGATCAACCGCTTCTTCGGCTTCAAGGCCGTCGGCGACATCAAGATCATTCACGGCCCGTTGCCTAAACCGCGCGGCGACAAACGTCCGCCGCTGCCGGCGATCCGCCCCGAACGCCGCGCCGAGATCGAACAAAGCCTGACCGGTGTCGGCGATGACGAGCTCAAGGACGCGCTGATCCGTCTCGGCGAGCATGTTTCCCGCCGCCGCGCCGCGGACAAATAACAAGAGCCGCGCAACAGGAAAAGACTAAGTGCCGCGCAGCGTATAAATGGACAACACAACCGTTAACAAGATACATGACACACGAATTCGCCCAAGGAATGGAGACCCCCTCATGACGATGCCCCGCCGCACCCTTCTGGCCCTTTGCGCCGCCGTCCTCGCAGTCGGCCTTGCGCCGGTCGCAGAGGCCAAGATCGTCGACACCGAAGCCGCCATGACCGAGCTTGTGATCGGCAAGGCCGACGCGCCGGTCGAGATGATCGAATATGCGTCGTTGTCGTGCCCGGCCTGTGAACATTTCCACAGCGCCGTCTATCCGATCATCAAGAAAGAGTACATCGACACCGGCAAGGTGAAGTTCATCTTCCGCGACTTTCCGACCAACTCGCCGGGCCTCGCCGCCGCCATGATCGCGCGCTGCGCCGGGCCGGAACGCCACGAAGGCATGGTCGATATTTTCTTCGATACCCAGAAGCAGTGGGGGCATGCGGAAAATCCGTTGCAGGCGCTCGGCATGGTCGCCCGCATGGCCGGCCTCGGGCCGAACGATGTCGATCAGTGCATCCGCAACTCGACACTGATGAACGCGATCAATGAAAAGGCGCGCAAAGCGAATGAGGAACTCGGCGTTGCCGCGACACCGACCATTTTCGTCGCCGGCAAGGAAGTCGAGCACGCCCAGGACGTCGACAAACTGAAGGCCGTCATCGACGCCGCCCTCAAAGCCGCGCAATAACCGCCCTTACCTGCCCTCTCCCCCGCGTTGCAGGGGAGAGGTTAGCTGTGGGGTTGGCAAAAACTTATCCCCAGATATGTGCGCTGAAACTGCTCGACTCGGGGTGAAGCGCCCCCCTATAGTCCCACCACATATTGTGCAAATGTGACAAAAAAACGCCATATTTGCATATTATGCGGTATAGTCAGGGCCTTAGGCCTTGTGTATATGGCCCCGTCACGGGCCGCCGGCCGGGTTTATGGGAGCGAAGACAAGCGTGCTGCATTTCAAGAAATTGCGCCTGAGCGGTTTCAAGTCCTTTGTCGAACCGACGACACTGGACATCGACGCCGGTCTGACCGGCGTTGTCGGCCCCAACGGCTGCGGCAAGTCGAACCTCGTCGAGGCCCTGAAATGGGTCATGGGCGAGACCTCGGCCAAGCAGATGCGCGGCGGCGAAATGGACGACGTCATCTTTTCCGGCACCGACCGCCGGCCGCCCCGTAATGTCGCCGAAGTGGTGCTGACCCTCGATAACGCCATGAAAGGCGCGCCCGTACAGTTCGGCGAAGGCGATGATCTCGAGATCGCGCGCCGAATCGAGCGCGAAAAAGGCTCATTATATAAGATCAACGGCGCCGACGTGCGTGCGCGCGACGTACAGTTGCTGTTCGCCGACCAGGGCAGCGGCTCGCGTTCGACCGCGCTGGTCTCGCAGGGCAAGATCGGTGCGGTGATCGCCGCCAAGCCGACCGAACGCCGCTTGCTGCTCGAAGAAGCGGCCGGCATCCGCGGTCTGCATTCGCGCCGCCACGAGGCCGAGCTGCGGCTCAAGGGGGCGGAGACCAACCTCGAGCGCCTCGACGATATTCTCGTCACCCTTGAAGCGCAGATGAACGGCCTCAAGAAACAGGCCCGCCAGGCAACCCGCTACCGCAATCTGTCGGATCTGATCCGCACCGCCGAGGCAACCCTGTTCTATCTCCGCTGGACGACCGCCGAGAAAGACCTTGAGCAGTACCGGATGCGCCTCAGCGAAGTCGAGGCCGAGGTCAACAAGCTCGGTGTACTGGTCGCCGAATCCGGCACCGAACAGGCCGAGGCCGCCGCCGACATCCCGGCGCTCCGCGACAGCGAAGCCGCCGCCGGGGCTGCACTGCAGCGTCTTGTCATCGCCCGCGACGGTCTCGACGAGGAAGAACAGCGGATCGAAGCCCAGGCCGCAGATACCCGTCTGCGCATCGAGGAAACCATCGCCGATACGACGCGCGAGCAGTCGCTCATTGCCGATGCCGAAGCGGCGCATACTCGCCTTGCCGAGGAACATGCCGCCATCGAAGCGGCGCGCGAGGGCGAAGAGGAAAACCGTGCCCGCGCGGGTACCGAGTTGAGCAACGCCGGCACTGCGGTCGAAGCACATGAAGCGTCCCTGTCGGAACTGACGCAGCGCGTTGCCGACAGCGAAGCCAGGCGGGGTTCCCTGCAGCGCCGCCTTGAAGACCTGACCCAGCGCCAGAACCGCCTTGGCGGCCGTCTCGAAGAACTCAGCGCCGAGCGCCAGCGCCTTGAGGCCGACGCCCCCGAAGCCGACGCGCTTTCCGATGCCGAGGCCGACCTTGTCCGCACCCAGACCGCCGTCGACGATGCGCACGCCGTTCTCGAAGCCGCCGAAGTCACCCATAAGACCGCCGAGGCCGAACGCGAAACCCTGCGCGCGACACTGAACGAGGCCCGCGACGCCGCGACCAAGATGGCCGCCGAACGCGAGGCGCTGTCGAAGCTTCTCGATACCGGCGATCCGGACATGTTCCCGCCGCTAATCGATGCGATCACCGTCGAGCCGGGTTTCGAGGTTGCGCTGGGCACCGCGCTCGGCGACGAAATCGAAGCACCGATCGACGAGGCCGCCGACATACACTGGCGCGCCCTGCCGCCGCTCACCGACGCCCCGGCCCTGCCGCACGGTGCGACCCCGCTCAGCCAATGGGTGCAGGCCCCCCCGGCGCTGGCCCGGCGGCTGTCGCAGATCGGCGTCGTCGATACCGTGGTGGCGGCACAGCAGATGCTCAGCCAGCTACGACCGGGCCAGCGGCTGGTGACCCGTGACGGCGCGCTTTTGCGCTGGGACGGCTACACCATCGCCGCCGGCGCCACCACATCCGCCGCACGCCGCCTTGAACAGCGCAACCGGCTCCGCGATCTCGAAGGCCAGGCCGTCGGCGCCAACCAGCGCCTCGCCGATGCCGACGCCGCGTTCGAACGCGCCCGCGATGCGGTGCAGACCCGCAGCGAAGCCGTGCAGGCCGCCCGCGTCGATGTACGCAACACAGAACAGGCGTTGACCGCCATTCGCGAAGCGCTGTCACGCATCAAGGAAAAGATGGCCGCGCACGGCTCGCGCCTGGCCGCCGTCAACGAACAGATCACGCAGCAGGAAGCCGACCTGGGCGAAGCCAGCGGGCAGCTCGAAGAAGCGCGCGCCGAACTGGCGGCGCTGCCGGATGTCGAAGGCGACCGCGCGCAGATCGAAACGCTGCGCGCCGAGCTCGGCGAACTGCGCACGCACCTGATGGAATGCCGCGCCCGCCATGACGAGATCGAACGCATGGCCCGTGAACGCGCCCAGCGGCTCGACGCCATCCAGCGCGAGACGCAATCTTGGGCCAACCGCAAGGAAGCCTCCGGCACACGGCTCGAAGAGCTGACCGGACGCCGCGCCGAACTTGAAGCCGTGCGCGAGGAACTGGCAGCGAAACCGGCGGCGCTGAATCATAAGCGCCAGGCGCTGCTGGGTGAAATCGAAACCGCCGAGCAGAACCGCCGCGATGCCGCCGACAAGCTGCAGACCGCCGAAACCCGTCTCGCCGAAGCCGACAAGAAGTTGCGCATCGTCGAGACCGACATGGCGCGCGCACGGGAAAACCGGGTCCGCGCCGAAGGCAGCGTCGAACAGGCTTTACAGACCTGCCACGCCATTGCCGAGCGCGTCGACGACCGGCTCGAGTGCCGCCCCGACCAGCTTTTCGAAATCGCCGGGCTCGATCCGGAAAAGGAACTGCCCGATCTGGAGCCGACGGAACGCAAGGTCGAACGTCTGCAGCGCGAACGCGAGACCATGGGACCGGTCAACCTGCGCGCCGAACAGGAAATGCGCGAGCTGGAAGAACAGATCGAGACGCTGACCACCGAACGCGAAGACCTGACCAAGGCCATCGACAAACTGCGCCGGGGTATTTCCGAACTGAACCGCGAAGGCCGCCAGCGCCTGCTGCAGTCGTTCGAGGAGGTGAACACCCACTTCCAGGAACTGTTCCAGAAACTGTTCGGCGGCGGCCAGGCGCACCTTGAACTGACCGAAGCCGACGATCCGTTGGATGCCGGCCTCGAGATCATGGCCAGCCCGCCGGGCAAGAAGATGCAGAACCTGACGTTGCTGTCGGGCGGCGAGCAGGCCCTGACGGCGTTGTCGTTGCTGTTCGCGGTGTTTCTCACGAATCCGTCGCCGATCTGCGTGCTCGACGAGGTCGACGCCCCCTTGGATGACGCCAACGTCGACCGCTTCTGCGGCATGCTCGAACACATGTCGAAGCAGGAAAGCACGCGCTTTCTGGTCATCACCCACCACCGCATGACCATGGCCCGCATGGACCGGCTCTACGGGGTCACCATGTCGGAACGCGGCGTCTCGCAGTTGGTCTCGGTCGACCTGCAGAAAGCCGAGCAGATCCGGCAGACGGCCTGATATCCGGTCCGTTCAGCCCCTCTCCCTCCCACGTGCTGACGCCCGCGGGCCCGCCCTCTCCCTTGGGAGAGGGAAGAATCCCGCACCCGCGAAATCAAAGCTTGCGGGGACGGGTTATTTTGATACAACACCCGGGACCAAGGGACGGAAACGGGGTGGCATGGTCGTTTTTTGAGGCGGAGTAACGCCTCGGGGGTTACCGATGACATCCGATGACGAGACCTCAAAGCGGTCGCCGAGTGACCTCGACGATTTCGGGCGGAAGCTGAAAAAAGCCCAGGAAACCGAGGAATCGCGGCGGCTGTGGAAAAGTGACGTAAATAGGCCGCCTCAGACGGCTCTAGGGCTTGCTTTTCGGGTGTCTGTCGAGTTAGTTTCCGCCGTGGCTGTGGGGCTGGCCATTGGCTGGGTCCTCGACGAGTGGCTGGATACGCGTCCCTGGGTCATGGTGGTGTTCATCATTTTGGGGTTCGCCGCCGGTGTCATGAATGTTTATCGCATGGCCTCTGGTATGAGTAACACCATGGGCTATAGAGAAAAAGAAGACGCGTCCGGGAATGAAGCGCCCGCGGCGCCCGAGAAAGGGACAGATCGACGTGGCTGAGGGACATTCCCCACTCGCACAGTTCGAGATTAAGACGCTCGTGGATATCAATATCGCGGGCATCGACGCATCTTTCACAAACTCATCGCTGTTCATGGTGCTGACGGTCGCGACTGTCAGCCTGTTCCTGGTCGGCGGTATGCGCAGGAGCGCGCTGGTCCCCGGGCGATGGCAATCACTGGCGGAACTCAGTTACGTGTTCATCGCCGGGTTGCTGAAGGATACCGTCGGCAGCGAAGGCCGTCCGTACTTCCCGTTCATCTTCACGATTTTCATGTTCGTTCTGGTCGGCAACCTGTGGGGCCTGATGCCTTACGCGTTCACCTTTACGAGCCATATCGCCGTCACCTTTGCGATGGCGTTCTTCATTTTCGTCGGCGTGACCGTGATCGCCATCGCCAAACACAAGCTGCACTTCCTGGCCTTCTTCATGCCGCCGGGCGTGCCGATCGTGATGGCGCCGCTGCTGGTCCCGATTGAAATCATTTCCTATCTGTCGCGCCCGATCAGCCTGAGCGTCCGACTGTTCGCCAACATGCTGGCCGGTCACACGCTCTTGAAGGTGTTCGCCGGCTTCATCATCTCGCTCGGTATCGCAGCGGGCTGGCTGCCGTTCGTCTTCGTCGTCGCGCTGACGGGCCTCGAATTCGTGATCGCCTTCCTGCAGGCGTTCGTGTTCACCATTCTGACGTGCCTTTACCTGAACGATGCACTGCATCTTCACTAAGTCACACAGATAACGTTTTTAACTTTTTGAACTAAACTAGAAAGGATCTGACCCATGGAACTTGAAGCTGCAAAGCTCCTCGGTGCCGGCCTCGCCGTTATCGGCGTTATCGGTTCCGGTATCGGTATCGGTAACATCTTCGCGTCGTTCATCCAGGCCGTTGGCCGCAACCCGTCCGCTCAGGGCGCGGTGTTCCCGATGACGATGCTGGGCTTCGCCCTCGTCGAAGCCATCGCACTGTTCGCGCTGGTTATCGCACTGGTCATTCTGTTCGGTTGATTTACCGGCTGGTTTCGAGGGGGCCGCGGAACGGTATGGTCCGCTCCCCTGAGAAGTCCGCCGCTTAAAGCGGGGATGTCATGCCTCAGTTAGACGTCACCACATTCGCACCACAGCTGGTCTGGCTGGCGATCACGTTTGCCGCGATGTTCTTCATTATGTGGAAGATCGCGGTGCCGAAGATCTCCGACGCGCTGGAAACCCGGCAGATGCGGTTGGAAGACAATCTGAAAAAGGCCGAAGACCTCAAGCGTGAGGCGGAAGCAACGCTTGCGTCTTATGAAAAGGCACTGGCCGACGCGCGCGCCGAGGCGCACGCCGACATTCAGAAAATCCAGCAGCAGTTGCACGAAGCCGCCGCCAAGGAAGAAGCCGAACTGGGCGATAAACTCGATGCCAAAATCGCCGCGAGCGAAAAAGCCATTGCCGCCGAAGTTACCAAGGCCATGGAAAGCGTTCGCGAAGTGGCCATCGATGTCGCCGCCGAAGCGGTTCAGAAACTGACCGGTGAAGCGCCTCAGGGCGGCAAGGTCGAGAGCGCCGTCGACGGCGTTCTGAAGGGCTGAGGGGAACGATATGTTACATGATCCCGCATTTTGGGTCGCCGTTGCCCTGGTTGTATTTATCATTGCCGTCACCAAGCCGGTGTCGAAAATGGCGACCAAGGCCCTCGACGAGCGTGCCGAGAAGATCAAGAAAGAGCTCGACGAAGCCGAACGGCTGCGCAACGAAGCGCAGGATTTGCTGGCCCAGTATCAGCGCAAGCAGCGCGATGCCGCCGGCGAAGCCGAGGCGATCATCCGCCACGCCAAGGAAGAAGCCGAACGCATGGACCGTGAAGGCCGCGAGCGGATTCAGGCATCGCTGGAACGCCGCGAAAAGCTGGCGATGGACCGAATCTCGATGGCCGAGCAGCAAGCCATCGATCAGGTTCGTGCCCGCGCCGTCGAAGTGGCTATCGCCGCGACCTCGCAGGTTCTCAGCGAAAATCTGAGTTCCGAGAAAGCCGACGCGCTGGTCGAAGATGCGATCAATCAATTACCGGATCGCCTGCACTGATCCGCTTCAACGTGCGAATCGAATTCGTTTTTAAAAGAGAGGCTCGCGGGCCTCTCTTTTTTTATGCGGGAATGGCAAGCCTTACCGGCTTCCGCTTCTCTTCAACGTGCGATCCGCGTATAAGTGAACCATGAAATCAATTCGCTTCCTGTCTGCGTTTACCGTTGCTTTGACCTGCCTCTCCGGGCATGCAGAGGCACAGTCCGCGTTCAACGGCGAAGTGCTGGTTGCGCCGCCGCCGCCCAACTGGACCGGCGGCACGCCCGAAAAGACAGATAAGGGCGTGAGGCGCGAATGGCGCAGGAATTTCCTGATCGAGGGCGGCGTTATCGAACGCATCGTCGTGACCCGCAGCGAGAACCAGAAAGACCGCGTCGCACAACTGGCGGCGCGCGAGATCGCCAAGGACATGACCACCAAGTGCGCCAAGCCCACCGTGTCGGAAATCAAACGCGACAAGGGCGTCATCGGCACCACGGCGTCCTTCACCGCGCAATGCAGCACCGTCAAGGATACCGCCCCCGGCACCGCGCTTTTCGCCATGGGGAAGGTTTACATCGGCGATTTCTATACCTTCGCCGTCCGGCGGACCTGGCTCGGTCACAAGGACGACCCCGGCAGCCCGGCCAATTCGCCCCGCACCGGCGAGCAGTGGGCCACTTATTTTGCCCGCATCTCGGTCTGCAATACGCTGAGCGATGCCTGCAATCCGGCGCAGGCGGAAATTATTCATGCCGACCCCCGCTTCAAGACCATGCGCGCGCTGCCCGTCTCGGTGAAGCCCATGGTGCCGTTGGACGATGCGCTCAAGGCTGCCAATGGTTTCGGCACCCTGACCGGCCGCGCCGAAGCCTGTGGCGAGGATGTGGAAGCGCTGACATCGAAAATCCAGCGTATGTTCAAGTACGTGACGGCAAACGATCAGGATTCGACCAAGGCCGTGAAAGCCTTCAGGACAGCCCAGGCCCGCGCCAGCAAGGCACAGGACGGCAAATCCAAGGAAAGCTGCGGCCAGGTTTTACGCGATTTCCGCCAGCACCCGAGCCGGGTCGGTGCCTTTTATCGCTACATCGAACGTTTTTTGTGAGTAAGCCATGACCTCAACCACGAATAATAACCTCAAAATCATCGATGCCGCGGGCAGCCCTGCCGAATTGGGCCACGCCATCGGCAGCGCCGTCGCCGCCTCGTTCAATGAAGCCGTGATGCGCAATATCGAATTCAGGGAAACACAGAAACACTTCGCCGGCAGCGATTACCTGAAAGCGCTCAGAGACGCCGCCGCCGGCGCTTATCCCCGCCATATGCGCGAACTCGACGCCATGGCCGCCGCCATCGGTACCGACACCGAGACCCTGTTCCTGTGGAATTGCCGCGGCGATCTCCGCTTTCCGCCGGAGAGCGCGCAAGCACGCCTCGATGCCATGGCGGACGCCTGCACGACGGTGATCTCGGCCGGCGATTTCGCCAACGGCATTCCCGCCGTCATTGCCCATAACGAAGACGGATCCGGCGATTTCATGGCGCACCGCTACTGGCTCAGGGCGCGGCCCGACGATGCCCCCGCGTTCGAGAGTTATCTTTATCCCGGCATGCTGGCCGGGCACAGCGTCGCCGTCACCGACGCCGGTCTGGTGCAGACCATCAACAACGTCCGCGCCGACGACCTGAAGCCGGGCATCCCGCGCCACTTCATCTGCCGCGCGGTGCTTGAAGCGGAAAACATCGCGGACGTGATCGCGCACCTGCGCCGCCCGGATCGGGCGTCGGGGTTCCATCACGCCATCGCCATGCGCGGGATCGAAACGCCGATGTCCATCGAAGCCCCGGCCTCGGCGAGCGTCATTCATACCGTGGACGGCGCCGTCGGCCATGCCAATCATCTGTTGGATGCGCACTTCGCGAAACTGGGCCAGACCGTGACCGCGTCCTCCGATTACCGGCAAACGGCGGTCGACGCCTACCTGGCCGAAGGCGGCGATCCGAAACAGGCGGAAAATGTCCTCTTCAAACGCGGCGCAGACGGCGAGGAAAGCGTGTTGCGGCGCCCCGGTGACGGCGGCGACGATTACGGCTGCACACTGGTGACGGCGGTTTTCCGTGCCCATGCCGACAAGGTCGAATGGGCCGTGCACGCCGACCCGGAAAACCTGAACGCGATTACCGGCACGTTTTCCTGAGCTCAATTGCGGGTTCACCGCACAGAAGAAATACCGTCCCATGTGCGCTGAGCGGTCAAGACCGTGCAGCCACAGCTTCAGCCATGCCGGGATAGCGAGCAGCATCTCGATCACATTCTGAAAACGCAACGATCCTAGCCCCCCAGGATCATGTCAGCATATCAGTTGGTGTTATAGACTTTCAGAAGCTGCAGGAAATTGGTCTTCACGTCGTCGTCCGCGATACGATCCAGTTCCTTGGCAAGCTGCAAAGCGCGGCGAGAAATCTTTTCGTCTTCCGATTTCTCGTCGGCAAGTCCTTCAAAGAAAAAGCTGACCGGTACATCGAGAATTCCGCACATGTCCCACAGGCGGCTTGAGCCGATTCGGTTGGTGCCTTTCTCATATTTCTGTACCTGCTGAAAGCTGATACCGAGACGTTCGCCAAGTTGAGTTTGCGTCAGGCCACGCATAATCCGCACCTCTCTGAGGCGGTGGCCAACATGAACGTCTGTTGGGTGGGGCATTCGTTGTCCTCCTTGGAGCAATAACTGCACGTAATATGGGATTATACCAAATTTAAGAATGTGACGGCACGCACAATTCAATATAACCGGCTATTCTTTTATAAAGTTGCATCATAAAAGTTGCAATTGAGGATCACCGCCAACCAGTATTTCAAGCCATTCCTCTTCGGTGATGACTTTCACCCCAAGTTCTTCGGCTTTTTTGCGTTTCGACCCTGCACCCGGTCCGGCGATGACGATGTCGGTTTTCCCGGAAACCGAGCCCGCAACCTTGGCGCCCAGGGATTCTGCCCTGGCCTTGGCCTCGGATCGGCTCATCGCTTCCAGATTGCCGGTAAAAACCAGGGTCATGCCGCTGACCGGTGAACCGGACGTATCGGCAGCGACGAAGTCCTCTATATCGAGTGCCTTCTGCAGATCGTCAAGAACCTGCAGGTTATGCGCCTCCTTGAAAAACCCGATCAGGTCGTCGGCCATGGCCGGTCCGATCCCGTCGATGTCGATCAGTTCGGCGTAAGCTTCGGATTCGTGGTCCGCGGCCGCAATCATCTGACGCCGCCAGTTTTCCATGCTGGCGTATCGGCTGGCCAGCAACCGCGCCGTCGCCTGACCGATCTGGCGGATACCGAGGGCATAGATAAACCGCGGCAACTCGATACGCCGCCGCGCGTCGATGGCGGCGAGCAGGTTATCGGCGGACTTGCCGCCCCATCCCTCGCGGCCGGCGATGTCATCGCGCATGTCCGCCAGGCGGAAAATATCGCCGGGTGTCTTGAGCAGCCCTTCCTGCCAGAACGCCTCGATATGCTTGCCGCCCAGACCTTCGATATCGAAGGCATCGCGCGACACGAAATGTTTCAGCCGTTCGACCGCCTGCGCCGGACAGATCAGACCGCCGCTACAGCGCCACGCGGCCTGGCCTTCTTCGCGCACGGCAAGACTGCCGCATTCGGGGCAGCTTTCCGGCATCTTGAACGGCGCAGGCGCAGGGTCGGGCCGGGCCGACAGATCCACCTCGAGGACCTGCGGAATAACATCGCCGGCCCGCTGGATCAGCACGCGGTCACCCGCGCGGATATCCTTTTCATGGATATAGTCCTCGTTATGCAGGGTCGCCCGCTGCACGACGACACCACCGACCGTAATCGGTTCAAGGTGCGCGACCGGAGTCAGGGTGCCGGTGCGGCCGACCTGAATATCGATCTTGTGGACCAGTGTCGTCGCCTTTTCAGCCGGGAATTTGTGCGCCACGGCCCAGCGCGGCGCACGGCTGACGAAGCCCAGGCGTTCCTGCCAGTCGAGCCGGTTGACCTTGTAGACGACGCCGTCGATATCGTAGTCCAGCGACGCCCGCTCGACGCCGAGCTTCTCATAAAGCGCCATGGTCTCATCAATGCCGTTGCATACCCGTGCATAGGGATTGACCGGGAAACCCCATGCCTTCAGGCGTTCGTAAAATGACCACTGGTCCGGCCAGTCGATGGCGCCGCCGTAACCCTGAGCACTGACGCCGCTGACATAGCCCCAGGCATAGGTAAAAATCTTCAAGGGGCGCGCTGCCGTGACTGACGGGTCCTTCTGGCGCAACGAACCGGCGGCCGCGTTCCGGGGGTTGGCGAAGGCCTTGGCGCCGGCTTCGTCCTGGCGTTCGTTCAGAGCGAGAAAATCGGCTTTCGACATATAGACTTCGCCGCGAATATCGATTTCCGCCGGCGCATTGTCGATCGTTTCCGGTACCTCGGCCATGGTTTTGAGGTTGGCCGTCACATCCTCGCCTTCGCGACCGTCGCCCCGGGTCGCGCCCTGCACGAACTTGCCGTTCTTGTATCGCAGCGAAACCGACAGGCCGTCGATCTTGGGCTCGGCAACGATGACCACCGGCTCGTCCACACCGAGACTGAGAAACCGGCGGATACGATCATAGAACTCGACGACGTCGGCTTCAGAAAAAGCATTGCCGAGCGACAGCATCGGCGGGTTGTGGCTCACCTTGCCGAAGCCCTGCGCCGCTCCGGCACCGACCCGCTTGGACGGGCTGTCATCGCGGACCCGTTTCGGGAACCGGGCCTCGATCGCTTCGTTGCGCGCGCGCAGCGCATCGTACTCGGCATCGCTGATGTGTGGCGCATCTTTCTGATAATAAGCCGCATCGTGCTCGGCGATTTCCCGGGCCAGCGCCTCCAGTTCGACCACCGCATCCGGTTCCAGCAACTGATCGACCGGAATATCGCGCAACTCGTTCTTACCGCTCACGCCGCCGCCCCCTTCAACAGGCTGTCGGCCGCGGCGCGTGCTTCACTGGTCACCGTCTCGCCGGACAGCATGCGGGCGATTTCCTCGCGGCGCGCGTCACCGTCCAGCGCGACCACTTCTGTTTTGACGTTCTTACTGTCGCCGCCCTTGCGAACATACAAATGCCTGGCACCCTTGGCCGCGACCTGCGGTGAGTGCGTGACGACGAAAATCTGCACCCCCGTGCCCAGCCGCTGTAACCGCTCGCCGACCGCCGCGGCGACGGCCCCGCCGATCCCCGCGTCCACTTCGTCGAAAACCAGAACCGGCACCGGGTCGGCTTCTGCCAGCACCACCTTGAGCGCCAGCATGAAACGCGCCAGTTCGCCCCCCGACGCAATGCGGTTCAACGGCCCCGGTTCGCTGCCCGGATTGGTGGCGACGGCAAAGGCCACCCGGTCGATGCCGTGCGCCGCCCATTTATCCTCGTCGAGGGGATGAATACCGGTCTCGAAGCGGGCCTGTCCGAGCTTCAGCGGCGCCAGTTCCCCGGCCATCGCCTGATCGAGCTTTTTCGCCGCCTTGGCGCGCGCCGCGCTGAGTTTCCCGGCCGCATCGCGGTAAGCTTTCCTGGCCGCTTCCAGTTCCGCCTTGAGGCGCGTCACGGTTTCACCGCCGGCATCGATATCGGCAAGGTCGGCTTCGAGCTTTTCCTGCACATCGGCCAGTTGGTCGACGTCGACATGGTGTTTGCGGGCCAGGGCGCGCAGCGCGAACAGCCGTTCCTCGGCCTGCTCAAGCTCCTGCGGATCCATTTCCAGATCGCTTTCGGCGCGCTCCAGAAATCCGCTGGCATCGGCAACTTCGCTGAGTGCGCGCTGCAATGCGGCCATGGTCTCGTCCAGCCTGCCGCCGGCCTTGGCCGCGGCGCGTTCGATTTCGCCCAGGGCGCGGGTCAGCTTCTCCTCCGCCCCGCCGTCGCCGGTAATGGCCTGCGACGAAAGCGAGATGGCGGCTGAAATCTGTTCGCCATGCTGCAGCATGCGGCGCTGTTCGGCGAGCGCCGTTTCCTCGCCGGGCTGGGGCGCCATGGCGCGCAATTCGTCAACGGCGTGACGCAGGAAGTCTTCGTTGTCTTTGGCGATGCGGGCCGCTTCCTCGGCGGCGGACAGGGATGCCTGCAGATCGCGCAGCACCCCATGCCGTGCGGCAACGTCACCGACAAGACCGTCAAAACCGCCATAGGCGTCCAAAAGCGCGCGGTGGCCGGCCGGATCCAAAAGGCGCTGGGTTTCGAACTGGCCATGGATTTCCACCAGATGTTCGCCGACACGCTTCAAAAGCCCGACACTGACCGGCTGATCGTTGACGAAAGACTTGGTGCGGCCGTCGTCGCCGAGCACACGGCGCAAGATCAGCAGATCGTCGCTGGCGTCGATACCGTTTACTTCAAGTTCACTGCGCGACGGATGACCGGCGGGGACTTCGAAAACCGCGCTGACGACAGCTTGATCCGCGCCCTTGCGCAGCATCCGCGCTTCGGCCCGGTAACCAAGCGCCAATCCCAGTGCATCGAGCAGGATCGACTTGCCGGCCCCCGTTTCGCCCGTCAGCACCGCCAGACCGGCAGAGAAATCCAGATCGAGCTTGTCGATCAGGACCACATTTCGTATCGACAGTCGTGTTAACATGGCTGGCGGGTCAACATGCTCGGGCGGGCTCCTGGCGACGGTCGCGCACCGTGATTACCAAACCTTGTACCAGGGCTTTTCCTCGGGCTCGGCGACCGGCTTGCCCTCGAACAGGTAATACGAGTCGGTGTACCATTCACTGCTGGGGAAATTGTGTCCCAGCACCGAGGCGGTCTTACGCGCCTCGCTGGTGACGCCGAGCGCCATGTAGGCTTCGGTCAGCCTGTGCAGCGCTTCCGGAACGTGCGTCGTGGTTTCATACTTCTCAACCACGGTGCGAAAACGGTTGATGGCCGCCAGATAATGTTTCTGCTTCAGGTAATAGCGGCCGATTTCCATTTCCTTACCGGCGAGGTGATCGTAAGTCAGATCGACCTTGATCTTGGCATCGCGGGCGTACTGGGATTCCGGAAACCGTTTCATGACCTCGCTCAGGGCATTCAGCGACAATTCCGTCATCTTCTGATCCCGCGCCACATCGGAAATCTGCTCGTAATAGCAAAGCGCCTTCAGATAGTACGCATAGGCGACATCGCGGTTCGCCGGGTGCAACTGCGTGAACCGGTCGAGCGCGATGATCGCGTCATCGTAGCGGTTGCTCTGGTAATAGGAATAGGCTGCCATCAGTTGCGCTTTGGTCGCCCAGACGGAATACGGGTGCTGCCGCTCGACTTCGTCGAACTCGCGCGCCGCGTCCTTATAACGCTCTTCCTGCATCAGGTTCATGGCGCCGTTATAGATGTTCGACACCGGGCGCTCGACATAGTCCGGCTCTTCCGTCGTGGAGCACGCCGCCGTCGTTGCAGCGACAAGGGCCGCTGCTGCCGTCAGTTTCAATGAGCGGTAAAAACGCGCCATCGGTATGTCATTCCCGTCAAGATCAAGGGCTGAAACCTGTACGGAGTATATCACGTCCGGGGCGCAAATCCGCAAGGGCTGAGACGTCTTTAGCGGCCTGAAATCCGGATATGTACGGGAAAAAGCACCGCCGATGGCGTGTCTTGACGATTACGTGGGAAATCGGCCCGCCGGGCCGGCAGAAATCAGCCGGCGACGGCCATCTGTTCGGCCTGAATGCCGCCGTCGACGGCCAGATTCACCGCATCGCCGCTCAGCACATCCCAGGTCCAGGCGCTCTCGTCGGCGAGCAGCGTGCGCAGCAGCTTGTTGTTGGCGGCGTGACCGGAGCACACACCTTCAAAACGGCCGATGATCGGGGCGCCTGCGAGATACAGGTCGCCGATCGCATCCAGCACCTTGTGACGCACGAATTCGTCGTCATAGCGCAGGCCGTCTTCGTTCATAATGCCGTCGTGGCCGACGACAATGGCGTTATCGAGCGAGCCGCCTTTGGCCAGTCCCGCTTCCCACAATGCTTCGACTTCGTGCAGGAAACCAAAGGTGCGGGCCTTGGAAAGCTCCTTGCGGAAGGCGCCGTTGACGACCTTCAGGCTCATTTCCTGACGGTTCACGACAGAACTGTCGAAGTCGATCTCGAAGTCGATGATCTGGGTATCGCAAGGCGAAATCGCAACATGACCGGAGCCGTAGGAGACTTCAACGCGCTTGAGCACGCGGATCACGCGGCGCGGCGCATCCTGTTCGACGATTCCGGCGCATTCGATGAGAAACACGAAAGGCTCGGAACTGCCGTCCATAATCGGCACTTCCGGGCCATTGATCTCGATTTCGACATTGTCGATGCCGCAGCCGGCAAGGGCCGCCATCACATGTTCGACCGTCCCCACGGTGACCCCGTCTTCATTGCCGAGCACCGAACACAGGCGCGTATCGACGACATGGTCCCAGCGCGCCGGAATGACCGCGCCTGCACCGCTGATGTCGGTGCGGCGAAAAACCACGCCCGAATTGACCGGCGCCGGTTTCATGGTCATGGAAATCTTGTTCCCGGAGTGGAGGCCGACCCCGGTGCAGTTGATCGGAGATTTCAGCGTGCGTTGACGAACCACCGGTTCATTTACGTCAGACCCTGTCATCGCGGCTGAAACTTGCTGATCGAACATATTTTTAGTAACCCCCGAGCGTCATGCGCCCCTAAAATCTTTGTAGATTGTTGATGATGTGTGTAGCAAGCGGGCCTGCTCCACTCAAATCAACATTTGTTTCCGATTGTTACGTTTTTCATCTTTAAAAACAGTTACTTATTCTTCATCTGAAACAGATGCCCCATTCCGTAAACGGCAAGAGGGGCGCCCGAAGGCACCCCTCTCCCGTCGATAGGAGCGATTCGTTCCGCCGGACCGCACAGCGGCCTTGCGGGCCTTCAGGCCTTAATTGGCCTGCCGGCGCAGGAAAGCCGGGATGTCGAGCAGGTCATCCTCGTCCTCGGCAACTTCCTGGATACGGTCTTCCGGATCGAGACCGCCAAGTGTCGGCTGCGGCATCGCCTGCGGTGCGGACTGCCCGACGGCGGCGCGGCTGCCGCCCCCGCTCGGCGTCATCATCCGTTCCGCTTTCGGCTCACCGTTGTCACGCGGTGCTGCCGGCTCCGCCCGCTGGCCACCCGTCACGCGGTCGATGGCCGCCTTACCGGTGCCAGTCACAAGCTCGAACAGGCTGGATTTGGATTTCGCCGGTTTCTTTTGTTCCGGTTCCTTGCCGCCGTTGATCAGATCGGCTTCCGCCATCGGATCCGCTTTTTCGGCAATTTCGCGGGTATCGCCTTCGAGACCCACAGCCGGCTTCGGAATAAAGGCATCCGTCGCACCGACTGTCGGGGTCGCGGCGGCATGGACTTCCGGCGCTTCGGCGGCAGCGGCCGCAACCGGTGCCGGTTCTTCGGCAGCCGCAGCGGGTTTCGGGGCTTCCGCATCGTCGGTGGTTTCGCCTTCAGCCGGCATCCCGGCATCGTCTTCCGCAACGGTTTTGACGTCATCCTCGGCAGCCGCCTCGTCGGATTCCTCCTCGGCAGCGGCAGCGGCAGGACGCGGCGCATCCTTGATCTCGAAGGCCGGGGCCTTGTCGGTCTCGGGGGCCGTATCTGCGGCTTCCTCGGCAACCGCCTGAATCGCGGATTCAGCTTCAATGGCGTCACCGGCTTCTGCGGCGGCAGGCTGGGCCGCCGGAACCCGGCGCACCGGGGCTTCACCGGCTTGCGGCGCTTGCGGTTTGATCTCCGGTTTGATTTGGCGAACCTGCGGCGTTTCGCTGACGGTCAGCACCTGCGGGCGCGGCTGTTCTGCCGCCACCGAATCGATACCCGTCGCCACCACGGAGACACGCATCAGACCGTCGAGTTCCTTATCGAAGGCGGAACCGATGATGATGTGCGCATCGTTGTCGACTTCGTCGCGGATACGGTTCGCTGCCTCGTCGACTTCGAACAGCGTGATGTCCATGCCGCCGGTGATGTTGATCAGCACGCCCTTGGCGCCCTGCATCGAGGAATCGTCCAAGAGCGGGTTGTTGATCGCCGCTTCCGCCGCTTCCATGGCACGGCGTTCGCCGGATGCTTCGCCGGTGCCCATCATCGCCTTGCCCATCTCGCCCATGACCGAGCGGATATCCGCAAAGTCGAGGTTGATCAGACCCGGCATGGTCATCAGATCGGTGACGCCGCGCACGCCCGAATACAGCACTTCGTCGGCCATCGCGAAGGCATCGGCGAAAGTGGTGTTTTCATTGGCGATCCGGAACAGGTTCTGGTTCGGAATGATGATCAGCGTATCGACGAAGCTTTCCAGATCCTGGATACCGGCCTCGGCGATGCGCATACGGTGCGAACCTTCGAACTGGAACGGCTTGGTGACCACGGCGACGGTCAGAATGCCGCGTTCCTTGGCGGCCTTGGCGAGGGCCGGGGCCGCACCGGTGCCGGTGCCGCCGCCCATACCGGCGGCGATGAAGACCATGTGCGCGCCTTCGAGTTCGGCCATCACCTTGTCGAGGCTTTCCTCGGCCGCGATCCGGCCGACGTCGGGACGTGACCCGGCGCCGAGACCTTCGGTGACGTCTGCGCCAAGCTGCACGCGGCGGTCCGTCTTGGCCCGGACCAAAGCTTGCGCATCGGTGTTGGCAACGACGAAATCGACGCCCTGCAGTTCCTTGGCGATCATGTTATTGACGGCATTGCCGCCGGCGCCGCCAACACCGAGTACGGTGATGCGCGGCTTCAGTTCCGAGGTATCTCCGCCCCCGGGGACGCTAATATTGATACTCATGTCAACCTCCGCTCCTATCGGTTTGATGTGACCTGGTGACCTCGTTTCCCCGCGTGAATATGCGGGGACGCCGGAATTCCTTGTTGTTAATACTCATGTTAAAAATTCTCCCTTAACCAATGCCCGATGCGGCCCAGCAACCCGGACGGCGGCTGCGCCATGTTCATGTCCGTCTCCATTGGCACTTCGGCGACGGCGACGGCGTACTGCAAAAGCCCCGAAGCGGCCGAGAACGCCGGCCCGGCGACAGCTTCGGCCAGTCCCTCGATAGGGCGCGGACAGGCCAGCCGGACGTGATGCGAAAACGTCTGTGAGGCCATTTCCACCATGCCGGTCAGCTGCGACGTCCCGCCGGTCAGCACGACACGCCCGGCAAGCTGGGCGAACCCGGCTTTCTCCAGACGCTCGTGCGCCAGATCGAGAATTTCCTCGACGCGCGGACGGATGATGCCGACCAGCATTGAGCGTGGCACTTGCACGGTGCCGGTCTCGTCGTCTTCGCCGACCAGCGGCACCTGGATCACCTCGGCGTCGTCGGATGCCGACGCCAGGCATGTGCCGTAAAGATTTTTCATGCGCTCGGCGTGACCGAACGGGGTCGACAGGCCGCGCGCGATATCGTTGGTGATGTGATTGCCGCCGACGGGAATGATGTCGGTGTGCACAAGCTCGCCATCGAAGAACAGCGCGATGCCGGTGGTGCCGCCGCCGATATCGATACACGCCGCACCCATTTTCTTTTCATCGTCGACAAGGCACGCCAGCGCCGAAGCGAACGGCGAGACGACCATTGCATCGACATGCAGATGACAACGCTCGACAACTGCATGCAGATTTCTGAGCGGCGCCGTCTGCGCCGTGACCACGTGAACGTTGACGCCCAGCGTTTCGCCGAACATGCCGATCGGGTCGCGGACGCCGCGATTGCCGTCAACGCTGAAGCCGACCGGCAGTTTGTGGACGATTTCGCGGTCTTCGGGCATGTCCTTCAAAAGCACCGCCGGATCCAACAGCCGGCGCATGTCGTGTTCGGTAATTCCGTGGCCGCCGATGGAAACATCGCACGCCACCAGCTTCGATTTCGGCTTACCGACGGAAACATTGATGACGACACGCTCGATGTTGTCACCGGCCATCTGTTCGGCGCGTTCGACGGCGGCGCGAATGGCGTGCTCGGCGGCGTCCATATCGACGATGGCGCCATTGCGAATGCCGTGTGCCTGGTGCGTGCCGATGCCGACGATCTTCGGCCCGCCCGTGCCATAGGGACCGCGTTCCACGTTTGGCTTGGCAATCAGGCAACAGATCTTCGTGGTGCCGATATCAAGCGCGGCGACAAACCCCGATCTCGGTTTCAGCGTTGCGCCGTTTCGTTTCATTCGTGTCACTCTCTCGTTCCCAACTCAAAACACCGGGTTCTTCCCGGATAATTGCCCCGTTATGTTTCCTGGCCGCTACCCTTGGGCCCGGTCTTGACAATCAGCCGGTCCGGGATTCGCAAATCCAGAACCGTCACGTTCTTGTCCAGAACCCGGTGATTGCGGTGATATGTCGCCAGCCGCGCCCATGCCCCCTGGGCGTCGTCTTCGGGCAGACGCACGTCGATGCCACCCTTGAGATGCAGGTTCCAGCGCCGTTCGCCGACCCATGTCGCGGCCTTGACCTGCGTCATCAGCGTCGGTTCGGAGCCGATCATCGCGATCAGGGCAGAGGCCTGCGCCTCGGCCCCCGCGCCGACGACGACCAGCAGGTCGGCATAAGGCTCAAGGTTTTCGGTCTCGATCACCGCGCCTTCGGCATCGATCAGATGCAACTTCTCGTCTTTCTGCCACAGTGCCAGCGGTTCGCGCTCGACGATGCTGACAAGAATGGTATCGGGCAGCATGCGCTCGATGGTCGAGGCGCGAACCCACGGCAGCGCCTCCAGGCGTCCCTTCGCTTCGAGAATGTCGAAAGCCAGGATCGGGGCGCCGCGTGAAACGTTCAGCGCCTTGATCAGCACGTCGCGTTTCGTCTGCTGACGGCCGCTGACCATGACTTCCTGCACCCTAAAGCCCATTGAAGCCGTCGCCGAAATCGCCGACCAGCGCGCGCTGTCATAAAGCCGTTCGGCGCTGCCCGACGAAATCGCCCACCAACCCGCGCCCGAAGCGGTCCCCATGATCACGGCACCGATTAAAGGAATAAACCAAGTGCGGCGCCATAACGGGCGGACGCGCGGACGCGGCTGCGAGCGAGTTCCCTGCGCTTCGGCTTTCTTCTTTTGCTTACGCGCAAAAATCATGCATCGCACTCCGCGTTATCGACCATCCAGGTCACCAGTTCGGGGAAGGATATGCCCACGTACTCTGCTTGCTCGGGCACCAGCGACGTCGCCGTCATCCCGGGTTGCGTATTGACTTCCAGGAGATACAGCCGTTCCCCGTCGTATCGGAAGTCGGCCCTGGAAACACCCCGGCATCCGAGGGCCCGATGCGCCTGCAATGCATAGTCAAGACAGGCATCTGTGGTCCCCTGATCGATGTCGGCGGGAATCACATGTTTCGATCCCCCCGTTACATATTTAGCCTCGTAATCGTAAAAATTTCGTTCCGTTGAAATATCGGTGACGGCGAGCGGCCGATCGCCCATCACGGCAACGGTGAATTCACGGCCTTCGATGAACTCTTCGACCATGACCCGATCACCGTGCGGCCAGCCGGTGCCTTCGAAGCTGAGCGCATTGTCGCCCTGACGAACGATATGAACGCCGACGCTGGAGCCCTCGTTACAGGGCTTGATGACATACGGGCGCGGCATCGGATCGGCGGCACGGATATCCTCTTCGCTGGCGACCACGTGTTTCGCGACCGGCAGCCCGGCATCCTCGAACAACTGCTTGGCCATCGGCTTGTCCATGGCCAGCGCCGAGGCCATCAACCCCGAGTGCGTGTACGGAATATTCAAAATGTTCAGCAATCCCTGTACGCAGCCGTCTTCGCCCCAGCGGCCGTGGAGCGCGTTGAAAACGGCGTCCGGCTTGGGATACAGCCGCGTAATCAGTGCCCCCATATCGCGTTGCACGTCGATCGGCGTGACATCGAAACCGGCTTCCTTGAGCGCCTTGGCGCAGGCAGCGCCGCTCGCCAGCGAGACCTCGCGTTCCGCCGACCAGCCGCCCATCAGTACCGCTACGTGTCTCGTCATCGCTCAACCTCCCGGGGGCCGTTGTTGCCGGGAACGCCCAACCGGCGGATTTCCCATTTCAGTTCGACACCTGAATTTTTCATCACGCGGCGGCGCACTTCCTCGCCCAGGCTTTCCAGGTCGCCCGCCGTCGCATCGCCGGTATTGATCAGGAAATTGGTGTGCGCCTCCGACACCTGCGCGCCGCCGACCCTGAGCCCCCGGCAGCCGGCGGCGTCGATCAGCTCCCAGGCCTTGTTCCCCCAGGGGTTGGCGAAAGTCGATCCGCCGGTTTTTTCACGGACCGGCTGCGAGCGTTCGCGCTGATCCTGGATTTCCTTCATACGCGCCTGAATAATTTCGG